>CBFGUK010000352.1:0-2188 GCA_965651925.1 uncultured bacterium | reverse complement strand
CGAATCGTGTGACCCGACTCCAACTAACAACTAACAACCTAACAACTAACAACCTGCCTTACTCCCAGTTCCCTACATCCACGCCCAGCGCCTTCAGGCCGGCGAGGATGCGGGCCGGCTTCACGGCCACCGGGGGCCAGTCGTAGCGGTGCATGCGGTTTGCCGCGGTGTCGGCGACGAAGCGGCGCGCCTGGTCGAGGGTGACGAGGACGCCGCGGCGGGCGATCTGGCGTTCGTAGCGCGCGGCGTGCGCGGCGTCGTGGACGAAGTTCATGCTGTCGCACATCGAGACGATGTTGGTCAGGTTCCACTCGCGCGGACTGGTGCTGATGTGGATCGCGACCGTCTCCGGCGTGTGCGCGAGCACCTCGCCGTCGCGCGTCGTGATCGTCACCGGCGCGAGGCAGCAGGCGCAGTACGACTCGAGGCGGATGGTGCGGCCGGCGAACGGCGGCATGCGCGACAGCGCGATCGATTCGAGCGCGCAGCCGGCGTAGCAGTGGAAGCGGTCGTCGAGGTACACCTCGACCTGGCTCGGGTAGCTCGAGAACGGCTGCACCTTGAGCAGGTTGACGTTCTGCGACGTGTGGTCGACGACGCAGATGAGGCCGAGGTCGAGCTGCTGGTAGGCGTCGATGATCTGCGCCCGGCTCAGCCCCGTGCCCTCGTGCGCGGCGCGCAGGTTCGGCCCGTGGCCGTGCGTGCACCAGTACTCGTAGAGGAACTGACGCAGCCGCAGCGCGTCGGCATCGAACTGGAACTCGGGTACGTTCTGCGGCATCGCCTCGGGCCCAAACGCGCGTTTGGTACCAGACGCCTCCCGGTTCGGCAACGCTCAGGGACGAGTGGCGGAGGGGGGCCGCGAAGGCGCGAAGGACGCGAAGCCGGAGCGGAGGCCTGCTGCCCTTGCGGGCGTGATTCAGGACTCCACGCCGGACTTCGCGTCCTTCGCGCCTTCGCGGCGAGACGGTACTGGCGTAGGCGACTCGTCTCGGATCTGGTGCGCGCATGCGCGTCGCGTTCTTCAGCAGCAAGCCGTACGACCGCGAGTTCTTTCAGGCGGCCAATGCCGCGCACGGGCACGAGCTCGTCTTTCTCGAGCCGCGGCTCGCGCCGGAGACGAGCGCGCTCGCGCACGGCGTGGCGGCGGTGTGCGCGTTCGTCAACGACGAGCTCTCGGCGCCGGTGCTCGCCGACCTCGCCGCGCACGGCACGTGGGTGATCGCGCTGCGCTCGGCGGGGTTCAACCATGTCGATCTCGCCGCTGCCGCGGCGCACGACCTCACGATCGTGCGCGTGCCGAGCTACTCGCCGCATGCGGTCGCCGAGCACACCGTCGGGCTCATCCTGATGCTCGACCGCAAGCTGCACCGCGCCTGGGCGCGCGTGCGCGAAGGCAACTTCGCGCTCGACGGGCTGCTCGGCTTCGATCTCTGCGGCCGCACGGTCGGCATCGTCGGCACCGGGCAGATCGGGGCCGTCGTCGCGCGCATCCTCGCCGGATTCGGCTGCCGGCTGCTGGCGCATGATCCGGTCGAGCATCCGGCGGTGACCACCCTCGGCGCGCGCTACGTCGGCCTGCCCGAGCTCTTCGCCGCGGCGGACATCGTCACGCTGCACTGCCCGCTGACGCCGGCGACGTATCACGTCATCGACGCCGCGGCGGTGGCGGCGATGCGTCCCGGCGTCATGCTGATCAACACCAGCCGCGGCGCGCTCGTCGACACGCAGGCGGTCATCGCCGGGCTCAAGTCGGGCCACATCGGCTATCTCGGGCTCGATGTGTACGAGGAGGAGTCGGCGCTCTTCTTCGAGGACCGCTCGAGCTACATCCTGCGCGACGACGTCTTCGCCCGCCTGCTGACGTTTCCGAACGTCGTCATCACCGGCCACCAGGGGTTCTTCACCCGCGAAGCGCTCGAAGGCATCGCCGCCGTGACGCTGGCCAACATCAGCGACATCGAAGCCGGCCGCCCGTGTCCGAACCGCGTGACGTTGTGAAAAAAAGGGGCCGCGAAGGCGCGGAGGGCGCGAAGCCCGGAATGAGCCACGCATCACGCCTCGGCGCAGGTGGCAGGTCTCCACTCCGGGCTTCGCGCCCTCCGCGCCTTCGCGGCCAGAGATCTTCTGCTACGCGAAGGCGCGTTCGAAGAACTCCTTCATGTCCTCCCACGACTGCTTGTCGGCG
>CBFGUK010000351.1:0-2280 GCA_965651925.1 uncultured bacterium | reverse complement strand
CCGCCAGGGGAGAGGGTCAGGGTGAGGGGCGTCCGACATCTCCAGCGCGAGCAACTGGCCGCGCGGAGCGGCGGCCCGCTCGGCAGCACGCCGCCGCGTCTTCGCAACAGGCGACAGCCAGCGCGCGTGTTCAGAGATGAGCCGACGTCGCCGGAAACACGCCCTCACCCTGACCCTCTCCCTCCGGGAGAGGGGATCTGAACGGCGCGTCGCATCGTGCAAATGCCTGGCGGGTACCGTGCGGCGCGGCTATGGTGCACGGCGATGGGCGCGCGCGATGAGGAGCTGGTGCTGGCGATGAATCGCGCGTTCTATGCGGCGTTCACGGCGCGCGACGTTGCCGCGATGACCGAGCTGTGGGCGCAGCGCGCCGCGGTGACCTGCATCCATCCCGGCTGGCAGCCGCTGCACGGGCGCGACGCCGTGCTGGCGAGCTGGCAGGGCATCCTCGAAAACCCCAACGCGCCGGCGATCCGCTGCGCGCGGGCGAGCGCGCAGGTGTTCGGCGACACCGCCGTCGTGGTCTGCACCGAGCTGCTGCCCGATGCCGAGCTGGTGGCGACCAACGTCTTCGTGCGCGAGGACGGCCAGTGGCGCCTCGTCCACCATCAGGCCGGCGGCGTCGCGCAGCCGCTCGGCGAGGACGATCCGGGAACGGTGCTGCACTGAGGGACAGGCTGTTAGGCTGTTACGCTGTCAGGGGCCGGAGGCAGCGAATCGAGGCGCGCTTTCGCCGCAACACGTTCCTCCGGCCCCTGACAGCGTAACAGCCTAACAGCCTTCCTCCCCCTCACCCCTTCGCCACCGGATACTCCCGCTGGTTCCACTCGCGCCAGCCGCCGTCCATCGAGACGACGTGGGTGTAGCCCATCTTCTGCAGGTTGTCGGCGACCAGCGCCGAGCGGAAGCCGCCGCCGCAGTAGAGGACGATCGGCGTGGCGCGATCGGGAATCGCCGCTTCGATGTCGCGCTCGATGACACCCTTCGAGAGGTGGAGCGCGCCCGGCAGGTGGCCGCGCCCCCACTCGCTCTCCTCGCGCGTGTCGATGAGCGCGATGCGGTCGCCGCGGTCGAGCATCGCCTTCACGTCGTCGACGCTGCACTCGCGGATGCGCGTCTTCGCATCGTTGACCAGGGCGAGAAAGCCGGGCGAGTGCCTCATGACGACCTCCGAAACGATCAGCCGGCGGGCGGCGCGTCACCGCACTGGGCGCGCTGGCGCAGGAAATGGTCGGCGAGGACGAGCAGCGCCATCGCCTCGACCATGGGCACCGCGCGCGGCAGCACGCACGGGTCGTGGCGCCCCTTCGCCTCGAGGGTGACGGCGTTGCCGGCGCGGTCGACGGTCTGCTGCGCCTGGCGGATCGTCGCCGTCGGCTTGAACGCGATGCGGAAGACGATGTCCTCGCCGTTGCTGATCCCGCCCTGCACGCCGCCCGAGCGGTTGGTCAGCGTGCGCACGCGGCCCGCCTCGCGGGTGTACGGGTCATTGTGCTCGATGCCGGTCAGCGTCACGCCGGCAAAGCCGCTGCCGATCTCAAACCCCTTCGAGGCGGGCAGCGACAGCATGGCGCGCGCGAGATCCGCCTCGAGACGGTCGAACACCGGTTCGCCGAGGCCGGGCGGTACGCGGCGGCAGACGCACTCGACGACGCCGCCGAGCGAATCGCCGGCGCGCCGCGCCGCATCGATGCGCGCGATCATCGCCTCGGCGGCGGCCGCGTCGGGGCAGCGCACGATGTTCGCCTCGACGGCCTCGGGCGTCACCGCCGCGGGATCGATCGCCGCGGCGATCGTCCACACCTGGCGGACGTAGGCGACGACCTCGACGCCCGCCGCGCTGGCGAGCAGCTTGCGCGCGATCGCGCCGGCGGCGACGCGGCCGATCGTCTCGCGCGCCGAGGCACGCCCGCCGCCCTGCCAGTTGCGGATGCCGTACTTCGCCTCGTACGTGTAGTCGGCGTGCGAGGGCCGGTAGGTGTCCTTGAACGACTCGTACGCATGCGAGCGCGCGTCCTCGTTGCGCACCAGGATCGCGATCGGCGTGCCGAGCGTGCGGCCCTCGAACAGGCCGGAGAGGATCTCGGCGCGGTCGGGCTCGTCGCGCGGCGTGGTGATGCGGCTCTGCCCCGGGCGGCGGCGGTCGAGATCGCGCTGGATCTCCTCGACCGCCAGCGGCAGGCGCGGCGGGCAGCCGTCGACCACCACCCCGACCCCGCCGCCGTGCGACTCGCCGAACGTCGAGATGCGGAACAGGTGGCCGAACACGGAGCTCATCGC
>CBFGUK010000350.1:0-2284 GCA_965651925.1 uncultured bacterium | reverse complement strand
GCCGCCGAGCCGACCGCGACGGTGCCGGTCGGCGTGCCGACACCGACGGAGACGGTCGATGGCCCGACGCCGACGGCGACGGCGACGGCCGGCGTGCCGACGCCGACCGGCACCGGGCCGCTGCCGACGCCGACCGGCACGCGCATCCCGGGCGACCAGTGCACCGGCGACTGCAACGACGATGGGCTGGTGACCGTCGCCGAGCTGATCACCGGCGTGAACATCGCCCTCGGCAGCGCCGCGCTCGACGCCTGCCCGTCATTCGACTTCGCCGGCAACGGCGGCGTCGAGGTGAATGAGCTCATCGTCGCCGTCAACAATCTCCTCGTCGCCTGCCCGGCATAACGTCGGCCGCTCGCCAGACGAATCCTGGAGGGCGCCGGTCCCTCGGCGCCTGTTGGATTGGGCGACGCGCGTCCCATTCACGGACGCGTGTCTGATGACCGCGCCGCGTTGCGATGACGCGCGCGTGTCTGATCCAACGGGCGCCGAGGGACCGGCGCCCTCCAGGGCGCTGCGGACGGGCGGCGCAGCGGTCGAGAGGGGGTGCGGCACCGATGTGTCCCGCCGCCATATCCGATGCCGCACCGCCCCAGCATCTGCGTCATCTGCGTAATCTGCGGATGCGTAATCTGCGGATCGCCCGGTTCCTCGCCGCACGCTACACTCCGCCCCCATGACGGTTCGCGGCTCCCTCCTCGTCGCGCGCGAGCTGACGCGCATGGGGCTGATGCTCGGTGTCGAGTGGTGGCAGACCGGGCTCGTCTTCAACCCGCTGCTCGGGCGCGCGCGCGGCAATCCGTATCCGCTCTACCGCCGCCTGCGCGAGCAGGATCCGGTGCACCGCAGCCCGGCGGTCGAGGGCTGGATCCTGTTCCGCCACGCCGACTGCCTCGCGCTGCTGCGCGATGCGCGCTTCTCCGCCGACGACCGCCGCTTCGTCGGCTTCGCGCGCCAGCACGCGATCGCCGTGGCGAACGGCCTCGCGCAGCCCGACGGCAGCGACGAACCGGTGCTGCTGCGCCGCGACCCGCCCGACCACACGCGGCTGCGCGGCCTGGTCAACACCGCCTTCACGCCGCGCGCCGTCGAGCGACTGCGGCCGCGCATCGAGGCGATCGCCGACGAGCTGCTCGCCGGGCTCGCCGGCCGCGACACGATCGACCTGATCGCCGACTTCGCCGTGCCGCTGCCGGTGACGGTGATCGCCGAGATGCTCGGCATCCCGGCCGCCGACCGCGCCGTATTCAAGCGCTGGTCCGATCATCTCGTCGGCTTCCTCGATCCGCAGGCATCGCCGGGCGCGAAGGTGCTGCGCCGCACGGCCGAGGAGTTCTTCACGTACATGCGCGGCGTCGCCGAGGCGCGCCGCGCGGCGCCCGCCGACGACCTGATCACCGCGCTCGTGCAGGCCGAGGACGGCGGGCAGCGGCTCTCCGAGCAGGAGCTGCACGGCACGCTGGCGCTGCTGCTCGCCGCCGGCAACGAGACGACGACGAACCTGATCGGCAACGGCCTGCTCGCGCTGCTGCGTCATCCCGAGCAGCTCGAGCGGCTGCGTGCCGAGCCGGCACGGCTCGAGAGCGCCGTCGAGGAGCTGCTGCGCTGGGATTCGCCGGTGCAGTTCACGGCGCGCTTCCCCACCGAGGACATCGACTGGAACGGCCACCGCTTCCGCCGCGGCGAGGCGGTGGTCGCGGTGCTCGGCGCCGCGAACCGCGATCCGGCCGTGTTCGCCGATCCGGAGCGGCTCGATGTCGCGCGTGCCGAGAACCGCCACCTGGCGTTCGGGCACGGCATCCACTTCTGCCTTGGTGCCCAGCTCGCCCGGCTCGAGGCGCAGATCGCCTTCCGCGAGCTGCTGCGCCGCTGGCCGCACCTGCGCCTCGCCCCGCAGCGCATTCGCTGGCGCCGCCTCACCTTCCTGCGCGGCCTCGACCGCCTGCTGCTTCAGACCTGAGCGCGTCGCGTCTTCGCGCCTTCGCGTTGGAAATCAGGCGAGGCGCGACAGGTCCTCGCGGCGGACGCGATGCGCGAGCGGGGCGCCGCGCGCGTAGCGCTCGATCTCGTCGATCGCGAGGTCGGCGAGGCGCTGCGTTTCGCTGCCGAGGGCGCCGGCGATGTGCGGTGTGAGGAAGACGTTCGGCAGGTCGTAGAGCGGCGAGTCGGCGGGCAGCACCTCGGGCTCGGTGGTGTCGAGGACGGCGTCGATGCGGCCGCTGACCAGCTCGGCGGTGAGCGCGTCGCCGTCGACCAGCCAGCCGCGCGCGGTGTTGATCAGCAC
>CBFGUK010000349.1:0-2318 GCA_965651925.1 uncultured bacterium | reverse complement strand
CTAACTACAATTATCCAGACGAACGGTTGCGGCGAATCCCGCCTTCGGATGGCGGGATCACGGGCTTCGGCATGTCGCGAGGATAGCGCTGAATGGCTTGTCGGTCCAATGACTTCTCCAGCAGCTTCGCAGGTATCGGGGGAGATGGCATAGCCGCCTGGTTTGGCGGGATAACGGGCGAAGCGCAGAGGCGGTCGGCGGGGCTGGCGACGCCGCGGCCGCCGCGGTTGAGAACGTGGGTGTAGATCATTGTCGTCTTCACGTCGCGGTGGCCCAGCAGCTCCTGGACGGTGCGGATGTCGTAGCCATCCTCGAGGAGGTGGGTCGCGAAGCAATGCCGGAGCGTATGCGGGCCGACGGCCTTGGTGAGACCGGCGCGCCGGGCCGCGGCATGGACGGCTTTCTGGACGGCGGTTTCGTGCAGATGGTGGCGGGTCGGTGGCCCGAAGCGCGGATCGGTACAAATGCGCGCCGCCGGGAACACCCACTGCCAGCCCCATTCGCGCCCGGCCCCGCGGTACTTGCGCGCCAGCGCGTCGGGCAGACGCGCTTCGCCGTAGCCCGTAGCCAGATCGGCGTCGTGGCGCCGGCGTACGGCGTCGAGGTGTTCGGCCAGCGCGGCTACCGCGGCGGCGGGCAGCACGGTGACGCGATCGCCGCCGCCCTTGCCGTGTCGAACGAGGATCTCGCCGCGCTCGAAGTCGAGATCGTGGACGCGCAGCCGCAGTAGTTCGATGACGCGCAGCCCGCCGCCGTAGAGGAGCATGGCGGCGATCCACATCGCGCCGCGGAGCGCGGCCAGCAGGCGCACGACCTCCGCTCGCGTGAGCACGACCGGCAGCCTCCGTGGGCGCCGAGCGCGGACCACGTCCTCGATCCAGCCGGGATCGCGGCCGAGCACGTCGCGGTAGAGGAACAACAGCGCCGCGAGCGCCTGGCTCTGCGTCGAGGCGCTCACCTGCCGCTGCACTGCGAGGGCGGTCAGGAAGCGGCGGATCTCGGGCTCGCCCATCTCCAGCGGGTGCCGCTTGCCGTGAAAGAGGATGAAGCGGCGGATCCAGCCGATGTAGGCCTGTTCGGTGCGCGGACTGTAGTGCCGCACGCGCACGGCGTCGCGCACCTGGTCGAGCAGACGCCGCGGGCGGGCCGGCGAGACGGGGGCGAGGTCGAATCGGACGGTCGGCATGCGGTCCTCCTCGTGCGTTCACTCGTGCTCAGCGGAAGTCGTGCGATTTCGGCAGCGGTGGTGGGTCGTCCTCGTCGTCGGGCGTGACGCGCATCCGGTAGCCGTGGCCGGTCTGGGTGATGGCCTGCGCCGGCAGGCGCAACGGCGTGAAACGCCGCGCGCGCACGTGCGTGACGCCTTCGATGGTCTGCAGCGGCCCCTCGAGGCAGAGCAGCGCCGCGGTGTGGATGATCGTGCGGTGGCGCTGGAAGAGATCGGGCGTGACCACGGCGTTGCCGATCCCGGTCTCATCCTCGAGCGTGAGGAAGCAGAACCCCTTCGCGCTCCCCGGCCGCTGGCGCACGATGACGAGCCCGGCGGTCCTGATCCAGGTGTTGGTGGGAACCTTTGGGAGATCGCGGAGCGGAATGATGCCGTTGGCGCTGAGCTCGGCGCGGAGGAAGGAGATGAGGTGGGGGCCGGTGGTGAGGCCGAGGGTGCGGTAGTCGGCGAGGGTGCGGTCGAGTGACGACATTTCGGGTAACGGCCAGGCTGTTAGGCTGTTGGCTGTTAGGCTGTTAGGGGAGCGGGAGGGGGCATTCCGGCCGGAAGGCGGCAGCTCAGGTGATGGCGAGGCTGTTAGGCTGCTGGCTGTTAGGCTGTTAGGGGGCCGGAGGTTTGGGGAATCGGGCGTTTCGGGGTCGGATGACGGCCGGGTCGTCATGCTCTCGGGGGAGCGGAGTGCAGGGACTGCATCAGGCGGTTGAGTAGTCTGGCGACTGAATCGAGTTGGCGCAGGACTGGTTCCACGGCTTCCGGCGACATCAGCTTCGCCTCGACCAGGAACAGGAGGTACGTTTCGAGCTCGCGCAGGCTGCCCTGGGCGATCCGCAGGAAGCCGATGTACGCTCCGCGCGTTGCCCGGCCGTTTCCCTCCGCGATGTTCGCCGGCACGGAGATCGCCGCGCGACGGATCTGACTCGTCAGGCCGTATCGCTCCTCCCGCGGCAATCCCTTCGTCAGCGTGTAACAACTCGTCGCCAGCCGCATCGCCTGACGCCAGACCAGCAACCCGCGGAACGACCGGGCGTCGCGCGCCATCGCTTCGCGTATCGCTTCCCTGCCCTTCCGCGCCATGACTGCGCTGCATGGC
>CBFGUK010000348.1:0-2338 GCA_965651925.1 uncultured bacterium | reverse complement strand
TCCTCGGCGGCGTACTCGATCTCGATCTTGCCGGCGGTCGAGGCGAACAGCGCATGCAGATCGCTGATGCGTGGCACGATCTCCGGCTCGCCGGTGCGCACGGCGCGCTTCTCGGCGTTGCTCAGCACGCTCTCGTAGTTGTTGATCGTCACCCGCACGCTGACGCCCGAGGCCTGGTTGATCTCGGGACACGCGCGCGCCTCGAACGTCACGCGCGCGATCACCTCCTTGAGGAAGTCGGGCACGTGCACCGGGCGCCCGCTGCGCTCGCGCACCGGCACCTCCTGCTCCATGATCGCGATCTCGTGCTCGAGCGTGCGCGGGTAGTGCGTGCGGATCTGGACGTCGAAGCGGTCCTTGAGCGGCGTGATGATGCGGCCGCGCGAGGTGTAGTCCTCGGGGTTCGCGCTGGCGATGATGACGACGTCGAGCGGCAGCCGCACGCGGTAGCCTTTGATCTGGACGTCCTTCTCCTCCATCAGGTTGAAGAGGCCGACCTGGACCTTCTCGGTGAGGTCGGGCAGCTCGTTCATCGCGAACAGGCCGCGGTTCGAGCGCGGGATGAGCCCGTAGTGGATCGTCTCCTCGTCGGCGAGGTAGCGGCCCTCGGCGACCTTGATCGGATCGACCTCGCCGATCAGGTCGGCGATCGACGTGTCGGGCGTGGCGAGCTTCTCGCCGTAGCGCGCCGCGCGCTCGATCCACGCAATCGGCGTCGCCTCGCCGTCGGCGGCGATGCGGTCGCGGCATGGCCGGCAGATCGGGTGGTACGGATCGTCGTGCAGCGGGCAGCCGGCGATCGCCGGGATCGCCTCGTCGAGCAGGCCGGTGAGCGCGCGGATGATGCGCGACTTCGCCTGGCCGCGCTCGCCGAGGAAGACGATGTGGTGCCCGGCGAGCAGCGCGTTCTCGATCTCCGGCACGACGCTGTCCTCGAAGCCGATGATGCCGGGGAGGAGCGGGACGCCGTCGGCGAGTCGCGCGAGGAGGTTGCGCCGCATTTCCTCGCGCACCGGCTGGGTGGTGATCCCGGCCGCGCGCAACGCACCGAGCGTGCGCGGGCGTGCCGCCGCGTGCGTCGCGTCGTCCGCCATAGGCGAGCGAGTATAGGGAGGCCCCGTCGGCCCGGCAACCGCCGTTCCCGCGCCCGGTTGCCAGCGCGCCGCGGCTCGTCTATCGCGCCGCGCATGGCGATGGTGGTGAACTGCGTCGCGTACGCCGACGGCACGCGCGTCGGCGACGTGCCGGTCGAGGACATCAGCGAGGTGATCACGATTCCCGGCCGGTTCGTCTGGATCGGGCTGCACGAGCCCGATGACACGCTGCTGCGCCAGGTGCAGGAGGAGTTCGGCCTGCACGACCTCGCGATCGAGGATGCGCTGCGCGCCCACCAGCGCCCGAAGCTCGAGGAGTACGGCGCGGGCCTGTTCGTCGTGCTGCGCACCGCGCGGCTCGCGCACGGTACCGCCGACCGCATCGCGCTCGGCGAGACGCACGTGTTCATCGGCACGAACTACGTCGTCTCGATCCGCCACGGCGCCTCGCTGTCCTACGCCGAGGTGCGCAAGCGCTGCGAGTCGACGCCGCACCTGCTGCGCAAGGGGCCGGGCTTCGTCCTCTACGCGCTCATGGATTTCGTCGTCGACCACTACTTCCCGATCGTCGAGGCGCTCGAGGACCGGCTCGACACGATCGAGGAGGAGATCTTCTCCGGCCGGCCGGACCGCGGCGCGGTCGAGAGCATCTACGAGCTCAAGCGCGACCTGCTGATCCTGAAGCGCGCCGTCTCGCCGCTGGTCGACATCTGCAACCGCCTGATGCGCTTCGACCTGGCGACGATCCCCGAGGACACCCGCCCGTACTTCCGCGACGTGTACGACCACACGATCCGCATCAACGAGGCGGTCGACACGCTGCGCGAGCTGGTCACCAGCGCGCTCGAGGCGAAGCTGTCGCTCGTCTCGGTCGCGCAGAGCGACACCACCAAGCAGCTCGCCGCCTGGGCGGCGATCATCGCCGTGCCGACGATGATCGCCGGCATCTACGGCATGAACTTCGAGTACATGCCCGAGCTGCACTGGCGCTACGGCTACCCGGCGGTGATCGGGCTGATGCTGACCGTCTGCGGCCTGCTGTACCGGGCGTTCAGGCGCGCGGGATGGTTGTGAGAGGAAGGCTGTTACGCTGCTACGCTGTTAGGTTGTTAGGGGCCGGAGGTCTCGACTCGAAATGGGCAAAGGACGCGCGCGAGCAGCGCGAGTTTTCCCCTAACAGCGTAACAGCCTAACAGCGAACAGCCTGGTTCCGCGTCACAGCCTGACCGCGCCCCGCGCCGCTC
>CBFGUK010000347.1:0-2577 GCA_965651925.1 uncultured bacterium | reverse complement strand
GCCGCGGACGCGCGTTGCCTCATGCGGCATCGACACGTCCAGCCTGCGCCGCAGCACGTTGCTCGCGCTGGAGATATCGGACGCCCCTCACCCTGACGCTCTCCCCTGGCGGGGAGAGGGGACCCCGGACAACAGGCGCCGACGGAACGGCGGCGTTTACGCCCTATGCGCTGCGGCGGGCGCGCAGGATGCCGGCGGCGGCGAGGACGGCGACGAGGGTGGCGAGCACGGTCGTCGAGGCCAGCGGTGCACCGGCGCTGGGCGGACAGGCGATGTCGTCCCCGGCGAGCTCCAGCACGCAGCGGGACGCGGTCGCGTTGGTGCAGAACAGGCCCGGGGCGGTGGCGTTCACGATGCTCTCGCAGCGGGCCTCCGCCTCGCCCAGCTCAGGGCCGGGGAAGAATCCGCAGAAGAACGCGGGAATCGCCGGCTGGGCTCCGCCGCTCAGCTCGATGCAGGCACAGCATGGCCCGCCGGGCACCTCACTGCCGAAGGCGGCAACGGCGAGCAGCGCACTGGCGACGATGACGATTCCGAACGACCGCTTCATGCCGGCGTCCTCCCGCCGGCCCTCATCGCACAGCGCGCCGGCGAAGTACATGCAGTTTTAGATTGACTGAGGACTCGAAAAGGGGCGCGCATCGCTCGATCCCACAGGCGCCGAGGGAGCGGCACCCTCCGGGGCGCTGCTGTACGCAGCCGTCATCGTTCGCAGACGGGGCCACGCTGGCCACAGATGCCCACGGATCCGTGGTCATCTGTGGTCATCTGTGTTCCCCCGCGCGACCGCGCCGTTCCGTTCCGCTTCCGGGCTGTGCTAGCCAGCGTCGGCCATGACCGTGCCGTCGGGATTTGTCGAGCTGATCGGCAACACGCCGCTCGTCCGCCTGCGCCGCGCCTCCGAGGAGACCGGCTGCGAGATTTACGGCAAGTGCGAGTTCCTCAACCCGGGCGGGTCGGTGAAGGATCGCGCCGCGCTCTCCATCATCCGCGACGCCGAGGCGCGCGGCCTGCTCGAGCCGGGCGGCGTCATCGTCGAGGGCACGGCCGGCAACACCGGCATCGGGCTCGCGCTGGTCGCCAACGCCTGCGGCTACCGCACGGTGATCGTCATGCCCGACACGCAGAGCCAGGAAAAGCGCGACATGCTGCGCCTGTGCCGTGCCGACCTGCGCCTCGTGCCGGCGCTGCCGTACAAGGATCCCGGCAACTACGTGCGCGTCTCCGGCCGCCTCGCCGAGGAACTGGCGCGCACCGAACCGCACGGCGCGGTGTGGGCGAACCAGTTCGACAACGTCGCCAACCGCCGGGCGCACATCGAGACGACCGGCCCGGAAATCTGGGCGCAGACCGACGGGCGGGTCGACGCGTTCGTCGCCTCGGTCGGCACCGGCGGCACGCTCGCCGGCGTCGGCCTCGCGCTCAAGGAGCGCAAGCCGTCGGTGCGCATCGTGCTCGCCGACCCGCTCGGCTCGGCGCTCTGGCACTACTACGCGCATGGCGAGCTGAAGGCCGAGGGCAACTCGATCACCGAGGGCATCGGCCAGGGCCGCATCACGGCGAACCTCGAGGGCGCGCCGATCGACGAGGCGCTGCAGGTCACCGACGAGGAGGCGCTGCGCGTCATCTTCGCACTGCTCGCCGAGGAGGGCCTGTGCGTCGGCGGCTCCTCGGGCATCAATGTCGCCGGCGCGATGCGCGTCGCGCGCGCGCTCGGCCCGGGGCACGTGATCGTCACCGTGCTGTGCGACTACGGCACGCGCTACCAGAGCAAGCTGTTCAACCCCGCCTTCCTGCGTGCCAAACACCTGCCGGTGCCGGAGTGGCTGGCGGACGACGCGTCCTGAAGCAGGAGCAGCGCATGCCGACCATCCTCGTCACCGGTTCCGCCTCCGGCATCGGCGCCGCCATCGCGCGCCGCCTGACCCGCGACGGCGCGCGCGTGCTCGGCGTCGACGTGCGCGCGGCGGACATCGTCGCCGACCTCTCCGCGCCCGCCGGCCGCGCCGCGGCGATCGAGGCCTGCCGTACGGCCTGCGACGGCGTGCTCGACGGCCTCGTCGCCTGCGCCGGGCTCGGCCCGCACGTCACCGACCACGCGGCGATCGTCGGCGTGAACTACTTCGGCGCCCAGGTGCTGCTCGACGCGCTGCGCCCCGTGCTGGCGCGCGGCACGCGGCCGGCGGCGGTGGTGATTTCCTCGAACTCGACGACCGTTCCCGGCATGGACTCCGAGCTCGTCACGCACTGTCTCGCCGGCGACGAGCAGGCCGCCAGGGCGCTCGCGCCGACGCTCTTCGGCCAGCAGGTGTACGCCGGCGCAAAGCTCGCGCTCACCCGCTGGCTGCGCCGCGTCGCGCCGACACCGGACTGGGCCGGCGCCGGCATCCGCCTCAATGCCGTCGCCGCCGGCCCGGTGCAGACGCCGCTGCTCGAAGGCGGCCTCGCCCACCCGGTGTACGGTCCGGCGATCCGCGACTTCCCGGTGCCGACCGGCGGCCCCGGCGCGCCGGAGGACATCGCCGCCGCGGTCGCATTCCTGCTCGGCGCCGAGGCGCGCTACATCTGCGGCAGCGT
>CBFGUK010000346.1:0-2581 GCA_965651925.1 uncultured bacterium | reverse complement strand
GCCTTTCGGGTCCCCTCTCGCCGACAGCCCTCCAGAACTGCCGCACGCGGTCGATCTCCCGCTCAGAAGCGGGCGACGATGTCCTGGATGCGGGTGATGAACTGCTCGCGCGACCAGAGTGTCTGGCGGGCGGCGAGGTGGGTGCGCAGCGCGTCCTGCGTCGCCGCGTCGCTGAGCACGCGGTCGATCTTCGCGACCGCATCGGCGGCATCCGTGTAGATCAGGCGGTCGTCGCCGACGATCTCGACCTGGCCGCCGTCGGCGGCGACGAACGGGATGCAGCCGGCGCGGCTCATCTCGGCGACGGCGATGCCGAAGTGCTCGTCGGGCATGCCGTGCAGCCCGTAGCGGTGGCGGGCGAGCAGTTCCTCGACGCGGGCGCGCGACACGTTCGCGTCGAGCGTCACCCAGTCGCGGTGGCGCGCGGCCAGGCGGCGGATGCGGCGTCCGTAGGTTGAGCCGTCGATCGAGCCGATGATGTGCAGGTGGACGTCGGGATGGCGCGCGCGCACCGCGGCGAGGATCTCGATGATCAGCTCGAGGCGCTTCTCCGGCGAGACGCGGCCGAGGCTGACGAAGCCGTTCTCGCGCTCGACCCACGGCACCGCCGGGAACGTGCCGCCGACCGGCGGATAGACCACCTCCCAGGTGAGCCCGTGTCGTTCGGCGACCTTCCCGCCCGTCCAGCGCGAGTTGACCAGCGTGAGATTCGCGCGAACGCGCGCCGGGTCCCACGGCAGGAGACGCGCCGCGATCGCGTAGTAGAGCGCGAGCAGCGGCTGCACGTGGTACCAGCGCAGATCCGCCGGCGGGCGCGGGAAGTAGTTCCACGGGAAGTGGATGTACTGGATACCCGGCCGGCCGAAGTCGGCCTCGTTGTTGGCGGTGAGGATGACGTCGAAGTCGGGCGCGAGGCGCTGCGCGACGCGCAGGATCAGGCAGCGTTGCAGATGCGTGGCGGGGGTCGGCAGCACCGCCGTCGCGGCGCGCAGCGGCGCCGGCACGCGCACGTGGCGGAATTCGCCGGGCACGAGCGCGGTGCCGTAGTAGCGGTTGATCGCGTCGTACCCGATGCGCCGCGTCGTCAGCACGGTGAGCGCGCAGTCGCGCTTGAGCGCCTCGATCATCCACACCGCGACCGCGTTGCCGCCGCCCGGCGGCTGCAGGGACGGCTGCACGAGCAGCACGCGTTTGCGCGCCGCCGCCGACGCGGTCCTCGGGAGCGCGGCCGTCATGAGCTGTCCGCCGTCCTTGCGCAGCCGTCCGGCGGAGTCAAAGCCGCTGCCGCTCCGCAGGGGGGGACTTGAGGCGCGCCCGCGGCTGCGGCAAAGGCGCGCGATGCTCCTCGTCGCGGCGGTCTGCGCCGCCGTCTACCTCGGCCTGCTGTGCGGCGGTCTGCCGGGGACGGCGCTCGACCGCACCGGCGTGGCGCTGGTCGGCGCGCTGATCCTGATCGGCGGCGGCGCGGTGAGCCCCGGCGCGGCGTGGCAGGCGGTCGACGTCGCCACCATCGCGCTGCTCTTCGGCCTGATGGTGCTCTCGGCGCAACTCGCACACGCCGGGTTCTACGCGGCGCTGACGGCGCGGCTCACCGCCGCGGCGATCGCGCCGCCGCTGCTGCTCGCCGGGCTGGTGCTCGTCGCCGGCGTGCTGTCGGCGGTGCTGGTCAACGACATCGTCTGCCTCGCCATGGTGCCGATCGTCGTCGAGGGCTGCAGCGCCCGGCGGCTCGATCCGCGGCCGTTCCTGCTCGCGCTCGCCGCGGCGGCGAACATCGGCTCGGCGGCGACGCTGATCGGCAATCCGCAGAACATCCTGATCGGCCAGGTGCTCGGGCTGTCGTTCGCCGGCTACCTCGGCGTCGCCGCGGTGCCGGCGCTGCTCGGCCTCGGCGTCGTGTGGGCGGTGATCGCCGCGCAGCATGCCGGGCGCTGGGAGCGGCCGGTGCCGGCGGTGCCGGTGGTGGTGCCGCCGTTCGACCCGGTGCAGAGCGCCAAGGGGCTCGTCCTGCTCGCGGCGCTGATCGCCTGCTTTCTCGCCGGTATCGGCGCGCGCGATGTGCTCGCGCTCGGCGCGGCGGCGGTGCTGCTGGTCAGCCGGCGCACGGCGTCGCGCGCACTGCTGGCGGGGGTCGACGGTCAGCTGCTCGTGCTCTTCATCGCGCTGTTCGTCGTCAACCACGCCGTCGCGGTCTCCGGCGCGCTGGCGGCGATCGGCGCCGCGCTGACCGGCGGCGCGTTCGACCTGCGCCAGCCGGTCATGCTGCTGACCGTCACCGTCGCGCTGTCGAACCTGATCTCGAACGTGCCCGCCGTGATGCTGCTCCTGCCGCTCACCGACGGCCCCGCGGCGGGCCCGATCCTCGCGCTCGGCAGCACGCTCGCCGGCAACCTCCTGCTCGTCGGCAGCATCGCGAACCTGATCGTCGTCGAACAGGCGGCGCGCCTCGGCGTGTCGATCGGCTGGCGCGAGCACGCCCGTGTCGGGGTGCCGGTGACGGTGGCCAGCATCGCCATCGCCGCCGCCTGGCTGTGGCTGCGCCATGCGCTGTGAACCGTGGTCGCGAAGGCGCGACACCGTA
>CBFGUK010000345.1:0-2647 GCA_965651925.1 uncultured bacterium | reverse complement strand
GCGGTGGCGCGGTTGCGGCGCAGGAGCCAGCCGACGGCGCTGTCGCGGATGCGGCGGCGGTGGTCGGCGAAGGTGAAGTCGCCGCTGGCGAGCGCGTCGGCGGCGGCGTGGGCGGCGAGGATGCCGGTCCCGAGCGCGACCGAGATGCCTTCGCCGAACCACGGGTCGATGCCGACGGCGTCGCCGGCGAGCAGGACGTGCGGCGCGCTCTGCGGCACGGCGGGATCGTAGAGGGGCGCGGTCGCGCCCTGCAGCGCTTCCTCGCTCAGCCGGATGCCGCGGGCGCCGAGTTGCTCGGCGAAGAGCGCCTTCAGCGAGCCCGGCCCCGTCCAGGCGGCGCCGCCGAGGCCGCGGTTCATCAGCGGCGTGCCGGCGCGCACCGACGGGAAATCCCAGTAGTAGCCGCGCAGGCCGCGCGCCGCCGGGCGGAAGTCGAACACCGCAGTGTGCGGCTCGGCGTCGCCGGCCGGATCGCCGCCGGGAGCGGGCGGCGTCAGCACCTCGAGGGCGACGAAGCGCCGCTGCCGGCCGCCGGGAACGAACGTGCGGCGCACGAGGCTGCCGGCGCCGTCGGCGCCGATCACGACCGGCGCCCGCCAGCTGCCGGTGGCCGCGTGCACGGCGATGCCGCCCGGCACGCGCTCGAGCCGCTCGACGCGCACGCCCTCGTGCACCGTGACGCCGCGGGCGCGCGCCGCGCCGAGCAGCGCCTGATCGAACTCCTCGCGGCGCACGACGCGGAAGCAGTGCGGCTCGCGGCGCAGCGCCGTGCCGCCGGCGTACGCGAAGCGCACGGCGTGAATCGGGACCGACGGCACGTCGGGCGCGACGCCGAGGAGCGCGAGCAGGCGGTCGGCCTGGCGCACGACGCCGCCGCCGCACAGCTTCTCGCGCGGGAACTCGGCGCGATCGAGCAGCACGGTGCGGTCGCCGAATCCGCGCGCCGCGAGCTGGAGGGCGGCAGCGGCGCCCGCCGGGCCGCCGCCGACGATGATCACCGCGCAGTCCGTTGCCGCGGTCATGCGACCGCTCCCGCCGCGCCGCGCGCGGCCGCCGCACGACGCACCTCGCCGGCGCCTAGCATCGCCGTAATCGTCCCACCGGGTGCTCCCCCGCTCATATCGGTGCAGCATGGTCAAGCTCAGCTCCTGACAGGCAGAGGCGCCGGCGCCGGGAGTGACCCGGCGCCGGCGTGATCGTGTCGGCTTCAGCGCTGCGTGGCGCGGATCTCACGCGCGCTGTGGCTGCCGAACGCGGTGAACGCGGACTCGAAGCACACGCCGCTGTCGGCGTTGCGCAGTTGCACGAGCAGCGGCGGCTCGAGCCCGGCGAGATCGAGATCGGCGAGGTTGACGCCGCGCCCGCTGAGCGTGATGCGGGCATTGTCGCCGCGCGAGCTCTTCAGCACGCCGAAGCGCAGGCCGCCGGCGCTGCCGGTCGCATCGCGATACTTGAAGCGCTGGCGGAGCTGGGTGCGCCACGGCGCGCCCGCCGGCAGGACGACCTGGCTGACCAGCGCCTGCGCCGTGCCGGCGAAGATGCAGAGATCGTAGTGCGCCGCCTGCGTCGGATCGGCGAAGTCGGCGGTGGCGGCGATACCGCGCTGCCAGCGCCAGGAGAATGAATCGCGTGCGTCGACATCGGCGTCGCGCAGCCGCAGGCTGCCGCGCGCGGCGGTGCGGCAGTCGGTCATCGGCGCCGGGCTGCTGCCGGGCAGGCAGAGGCCCGCGAGGCAGCTGTCGCCGGACACGCACGGGTTCGCGTCCTCGCAGCTCGCCCCGTCGGGCAACGTCGTGTCAGCGGGGCAGTCGGCGCCGGCGCTGCCGCACTGCTCGGCGGCGTCGCATGCCGACACGGCGGCGCGGCAGACGGTGGTCGGCGGCGCCAGCGCGTCCGCCGGGCAGGCAGGGTCGGACCCGGTGCACTGCTCGGCGACGTCGCACGGCCCCGCGGCGGCGCGGCAGGTGAGGCCGGCGTTGCCGGGGACGTGCTGGCAGAGGCCGGCGCCGTCGCAGGCGTCGAGGCTGCACACGCTGCCGTCGTCGCTGCACGCGGTGCCGGCGGCGACGGTCTCGTCGGCGGGGCAGTCGCCCGATTCGCCGTCGCAGACTTCCTCGACGTCGCATTCGCCGCGCGACTCGCGGCAGAGCTCGCCGGCCGCCGCCGGCGTCTGGAGGCAGAGCCCGGCGCCATCGCAGGCACCGGTGGTGCAGGCGAGCCCGTCCTCGCAGGCGCTGCCGACCGCCTCGAACGTGCACGTCGCGGCGCAGCAGTCGCCGTCGAGGTTGTTGCCGTCGTCGCACTGCTCGCCGGGATCGACCGTGCCGTTGCCGCAGTCACCGGTCACGCCGGCAACCTGGATGGTGGTCGTGCGGTTGAGCGCATCGCGCGCCACCGCCTTGATCACCACGGTCTCGCCCTCGGGCAGATCGGTGACCGCAAACGTCGTCGCGAATGGCTCGGTGGTGTCGGTGGCGAGGAACAGCGACCCGGTGCCGGCGGTCTCGCGGAAGAAGCTGACCTCGACCGGCGGCTGCGCTGGATCGAGCACGGTGATGGCAACCGGGATGCCGCTGCCGTTGAACACCTGGCCGGCGATGGGCGCGGTGAACGCGATCGGCGGCCCGGAGTTGTCGACCGACACGCT
>CBFGUK010000344.1:0-2687 GCA_965651925.1 uncultured bacterium | reverse complement strand
CCAGCCGTTCTTTCCAACTTCTCGTGCAGGCGCAGTTCGCTAGAATAGGCCTGTGCTCGTCTTCCGGCAGCTGTTCGATCCGCAGTCGTCGACGTACACCTATCTGCTCGGCGATCCGGTCCGTCGCGAGGCGGTGCTGATCGATCCGGTGTTCGAGCACGTGCGGCGCGATGCGGCGCTGCTGCGCGAGCTCGGGCTGACCCTGACCTGGACGCTCGAGACGCACGTACATGCCGACCACGTCACCGGCGCGTGGCTCCTCAAGCAGCGCTGCGGCAGCGGCATCGCGATCAGCGCCGCCGCCGGCGGGACGTGCGCCGACCGGCTGCTGCGTCCCGGCGATCGCATCGCGTTCGGGGCGCGCTGGCTCGGCACGCGCGCGACGCCGGGGCACACCGCGGGCTGCGTGACGTACGTGCTCGACGATCAGACGATGGCGTTCACCGGCGACGCGCTGCTCATCCGCGGGACGGGGCGGACCGATTTCCAGCAGGGCGACGCACAGGCGCTCTATCGCGCCGTGCACGAGCAGATCTTCACGCTGCCGGACAGCTGTCTGCTGTATCCCGCGCACGACTACCGCGGGCTGACGGTGACCAGCGTCGCCGAGGAGCGCACCTACAACCCGCGGCTCGGCGGGGCGATCACGGCGGCGGACTTCGTCGGCTACATGAACAATCTCGGGCTCGCGCATCCGAAGCTGATCGACATCGCGGTACCCGCCAACCTCGTCTGCGGGCGCCCGCAGAGCGAGGCGGCGGCGGCGGCCGAGCCGGAGTGGGCGCCACTGACGTTCACGTTCGCCGGCCTGTGGGAGGTGCAGCCGCACTGGCTCGAGGAACATCCCAATGCCGTGCTGGTGCTCGATGTGCGCGAGCCGGAGGAGTTCGTCGGTCCGCTCGGCCACGTGCCGGGCGCGCGCCTGCTGCCGCTCGGCGAGCTGCCGGCACGGATCGATTCGCTGCCCGTCGACCGGCCGATCGTCACGGTCTGCCGCACCGGCGCGCGCTCCGCGCAGGCGGCGGTGCTCCTGCAGCGCGCCGGCATCGAGCGCGTCGCCAATCTCGCCGGCGGCATGGTGCGCTGGGTCGCGCAGCGCTACCCGATCGACCGCGCCGCGGCGTAGCCGTCGAGGGCCGCGCGCACGTAACCACCCGACCAGGGCGGCGGGGCGCGCCGGCGCGCCCCGGGACGCCGTCTGCGGTGGCGCGCCGGCGGGACGCGAACGCGCCAGCCAGGACTCGAACCTGGGACCCGCAGCTTAGAAGGCTGCTGCTCTATCCACCTGAGCTACTGGCGCCTCGAACGCGACGCGGCCCGCTGGCGCGCCGTGAAAATGGTCGGGGCGAGCCGATTCGAACGGCCGACCCCCTGCTCCCAAGGCAGGTGCGCTAACCAGGCTGCGCTACGCCCCGTCATCTCGCTGCGTGGCGCCGGGGTAACAGAGGGGGGTGGCGAAAGCAATGAAGCTTCGGCGGTTCGCGTCGCCGCCGACTGCGACCCGCTGCCCGAGTCACGATGGTTCGTAAGCCCGCGGCCGCGCGCCGCGACCGGCGCTGCCTGAAGGGGCGTCGGGTCGCAGCAGAGCAGCGGCCGGAAGGCGGCGTGCTCGTCGGCGTGTCACCCGCGGTCGCCGGAGGACGCCCGCGTCGGCAGGGCCGGCGCCGGCATGCACTCGACGTCGCAGGCCGTAGACACCTGACGGACGGCGGGCGCGGTGCAGGGCGGTTGGATCGACAGCGGTTGACCGCGACGGCGTGCTACCCGGAACGCCGCACAGGGCCGGGCGGCCCGGGCATGCGCAATGGGGCGCAAGGGGCCGCCGGCGAAGGAGGGTGCATCGCCGGATGCACCACAGGAAAGGGGGATATCAATGAGGATGATGGTCAGGCTGTGTACCCTGCTCGGATTGCTCGTCGGTGCGCCGCTGCATGCGCAGGAGGGCGAGCACTTCGGTCGACCCGGCTGGTACGTCGGTGGCGGCTTCACGTGGGCATTCGAGAACTTCGATTTCGACGAGGTGAACGCCTACACCGGGGTGGACCTGAGCGCCTCGGGCTCGCCGGGTTTCGATGTGCGCGGCGGCTATCGGATCAACGAGTTCGTGGCGATCGAGGCGGACTTCCAGTACTACGCCGACTTCGACGTCGACGCGGCCGGGTTCGACGTGCTCAGCGCCGACGCGTTCTCGTTCTTCGGCAGTGTCAAGGGCTATCCCCTGAGCGGTCGGGTGCAGCCGTACGGGCTGTTCGGCATCGGCGTGCTGCGGGCCGAGCTCGAGGATGATCTCGGTTTCGGCGTGTCGGGTGACGATGCGGCATTCACGCTGCGCTTCGGTGGCGGGTTGGACGTGTACGTCACCGAGCACGTGCTGCTGAACCTGGATGTCGGCTATCTGCTCGTGCCTACCGACATGAACTTCGGCGGGCCCGTCGATGTCGGGACGGACCTGATTCCTCTCACCGTCGGCGCTCAGTATCGCTTCTGACGTGCGGGCCCGGTGCGGCGTGGCACGCGGCGGCGGATCAGTCCGCCGGCATGTCGCCCCGCGCCGGGTCGCCGGTCCCGCCGCGCTCGGCCATCCGCGCGCGCAGTGCCGCGACGGCGTGGGCGCGGTGGCTGATGCGATCCTTCTCCCCGGCGGTGAGCTCGGCGAACGTGCGGCCGAGCGGCGGATGGAGGAACAC
>CBFGUK010000343.1:0-2707 GCA_965651925.1 uncultured bacterium | reverse complement strand
CCGTGGTATGGTGCCGCGCATGAGCACGCCCTGGGTCTACATCGAGGACATCGGCCGGCATGAGGGCGAGACGGTGACGCTGAAGGGCTGGCTGTACAACAAGCGCTCGAGCGGCAAGCTGCACTTCCTGCTCGTGCGCGACGGCACCGGCACGCTGCAGTGCGTGATGTTCAGGAACGACGTGTCGCCCGAGCAGTTCGCCGCCGCCGACCACCTGCCGCAGGAGTCCGCGGTGATCGTCACCGGCGTCGTGCGCGCCGATGCGCGCGCGCCGCTCGGCTACGAGCTCGGCGTCCGCGACCTGCAGCTCGTCGCCGCCGCCGCCGAGTACCCGATCACCCCCAAGGAGCACGGCGTCGCCTTCCTCCTCGACCACCGCCATCTCTGGATCCGCTCCGCCCGCCAGCACGCGATCCTGCGCATCCGCGCCGCCGTCATCCACGCCTGCCGCGACTACTTCGACCGCCGCGGCTTCACGCTCTTCGACGCCCCGATCCTGACCCCGAACGCCTGCGAGGGCACGACGACGCTGTTCGAAACGCCGTACTTCGACGAGACCGCGTACCTGACGCAGAGCGGCCAGCTGTACGTCGAGGCCGGCGCGATGGCGTTCGGCAAGGTGTACTGCTTCGGACCGACGTTCCGCGCCGAGAAGTCGAAGACGCGCCGTCATCTCACCGAGTTCTGGATGGTCGAGCCCGAGGTCGCGTACATCGATCTCGCCGGCGACATGGACCTCGCCGAGGACTTCGTCTGCCACGTCGTCCAGCACGTGCTCGCCACGCGGCGCCAGGAGCTGGCGACCCTCGAGCGCGACGTCACCGCCCTCGAGCGCGTCGCGAAGCCGTTTCCGCGCATCACCTACGACGAGGCACTGGCGCTGCTGCGCGACAAGGGCCACCCGCTCGAGTGGGGCAACGACTTCGGCGCCGAGGAGGAGACGGTGCTCGCCGCGAGCTTCGACCGACCGGTGCTGGTGCACCGCTATCCCGCCGCCTGCAAGGCCTTCTACATGAAGACCGATCCCGCGGATCCGCGCCTCGCGCTCTGCGTCGACATGCTCGCCCCCGAGGGCTACGGCGAAATCATCGGCGGCGGCCAGCGCGAAGACGATCTCGCCACCCTCGAGCGCCGCATCGCCGAGCACCAGCTGCCGGAATCGGCGTTCGCCTGGTACCTCGACCTGCGCCGCTACGGCTCGGTGCCGCACGCCGGCTTCGGCATGGGCATCGAACGCGTCGTCGCCTGGCTGTGCGGCATCCCGCACGTGCGGGAGACGATCCCGTTTCCGCGCATGCTGGAGCGGCTGACGCCGTGAGGAGCTTACAGCCGTCAGCAGTCAGCGGTCAGCCAGGCAGTCGGCTGACGCTGATGGCTGAAAGCCGACAGCTACCGTTCCCACACCACGTACTCGTCCAGCTCCGCGCCGTCGACGAGGACGTGGTAGGGGCCGGCGACGTGCACGTCGACGCGCGTCGCGCGCGCCGCCTCGCCGATCTGCTGGCGATCCTGCTCGAGCGCCTGCCGCAGCTCGTCCTCGCTCGGACGCGCCTGCCCGCGCGGAATGCGAATGAGTGCGAAAGCCTGTGACGCACCGACCGACATGATGGGGCGAGCCATACGAGCGCACCCCGGCGGAATCAAGCAACCCCGAACCATCCGCAGATGACACAGATTACGCAGATGATCCTCCCATCGGGTTCTGCGTAATCTGCGTCATCTGCGAACTCCGGTCGGCGCGACACATTGATCCGCCGCGCCGCATCCGCAAGTATCGCCGGCTCCGGGGAGGCGAAGCTCAATGAACACGAACTTCAATCTGGCGGAGCTGAACGAGGCGATCGCGGCGGCGATTCCCGACCGCGAGTGTCTGGTGTTCCGCGACCGGCGCTTCACCTGGGCGCAGTTCTGCGAGCGCACGCGGCGCCTCGGCAACTATCTCGCCAGCCGCGGCCTCGGCTGCCGCCAGGAACGCGCCGACCTGCAGAATTTCGAATCCGGGCAGGACCACCTCGGCATCTACCTGTACAACTGCAACGAGTATCTCGAGGGGATGGTCGGCGCGTACAAGGCGCGCGTCGCGCCGTTCAACGTCAACTACCGCTACGTCGACGACGAGCTGATCTACCTCCTCAACGACGCCGACGCGCGCGCGCTGGTCTATCACGCGCGCTTCGCGCCGAACGTCGCGCGCATCCGCAGCCAGCTGCCGAACCTCGACGTGCTGATCCAGGTCGCCGACGGCTCCGGCCACGCCCTGCTGCCCGGCGCGGTCGACTACGAGGAGGCGCTCGCCGCCGCCTCGCCCGAGCGCCCGGCGCTCGCCTGGTCGCCCGACGACCTCTACATCCTCTACACCGGCGGCACGACGGGCATGCCGAAGGGCGTGCTGTGGCGCCAGGAGGACATCTTCTTCGGCGCGCTCGGCGGCACACCGACGATGGGGCCGAAGTTCACGAGCGTCGACGCCGTCGCCGAGGCGGCGAAGAGCGGCGACCTGCGCGCCCTGCCGGCGCCGCCGTTCATGCACGGCGCGGCACACTGGATGGCGTTCGTCGCGCTGCACGCCGGCGGCACGGTGATCGTGCAGAGCACGCCCGAGCGCCTCGACGCGCACGACGTGTGGTCGACGATCGAGCGCGAGCGCGTGCGCTTCCTCACCATCGTCGGCGACGCGTTCGGCCGGCCGCTGATCGACCAGCTCGAC
>CBFGUK010000342.1:0-2733 GCA_965651925.1 uncultured bacterium | reverse complement strand
GTGTCGAGCACGTCGCCGTGCGCGACGACGATGCGGTCGAAGTCCCATTCGAGGATGCGCTGCAGCGAGGCGCGCGCCGCGGCGCGGTCGCGGATGCAGGCGCGCGCCACGCGGTGCGGGCCGAAGCCGCGTGCGCCGGCGAGCCAGCAGAACAGCCGGGCGCGGCCGCGCATCGGCCGCACGACGTTGAACGCGAGGTCGGTGAGCACGAGCGTGCGGGTCGCGGGATGGAAGCACACGACCTCGTTCATCAGCGGCGCGCCGCGGAACAGGTACGGCTCGAGGTCGCCCGGCCAGGACGCCGGCGGTTCGTCGTCGAGCACGGCGTCGAACGCGAGATCGCGGCGCTTCTCCGGCAGGCCGGGCGCGGCGTAGAGCCGCGCCGCGGGATAGGCGGCGCGGTAGTCGCCGACGAAGAAGTGGTGCACCTTGCTCGGCGCGAGCACGGCGCGCACCGGTCCGAGCGCATCGAGCGCGGCGCGCGTCGCGGCATCGAGCCGCACCGGCGAGTGCAGCCACAGGCCGCCGTCGCGCAGGCGGACGACGGTCATGCGCGTGCCGACGTCGCCGACCGCCAGCGGCAGCGGGCGCGTCGCCACCCAGAGATCGGGAGCGAGCGGCGTCAGGGCATCCATGGCGGCGACACAGATGGCCACAGATGCGCTTCGCGCGCTACCGCGGTCATCGCGCGGCGCGCCGGACGGAGCCGCGCTCGCAGGACTCCGCCGTCCGACTTTCCGCTTTCCCCTTTCCGCTTGCGGGCGCCGACGCCCACGCTCCGCAGCACCGCCAGGCGTGTCGCCGGCCATCCGTGGCCATCTGCGGCCATCTGTGTTCATCTGTGTCCCCATGTTCCGGCCGCTCGACGTCGCCACTTCGCTCGCCGCCAGTGTCGCGCGCCTCGGCGGCGGGCTGCAGGTCGGCGCGCTCGGCAAGCGGCCGCGGCGGCGGCTCGAGCTCTTCGAGTTCGAGGCCTGCCCGTACTGCCGCAAGGTGCGCGAGGCGCTCTCGGTGCTCGATCTCGAGGCGCTGGTCTATCCGTGTCCGCGCGGCGGGCCGCGCTTCCGTCGCCAGGTGATGCAGCGCGGCGGCAAGGCGCAGTTTCCGTTCCTCGTCGATCCCAACACCGGTCGCGAGCTCTACGAATCGAACGACATCATCGCCTATCTGTTCGCCGAGTACGGCGCCGGGCCGCCGCCGCTCGTGCTGCGGCTCGGACCGCTGACCGACGTCACCTCGATGCTCGCCAGCGCCGCGCGGCCCGGCTTCGGCGGCCGCTACGTGCCGGCGCGCCAGCCGCGGCAGCCGCTCGAGCTGTGGAGCTTCGAGGCATCGCCGTTCTGCCGCATCGTCCGCGAGCGCCTGAGCGCGCTCGAGCTGCCCTACGTCCTGCACAACGTCGCCAAAGGCAGTCCGAGCCGCGCCGCGTTCATCACGCGCGCCGGGAAGATGCAGGTCCCGTATCTCGTCGACCCGAACACCGGCACGGCCCTGTTCGAATCGGCGGACATCGTGGCGTATCTGGATCGGACCTACGCGAAGGAAACGGCGTGACCGGTGACCGGTGACCAGTGACCGGTTGGGCGCAAGAAACAGGCACGAGCGTTTCGTCATTCGGCGGGTCGCGGATCGTCTATCGCATTTGGCGCACAGCCCCGGACGCTTTGGCCCGACGCATGAACCTTGAGCTCGAACGCCACCTGACTCGTGATTCCCACCGGTCACCGGTCACTGGTCACCGGTCACGCTTCTAGACACATGCAACGCACCATCGACCTCGACGGCTGTCTCAACTTCCGCGACCTCGGCGGCTATCCGACCGCCGGCGGGCGCACGGTGCGCTGGCGGCAGGTGTTCCGCAGCGATTCGCTCTGTCATCTCGGCCGCGGGGCCGTGCAGCGGCTGCGCGAGGAGATCGGGCTCGGCGTGGTGATCGACCTGCGCTCGACCGCCGAGCTGCGCGCCGAAGGGCGCGGGCCGCTGGCGCACGAGGCGCTCGCGTTCCACCACCTGCCGCTCTACGACGGCGACACGGCGCGGGCCGCACCGTCGGCCGAGCTGACGCTCGCCGACCGCTACGTGCTGCTCGCCGAGTTCGCGCGCGGACCGATTGCCGCGGTGATCGCGACACTTGCGGGCAGCGCGGCGCCGGCGGTCTATCACTGCGCCGCGGGCAAGGACCGCACCGGGGTGGTCTCGGCGCTGCTGCTCGGCCTCCTCGACGTGCCCGACGAGGTGATCGTCGCCGACTACGCGGCGACGAAGGAGAACCTCGACGCGATCGTCGAGCGGCTGATGGCGGCGAAGGGTTATCACGCGATGTTGAGCGCCCTGCCGCCGGACACCCTGCACGCCGAGCCCGAGACGATGCTCGGCTTCCTCGAGCGGCTGCGCGCCCTGCATGGCAGCATCGCCGACTACGCGCGCAGCGCCGGCGTCTCCGATGACACGCTCGCCGCCCTGCGCGCGCGGCTGATCGAATAGCGTCTCCACGCGCGGCGGCTCCGGCGCCGCGCAGGCGCCGCCCTTGAACGGCGGAGCGGCGGCGGATAGGCGAACGCGAATGAGCAGCAGCGACAACGGATTTCTTCGTTTTCAGGGGACCGCCGGCTACATCGCCTCGGCGCCGCTGGTCGATGCGGTCAACTGCGCGATCGCGCTCGAGCGGCCGCTGCTGCTCAAGGGCGAGCCGGGCACCGGCAAGACGGTGCTGGCGCGGCACGTCGCCGAGGG
>CBFGUK010000341.1:0-2797 GCA_965651925.1 uncultured bacterium | reverse complement strand
CGCGAGGTCGGCGAGCCGAGCCGCGAGCCCGGTGATCCCGAGCGCGTGCGCTGGCTCAAGCAGTGGCAACGCACGCTCTACGAGGGCGGCTTCGTCGCCATGGGCTGGCCGCGCGAGTACGGCGGCCGGGCGCTCGGCCTGATGGAGCAGACGATCGTCAACCAGGAGCTGGTCGCGGCGCGCGCCCCGCAGCTCATCGGCGCGATGGGCGTGCAGATGGTCGGCCCGACGCTCATCCAGTACGGCACCGACGCGCAGCGCCGGCGCTACCTGCCGGCGATCCTCACCGCCGACGAGATCTGGTGCCAGGGCTACTCCGAGCCCGGCGCGGGCTCCGATCTCGCCTCCCTGCAGACGCGTGCCGAGCTGATCGGCGACGAGTTCGTGGTCAATGGCCAGAAGGTCTGGACCTCGAACGCGCAGATCGCCGACTGGATGTTCTGCCTCGTGCGCACCGACCCGCAGGCGCCGAAGCACCGCGGCATCTCGTACCTGCTGATCGACATGCAGACGCCGGGCATCCGCGTGCGGCCGCTCGTGCAGATGACCGGCGATGCGGGGTTCAACGAGGTGTTCTTCGAGGACGTGCGCGTGCCGCGCGACAACCTCGTCGGCGAGCTCAACCAGGGCTGGCAGGTCGCCAACGCGACGCTCGCGCACGAGCGCAACATGCTCGGCTCGACGACGCGCACGCAGCAGATGTTCAACGGCCTGCTGCATCTCGCGCGCACCCGCCAGCGCCACGGGCGGCCGGCGAGCGAGGATCCGGTGCTGCGCCAGCAGCTCGCCGCGCTGATGATCCGCGTCGAGTCGATGAAGTACCACGCGCTGCGCCAGCTCACCGACGCGCTGCACAAGCGCCCGCCGGGCATCGGCGCGTCGGTGAACAAGCTGGTCTCCACTGAGCTGAACCACGACATCGCGGCGCTGGCGCTCGAGGTGCTCGGCAACGCGGGCCCGCTCACCCGCCAGGCGGCGCGCGTCGCCGACCGCGGCATCTGGCCCTACGAGTTCATGTTCACCCTCGGCCTGATCATCGGCGGCGGCACCTCGCAGATCCAGAAGAACATCATCAGCGAACGCGGCCTCGGGCTGCCGCGGGAAGCCGGCGGAAGCAGTCAGCTCTCAGCGGTCAGCCAGAGTGTGCGTGCCGCCGCACCGGCGCACGCTCCGGCTGAGCGCTGATGGCGGACGGCTGAGGGCTCGACATGGATTTCGGCCTCTCCGACGAGCAGCAGCTGCTGCAACGCTCCGCCGACGAGTTTCTCGCCGCCGAGTGTCCGCCGGCGCTGGTGCGCGAGGCGGCGGCGAGCGAGGACGGCTATCCGCGCGCGCTCTACCGCCGCATGGCGGAGCTCGGCTGGCTCGGCCTGATCGTGCCCGAGACGCACGGCGGCCTCGGTCTGACGCTGCTCGAGCTGGCGCTGCTCTGCGAGCAGCTCGGCCGCCACGTCGTCCCGGGCCCGTTCTTCTCCTCGGCCGTGCTCGCGACCTCGGCGATTCTCGCCGCCGGCAGCGCGGCGCAGAAGAAGCGCTGGCTGCCGGCACTGGCGCGTGGCGAGGCGGTCGGCGCGCTGGCGCTGCTCGAGGAGAGCGACTGGCTCGCCGCCGAGGGCATCGCGGCCCGCGCCCGCCGGCGCGGCAGCGGCTGGCGGCTGTCGGGCACGAAGCTGTTCGTCACCGATGCGCACGTCGCCGACGTGCTGGTCGCCGCGTTCCGCACCGGCGGCCGCGGCGAGGACGGCGTCACGCTCTTTCTCGTGCCGCGCGACACGCCCGGGCTGCACGTCACGCCGCTGCCGGTGATCGACGTCACGCGGCGGCCGATGGAGGTGCGCTTCGAGGCCGTCGACCTGCCCGAGGACGCCGTGCTCGGCCGCGTCGGCGCGGGCTGGAAACCGCTCGCGCGGACACTCGACGCCGCGGCCGTCGCGCTCGCCGCCGACTGCCTCGGCGGCGCCGAGCGCACGCTCGAGCTCGCCGTCGCGTACGCGAAGGTGCGCACCCAGTTCGGCCGCCCGATCGGATCCTTTCAGGCGATCAAGCACATCGCCGCCGAAATGGTCAGCGAGATCGAGCCGGCGCGCGCGCTGCTCTGGTACGCCGCGTACGCGCAGGACGCGCTGCCGCGCGAGGCGGCATGCGCCGCGTCGATGGCCAAGGCCGGCCTCGGCGAGATGTACAGCCGCGTCGCCAACCGCGCCGTGCAGATCCACGGCGGCATCGGCTTCACCTGGGAGCACGACCTGCACTTCTGGTTCAAGCGCGCGAAGTGGAACGAGCTCGCGTTCGGCGACGTGGCCTTCCACCGCGAACGCGTCGCGACGCTGGCGCGGTTCTGAGGGAGAGGCTGTTAGGCTGTTAGGGGCCGGAAGGTCTCTCTTGAACACGACCCTCCGGCCCCTAACAGCGTAACAGCCTAACAGCGTAACAGCCTTCCGGAGGCCCCAATGCCCGCACCGATCGAGCTCTACTACTGGCCGGGAATCCAGGGACGCGGTGAGTTCGTCCGTCTCGCGCTGGAGGAGGCGGGGGCGCGCTATGTCGACGTCGCGCGCGAGAGAAAGGACGGCCTCGCGGCGATGATGCGCTTTCTCGAGGGCGAGGAGCGCGGCGCGCTGCCGTTCGCGCCGCCGTTCGTGCGCGTCGGCCGCACCGTCGTGGCGCAGACCGCGAACATCCTCGCCTTCCTCGCGCCGCGCCTGCGGCTGATTCCCGCCGATCCGGCGCTGCGTGCCGAGGCGCACCAGATCCAGCTCACCATCGCCGACTTCGTCGCCGAGGCGCACGACACGCA
>CBFGUK010000340.1:0-3027 GCA_965651925.1 uncultured bacterium | reverse complement strand
CTGCCTGCGGAGCGCTCAGGAGTTCCACCAACCGCTCGCCTTGAGCCAGCAGCTGATCATAGGTCATGATCGTCAAGCCAGCGAGCCTGCAGTTTAAGCCGTGCAAGGCACGCAGTTTCTCGCTCGACCAGCCAGCCGACCTTCCGAGGACGACGATTGCTCTTGGATGGTAGGCGACGACTTCCGGATGGTCTCGAAGGCCGTTGGCAGCGACCTCGTGTAGAACGTCAAGGTAGCGATGACACTGACCAATCGCCTTCGATACGTCGGCAGAGAAGTAGTAGTTCCGATGCGCAGGGTCGAAGATCAGCACGGGCACGTCTGGTCTCTTCAGCTCAACGATGTCGCGGTATCCCGAGATCACCGTGGGCAGGAGGAGATCGAGTCGATCCCCAGGGGCAATGTCGCGCACCTCGTCGGTCATCACGTAGGCGTTTCCGAACGCCCACGAGTGCCTCTCGCACCACGCTTGATACACCTACTCAGACGTCTCGTCTGCGGAGAGGTGCCCTCGGAGCTCTGCCACAGCGGCCGTCATTTCCTTCAGACGAATCGCTCCGCGGAAGGCACTGACGAGAGCATCGCTGAGTTCCGTGTTTGCGAGGTGGGACATGATCTCGCGTTGACCCAAGACTTTGGTCAGGGCGCTGGCGAGCGCGGCGGGATCGTGCTCTGAAATGTCGTAAGCGGGTGACGGACACCGTCACGTCACCGGCACGAAAGGTGCGGGGTCGGCCGACGGCGCCTGATCGCCGTGCCGAAGACGCGCCGGTCAGGCGGCGGTCTGCGCGGACGCGGCGCGCAGGCGGCGCCACTCGCGCGGCGTGAGCTCGAGGATGCGCCGCGCCGGGTGCGTGGAGACGCGCTCGATGACGTCGCGCAGGTACACGAATGGGTCGATCTGCATGTGCTTGCAGGTCTGCACCAGCGAGCACAGGATCGCGGCGCGCTGCGCGGCCGCTTCGCTGCCGGCAAACAACCAGTTCTTACGCCCGAGGACGATGGGCCGCAGCGCCTGTTCGGCGCCGTTGTTGTCGATTTTGAGCCGCCCGTCCTCGATGTATCGCGCCAGCGCCGTCCAGTGGTTGCGTGCGTACGCGACCGCCTGCCCGATCGGGCTCTTGGGCAGCACCGTGAGCACCAGTCCATCGAGCATGGCCCGCAGCTGCGCGAGCAGCGGCCGCGCCCGGTGCTGGCGCAGCTCGTGGCGCGCCGCCGCGTCGAGCTGGCGCGCCGTGGCGCTGCGCTCGATGCCGTACAGCTCGCCGATCAGCGCCAGTACCTGCGCGCACGCCAGCGCCGCGCTCGGCGCCGCCTCCTTGAAGTAGCGGCGCGCGTGCGCCCAGCACCCGACTTCCACGATCTCCGGATGACGCAGGAAGAGCTCGTCGTAGGCGGGCGCCGCATCGGCCTGCAGATAGCCGCGGTACCCGGCCAGCATGCGCAGCGGGCCGTCGCGGTTGCGCGACCAGGTGAAGTCGTACACCACCTCGCCGCCAGCGCCGCGGTACACCCACATGTGCCCGGTTCGGCACCCCGCGCCCGGCTGCTGCACTTCGAGCGTCGTGTCGTCGCACTGAATCCACGGCGAGGAGAGGAGCTGCATCTCCCGGATCGTGGTGACGATCGGCGCCAGCAGATCGGCGACCGCGCCGTTCCACTCCGCCAGCGTGCGGCGGCTGATCTGGACATCGTGCCGGGCGAAGATCTGCTCCTGGCGGTAGAGCGGCAGGTGATCGGCGTACTTGCCGACCACCACCTGCGCGAGCAGCCCCGGTCCCGGGCGGCCCTTCTCGATCGGCCGGGCGGGGAGCGGCGCCTGGGTGACGCCGTCGCGGCAGTGTGGGCAGGCGAGCTTGGGGCGGGCGTACTCGGTGATGAAAAACGCCGAGGGCTGGTAGTCGAGCTCCTCGGTGACGTCCTCGCCGATCACGTCCTTCGGGGTCGCACAGCCGGCACACACGTGCTCGCTGGCCGGCGGCACCACCTCGACGCGGCGGCGCGGCAGCTCGCGCTCGAGCGCGCGGCGGCCGGGATGGCGCCGGCGCGCCGGTGCCGGGGCGGTCGCCTCCGCTGGGCGCGCCTCATCGGAGGCGTCGGGAGCGACCGTGCCGGCGGCGGACGCGAACGGCAGCACGCCCTGCTCGGCGATGATCAGCGTGCCCTTCTCGCTGCGCCGCCCGAACACGCGCCGGCGCAGCAGTTCCAGGTGGTGCTTGAGGCGCGCGTTCTCGGCGGCCAACTCGGCGTTCTGCGCACAGAGCTGCGCGATCACCGCGTCGGGCGGGAGCTCGCTCGGCGCACTCCCGCTGTTTCCCACCACCACCGCATCCACCACACGCGCTGCATACACCACACGCGCCGCGGTGGCCATGCAGCGCCGTGTCACTCAGGTGGTGAATTTGACCGCTCAGCCCGCGCGCGGTGTGTAGCGCACGCGCTCGCGGACGACGTCGATGCCTTCGAGCAGCAGCACCAGATCGCGCGGCGTCAGTTCGCCGCGCTCCACCGCCGCGAAGCTGCCCTGCTCGAGCCGCTTGTAGAGCAGCCAGAACCCGCCGCGCTCCCAGAACAGCAGCTTCACCCGATCGCGCCGCCGATTGAAGTACACGAACAGGTGCCCCGACAGCGGATCCTGCCCGAGCACCTCGCGGGCCATCGCGGCCAGCCGATCGAAGGAGCGGCGCAGATCGGTGGCGCCGCGCGCCACGAACACGCGCGTGGTCGGCGCCAGCGTCAGCATGCCGGCGCCTCCAGCGCCTCGACCAGCCGGCGCACCGCGCCAGCATCGGCGTGCAGCGGCACGCGCACGACGCGCCCGTTGCGCAGCACCACCTCCGCCTCCACGCCCGGCGGCGGCGCGGCGAGCACCACCTCGGTGAACGCCGGCCTCGGCCTCGGCCGCGCCGCACTCGCCGCGCGCCCCAGGCGGTGCCGCCACCAGGTGAACGTCGCCACCGGCATCCCGATCCGCCGCGCGAACGCCGCCTGCGTCAGCCCGCTGCGCTCCCAGCGCGCCACCAGCCG
>CBFGUK010000339.1:0-3047 GCA_965651925.1 uncultured bacterium | reverse complement strand
CCGGCATGCGGCGCGTCGGCGACGCGCCGGCACGGCACGGTGAAGTGGAACGTGCTGCCGCGGCCCGGCTGGCTCTCGACCCAGATGCGGCCGCCCATCATCTCGACCAGGCGGCGCGAGATCGCCAGCCCGAGCCCGGAGCCGCCGAAGCGCCGCGTCGTCGAGCTGTCGGCCTGCTCGAAGGCGTGGAAGATCGCCTGCAGCTTGTCGACCGCGATGCCCGGCCCGGTGTCGCGCACCCGGAAGTGCAGCCACTCGCCGCCGTCGCGCCGCGTCTCGAGACCGAGCGCGACGAGGATCTCGCCGCGCTCGGTGAACTTCGTCGCGTTGCCGACCAGGTTGGTCAGCACCTGCCGCACGCGATGCGGGTCGAGGCAGACGCGCGCCGGCACCGCCGGATCGACCTCGTAGGCGAGATCGAGTTCCTTCAGGTGGGCGCGCATGGCGAGCGGCCGCACGGCGTCGGCGACCGCGTCGCGCACCGCGATCGGCACCGGATCGAGCACCAGCTTGCCGGCCTCGATGCGCGAGAAGTCGAGGATGTCGTTGATCACCGTCCCGAGCGCGTGGCTCGAGGCGGCGACCATGTCGAGGCATTCCCGCTGCTCGGCGGTGAGCGGGGTGTCGAGCGCGAGCTGCGTCATGCCGATGATGCCGTTCAGCGGCGTGCGGATCTCGTGGCTCATGTTGGCGAGGAACTCGCTCTTCGCGAGGTTCGCCGCCTCGGCCGCCTCCTTGGCGTCGAGCAGCTCGCGCTCGACACGCTTGCGGTCGGTGATGTCGCGCGACACGGTCGAGAAGCGCTCGACGGCGCCGCCCGGGGCGCGGTGCGCGAGCACGACCATCAGCACCGGGACGTCGGTGCCGGCGGAGGTGCGGAACGTCGCCTCGCCGGTCCACATGCCGTCGCGCGCCGCGGCCGGCAGGATCTCCTCGCGCAGCACGCCGGTCATCTCCGGGGAATGATTGTCCGCCAGGACGCGACGGGTGACGTCGTCGGCGCGGTCGATGCCCAGCAGCCGGCGACCGGCGGGGTTGACGTAGAGCAGGTGATCGTCGCGCGCATCGAGAATGGCGACGAGATCCGGGGTGGCGTCGAGGATCGCGGTGAGGCGCGACTGTCCGAGCTGGGCCTGGCGGCGCTGCCAGTGCTCGAGCGCCAGCGATACGACGTTGGCCATGGCGGCGGCGAACGTCTTCTCGTCCGGCGTCCAGCGGCGCGGCGGCCCGACGTGCTCGTGGCAGAGCACGCCCTCGATGCCGCCCTCGATGCGGATCGAGGCATCCATCATCGCGCCGATGCCGAGCGGCCGGAGATAGCCGTCGAGCAGCTCGCGCGTGCGCGGGTCGTGTGCGACGTCGTCGGCGGCCATGACGTCCATCTCCGCGAGCGACTGCACGTACACCGGGTGCCGGGCCGCCTCGAGCACGCCGCCGAGGGCGTGCGCATCGCGGGCGACATCGTAGAGCTCGACGCAGCGCAGCGCGCGGCGGTCGGCGGTATAGCGCCAGATGCTCGTGCGCGCGACGCCGAGCGTGCGCGCCGCCACCTCGGCGATGCGGCGCAGCGTCGTGTCGAGGTCGTCGCCGCGCATGTCGGCGGTGCACGTCAGCGCGATCAGCGCATCGCGCTGGCGCTGCAGACGCTGCTCGGCGACGCGCACGGCGTCGGCGGCACGCAGCCGCTCGGAGATGTCGCTGGCGATGCCGAGGATGAACGTCTGGCCGTCGAGCTCGATCGGCAGACTGCGCGCCTCGACGATGACGCGCGTGCCGTCGCGCCGCGTCAGCGTGAGCGGCAGCGGGCCGACCGGCTCGCGCGCGCTGCGGGGGACGAGGTCGGTGAAGCGCGGCACGTCGGTGTCGGGCACGAGCTGCTTCGAGAGGAACGTCTCGCCGATCAGCTCCGCCTTGGAGTAACCGATCAGCTCCTCGGCGGCGCGGTTGCCGTCGACCAGCCGCCCGTCGAGATCGGTGAGGTAGAACGCGATCGGGGCGTGATCGACGATGCTCTTCAGATACGTCTCCGAGCGCCGCAGCTCGGCCTCGATGCGCTGCCGTTCGGTGATGTCGTGTGAGTTGACGACGATTGCCCGCACGTCGGGGTCGTCGAGCAGGTTGCGGCCGACGCCTTCGAGGTCGCGCCACGAGCCGTCGGCATGGCGGTAGCGGAACTGCAGGCTGATGGTCTGTCCCGGCTCGCGGCTGCCGGCGGCGATCGCCGCATCGACCCGCGCCCGGTCATCGGGATGCACGTGCGCGAGCGCATTCGTGCCGATGCGCGACCCGCGCGGGTAGCCGAGGACGCTGGCGTGTGCCGGGCTGTCGTAGAGCACCGTGCCGTCGGGGCGGATGACGGTGATCAGGTCGGACGACTTCTCGATCAGTGAGCGGAAGTACGCCGAGCGCCGGTGCAGCGCGCGCGCGCCTTCGGCGACGAGCCGGTCGCTGTGCTCGAGCTCGCTGGTGACGTAGAGCGAGAGCGCGAACGTCGTGTGGGCAACGATGTAGCGGTAGCTGAACAGCTCCGTGAACCCGCCGGTGAGGGCGTAGACGCTCGTGGCCAGCGCCAGCTCGGCGACGGCGACCAGCACGAGCTGGACGCCGGGGCCGCAGCGGATGACGACGGCGGCATAGAGCGTGATGGCGCTCAGTACGTACGGGCCGGTCTCGAGATCGTCGCGCAGCACCGTGATGCGCGCGACCTCGAGGCAGAGGACGATGCCGGTGAACAGCGCCAGGGCGATCGGGTGGCGGGCGGTCCGTTCGATGCGCAGCGCGACGAGCACGCCGAGGAGGACGGCGACGAGGCCGGCGCGCAGCGCGAGGACGCCGTGCAGGTCGCGGCCGCCACGCAGGATGGCGGCGAGGCTGAGCGCGAGGACCGAGACGACAATGAAGACGATCGCGACGCGCAGCCGGTTGCGCAGCTTCGTCCCGGGCGGGGGGCCACATTCCTCGACGCGGCCGGCCGCCGTGTCACTGCTGGCCTCCGGTGCACCGCGGGACATCGCCGCGGGGGAAGAGCATCGCTCGTGCCAGCGCCG
>CBFGUK010000338.1:0-3097 GCA_965651925.1 uncultured bacterium | reverse complement strand
CTCGCCGGCGTGCCGTCGATCGTCTTCGGCGTCTTCGGCCTCGGCTTCTTCGTCTACCTGGTCGGCGGCTCGATCGACCGCCTGTTCTTCCCCGAGGCGCTGCCGACGCCGACGTTCGGGACCGGCGGCATCCTGTGGGCCAGCCTGACGCTGGCGCTGCTCACCGTGCCGGTGGTCATCGTCGCCACCGAAGAGGGGCTCGCCGCCGTGCCGCGCATCGTCCGCGAGGGCTCGCTGGCGCTCGGCGCGACGAAGTTCGAGACCACGTGGCGCGTGGTCATCCCGGCCGCCGCGCCGGGCATCCTCACCGGCATGATCCTCGCCATGGCGCGCGCCGCCGGCGAGGTGGCGCCGCTGATGATCGTCGGCATGGTGAAGCTCGCGCCGGCGCTGCCGATCGACGGGCAGTTCCCGTTCGTCCACCTCGAGCGCAAGTTCATGCACCTCGGCTTTCACATCTATGACGTCGGCTTTCAGAGCCCGAACGTCGAGGCGACGCAGCCGCTGGTGTTTGCCACGGCACTGCTGCTCGTGCTGGTGGTCGTGCTGATGAACCTGGTGGCGATCGTCGTGCGCAACCGGCTGCGGAGCCGCTATGCGACCAGCGCGGTGTGAGGCGGTCGCGCCCGCCGGGGAAAGCAGGTATAGACCGTGGCCATGAACGTCGTCCCGCCCCTGCTGCGTGCCGGGGCGCCGCTCGCCGACGAGCGCGACGCGCATGTGCCCGCCGCCGCCGGTGCGTCGCGCCCGCCCGTGCCCGCGCCGGAAGCGGCGGCGCTGCGCACGGTGCTCGACGTCGACGCGCTGTCGCTCTGGTACGGCGCGTCGCGCGCGCTCAACCAGGTCAGTCTCGCGATCCCGGAGAAGCGCGTCACGGCGTTCATCGGCCCGTCCGGCTGCGGCAAGTCGACGCTGCTGCGCTGCTTCAACCGCCTCAACGATCTCGTCGACGGCGTGCGCATCGAGGGCGACATCCGCTTCGAGCAGGGCAGCATCTACGATCCGCAGCTCGACGTGAACGTGCTGCGCAAGCGGATCGGCATGGTGTTCCAGAAGTCGAATCCGTTTCCGAAGTCGATCTTCGAGAACGTCGCCTACGGCTGCCGGATCCACGGCGTGACGCGCACGGACGAGCTCGAGGCGATCGTCGAGCGCAGCCTGCGCGGCGCGGCGCTGTGGGGCGAGGTGAAGGAGCGGCTGCAGGAGAGCGCGCTCGGCCTGTCGGGCGGCCAGCAGCAGCGGCTCTGCATCGCGCGCGCCATCGCCGTCGAACCCGAGGTGCTGCTGCTCGACGAACCGTGCTCGGCGCTCGATCCGGTCGCCACGGCGAAGGTCGAGGACCTCATCCACGAGCTCAAGACGCAGTACACGATCGTCATCGTCACCCACAACATGCAGCAGGCGGCACGCGTGTCCGACTTCACCGCCTTCATGTACCTCGGCGAGCTCATCGAGACCGGCGTCACCGAGCAGATCTTCACCGCCCCGGCCCGGCGGGAGACCGAGGACTACATCACCGGCCGCTTCGGCTGAGCGGGAAGGGACGCGGATGGCCACGCGCGTGCACATCGACCGGCATTTCGAAGGGGAGCTGCAGGAGCTGCGGCATCAGCTGCTCGAGATGGGCGGTCTCGTCGAGCAGCAGATCGCCGACGCGATGCGCGCCCTCGTCGAACGCGACGACGCGTTCGCGCGCCAGGTGATCGAGCGCGACCGCACGGTCAATCGCATGGAGGTGCAGATCGACGAGATCTGCCTGCGGCTGCTCGCGCTGCACCAGCCGGCGGCGCGCGACCTGCGCCTGATCACCACCGCGCTGAAGATCACCACCGACCTCGAGCGCGTCGGCGACATGGCGGAGAACATCTGCGAGCGGGTGATCGAGCTGTCGCGCGAGCCGCAGCTGAAGCCGCTCATCGACCTGCCGCGCATGGGGAGCATCGCGCAGCGCATGCTGCGCCAGTCCCTCGATGCGTTCGTGCGCGAGGACACCGAGCTCGCGCTGCAGGTCTGCGAGCAGGACGACGAGGTCGACCGCCTGGCGGCGCAGCTGCTGCGCGAGCTGCTGACGTTCATGATGGAGGATCCGCACACGATCTCGCGCGCGCTGCGGCTGACCTTCGTCTCGAAGTATCTCGAGCGCATCGCCGATCACGCGACGAACATTTCGGAGATGGTCGTGTTCATGGTGAAGGGGAAGAGCATCCGCCATCTCGACCGGCCCCCCAGCCTGTGACCGACGGCGCGGCGAAGACGATTCTCGTCGTCGAGGACGAGCCCGACATCCGCGAGCTCGTCCGCTACAACCTGGAGGAAGCCGGCTTTCGCGTCGTCGAGACCGGCGAGGCGGCGGCGGCCCTGCGCGAGGTGGCGCGCGTGCGTCCGGCGCTGCTGGTCCTCGATCGCATGCTGCCGGGCGGCGACGGCCTCGAGGTGTGCCGCGTGCTGCGCGCCCGGCCGGAGACCGCGACGCTGCCGATCGTCATGCTCACCGCGAAGGCGACCGAGGTCGACCGTGTGCTCGGCCTCGAGTTCGGCGCCGACGACTACGTCACCAAGCCGTTCAGTCCGCGCGAGCTGGTGGCCCGCGTGCGCGCGGTGCTGCGCCGCGCCGAGGCGGCCGCCGCCGGGGCGCCGCCCGACCGCTACGAGCGCGGCCGGCTGTCGATCGACGTCGGCCGGCACGAGGTGCGGCTCGACGGCGCGCCGCTGCCGCTCAGCCTGCGCGAGTTCCAGCTGCTGACGTTCTTCGTGCGTCACCCGAACCGGGTCTACGACCGCCTGACGATCCTCGATCTCGTCTGGGGCAGCGACACGTACGTCGAGCCGCGCACCGTCGACGTGCACGTCCGCCGCCTGCGCATGCTCGTCGAACGCGATGCCGCCCGTCCGGAGCTGATCCAGACCGTGCGCGGCGTCGGCTACCGCTTCAACGACCAGGCGCTCGACCGCTGAGCGCCCGCTGCGCCGCGCGCATGGACGTCGTCGTACACCTCGGCTGGCTGCTGGTGGTCGGCGGCGTGGCGCTGGCGGCGCGCCCCCGGCTGCGCCGGCGCACGGCGCCGCTCGAGGCGCTGCGGCGCCTCGCCGACGCGGT
>CBFGUK010000337.1:0-3155 GCA_965651925.1 uncultured bacterium | reverse complement strand
CCGGTGCCGGCGCGGCTGCGCGCCGTGCGGCTGCCGCTCGCGCCGCCGCCCGGTCGGGCGCGCGTGCCGGCGCGCGCCCGGGCGCGATCGACGAGCTTGAAGAACCGGCTCGGCTGCCCGCGGCCGGTCTTGTCCTGGTAGAGGAACGCGAGATTGCTCTCCTCGAACTTGTCGAAGAAATCCTCCCACGAGATCGCCGCGAGCGACCCCGCGCCGCTGTAGCCCGGGAAGTCGATGCGCAACACGCCCGGCTCGCCGCCGCGCGTCGTGCGCATCACCGTCGCCGGATGTCCGCCGCGCGACTCGACCCAGTTGCGGATCTGTTCGTGATCGGTGGTGACTTTCGCCGCTCCTGCCATGGATGGCTCCTTCCGCTGCGCGTGACTCTCGATCGCCGGATCAGGCCTGCGGCGGCGGTGCGGCGGCGCCCGCGGCGCGACGCTCGCCCGCGGCGGCGCGCGCCGGCGCGTGCGTCGCCTGCAGCCAGGCGAACAGCCGCGCGATGCCCTCGCGCGTGCCGACGCGCGGCGTCCAGCCGGTGCGGCGGGCGAAGCGCGTGCAGTTCGAGACGTAGTAGCGCTGGTCGCCCGGGCGCCAGTCCTGGAACAGCACCGGCAGCGGATGGCCGTTGAGCGCCTCGATCTGGGCGAGCAGGTCGAGCAGGCTGATCGTGTGCTGCGGCCCGCCGCCGATGTTGAACGGCTGCCCCGCGCAGCGCGCGATGTGCTCGCGCGCCAGCAGCATCGCTTCGACGAGATCATCGACGAACAGGATGTCGCGCACCTGCCGGCCGTCGCCGTAGATGACGACCGGCTGTTCCTGCACCGCGCGGAGCAGGAAATGCGCCACCCAGCCCTGGTCCTCGGTGCCGAACTGGTGCGGGCCGTAAATGCAGCTCATGCGGAAGACGGCCGCGGGCAGCCCGTAGGTCTGCGCATAGTCGAGCAGATACTGGTCGGCGGCGCCCTTCGAGCAGCCGTACGGGCTGCGGAACTCGAGCGGCTGCGCCTCGTCGATGCCGGCGCGGCGCACGGCGCGATCCTCGACGTCGTAGCGCTCGCGGCCGGCGACCAGCCGCAGGTCGTGACAGCTGCCGTAGACCTTGTTCGTCGACGTGAGGAGCACGACCGGCGGCTGCGGCGCGCTGCGCGCCGCCTCGAGCACGTGCAGCGTGCCGCGCGCGTTGACCTCGAAGTCGGTCACCGGATCGGTGACGCTGGCGGTGACGGCGACCTGCGCGGCGAAGTGGTAGACGACGCTCGCGGCGTGCACCACCTCGCGCACCGCGCGCGCATCGCGCACGTCGGCGAGCCGCACCTGCAGCTCGGGGCCGGGATGCTGCTCCTGCAGCCACGCGAGGTTGGCGCGCACGCCGGCGCGCGACAGGTTGTCGAAGACGATGACCGGCAGCCCGGCGTCGAGCAGGCGATGCGCGAGGTTGGTGCCGATGAAGCCGGCGCCGCCGGTGATCAGCACCGGCCGCCGGCCGATCGACTCGAACCAGGCGTAGCGCCGCGGCGCGCCGGCGGGGGTCATAGCGTGAGCCCCCGCTGCTGCAGCTCCTCGCGGGCGCGCGGCACGCGGTCGTCGGGCTCCTGCCCCGCCAGCCAGCCGGCGAGCTCCTCGAGGCCGGCGGCGAGCGTCACGCCGGGCGCGTAGCCGAGCAGCTCGCGCGCGAGGCGGATGTCGGCGACACAGTGCCGGATGTCACCGACGCGATAGCGCTCGGTGATCTCCGCCTCGATGTCCTCGCGGCCGAGCACCTGGCCGAGGCGCTCGGCGACGTCGCGCACCGTGTACGCCGTGCCGCTGCCGACGTTGAGCACGTGCCCCGCGGCATCGGGCACCTCGAGCGCCAGCCGGCACGCCTGCACGACGTCGCGCACGCTGACGAAGTCGCGCCGCTGGCGGCCGTCTTCGAACACCAGCGGCGGCTTGCCGTTGAGCAGCCGCGCGGCGAACACGGCGAGCACGCCGGTGTACGGATTCGACAGCGCCTGGCGCGGGCCGTACACGTTGAAGAAGCGCAGCGCGACGGCCGGGACGTTGTAGGCGCGCCCGACCATGAGACACATGCGCTCCTGGTCGAACTTCGACAGCGCGTACACCGAGCTCACCGCCGGCCGCTTGCGCTCGTCGGTGGCGCGCGGCGTCAGCGGCGTGCCGCGCTCGTCGCACGGTTCCCACTGCCGCGCGCGCAGCTGCGCGAGCGAGCGTTCGACGTCGTCGGCGCGCCGCCCGTCGGCACGCACGTAGAGGCCCTCGCCGTAGATGCTCATGCTCGAGGCGACGACGAGTTTGCCGACCGGCTGCTGGGCGAGCGCCTCGCAGAGCACCGCCGTGCCGAGGTTGTTGATGCTCGTGTAGCCGGCGATCTCGTACATGCTCTGGCCGACGCCGACGGCAGCGGCAAAATGAAACACCGCGTCCACGCCGTGCAGCGCGTCGCGCACCGCCGCCGGATCGCGCACGTCGCCGACGCGCAGCTCGACCCGCGGATCGAGATGCGCCGGCCGCCGGCCGCCCTCGCCGTGCACCTGGGCGGACAGATTGTCGAGCACGCGCACGCGGTAGCCGCGGCTCAGAAGGTGGTCGGCCAGGTGCGAGCCGATGAAGCCGGCTCCGCCGGTGATCAGTACCTGCTGCATGCGCGTCCTTTCGTCCGCGGGACCGATGGCAGGGCGACTGGCCCGCAGGATGGTTGTGTCGGCCGGGCCAACGGCGGAGCCAAGAGCAATTGGATTGCCAGCGCGCGCAGCAGCTTCGGGTACTTACCCGGCTTGCTGCCGCGCCGCGGCGGCGTGGCAGGAATTACGGGTAAGTTTTTCGGCAGGCGCGCTGCCGCACGACGGGCGGCACGTCTGTCTGGCGCTCAGGGCCCAGGGTCATCGCCGGAGACACGCTGCGGCGATTCCGTCCGCGGGCGCCAGGCGCTCCGCCGCGCACAGCGTCGCTTCAACACGCCCTCTGGAGGGCGCCGGTCCCTCGGCGCCTGTTGGACCGAGCGACGCGCATGCAGTCCCGACCCTCCCGGCGCCCGCCAGGTCCAGGGTGGCGATGGGGCGTGCGTTGCCTGATCCAACAGGCGCCGAGGGACCGGCGCCCTCCAGAGCGCATGTCGAACCGGGTGCGCGTGCCTGATGCAGCTCTGCGCG
>CBFGUK010000336.1:0-3224 GCA_965651925.1 uncultured bacterium | reverse complement strand
GATGTCGGACGCCCCTCACCCTGACCCTCTCCCCTGGCGGGGAGAGGGGACCCAGAGATGAGGCGCGCCCGGGCGCCGGGGCCGGGCCGGGGGACCGTCGTCCCTTCTCACGGCGGCGGATCTGTGGTTGCGTGCCCGGCATGCATGATCTGGTGATCCGCAACGGAACGGTCGTCGACGGCACCGGGCGCGAGCGCTTCGAGGGCGACGTGGCGATCGACGACGGGCTGATCGCGGCGGTCGGCACGGTGAGCGGGCGCGGGCGGCGCGAGATCGATGCGCGCCATCACCTCGTCACGCCCGGCTGGGTCGACGTGCACACGCACTACGACGGCCAGGTCACCTGGGATCCGCTGCTCGCGCCGTCGAGCTGGCACGGCGTGACGACGCTGGTGATGGGCAACTGCGGCGTCGGCTTCGCGCCGCGCCGCCCGGGCGAGGAGACGTTCCTCATCGAGCTGATGGAGGGCGTCGAGGACATCCCCGGCACCGCGCTGCACGAGGGCATCGAGTGGCGCTGGGAGTCGTTCCCCGAGTACCTCGACACGCTCGCGGCGATGCCGCGCGTGCTCGACGTCGCGGCGCAGGTGCCGCACTGCGCGCTGCGCGCCTACGTGCTCGGCGAGCGCGCGCACGAGGACGAGCTCGACGCCGACGCGATCGCCGCGATGGCGCGCCTCACCGAGGAGGCGCTGCGCGCCGGCGCGGTCGGCTTCACCACCTCGCGCACCATCCTGCACCGTTCGCGGCACGGCCTCGTCCCGGGCACGCACTCGACGCCCGAGGAGCTGCTCGCGCTTGGCGGCGCACTCGGCGCCGCCGGCCACGGCGTCTTCGAGATGGTCGCCGACCTGCAGGGCCAGGAGCCCGACCTGTCGTGGATGATCGAGTTCTGCCGCCGCACCGGCCGGACGATCACGTTTGCGATCGCGCAGACGCTGGTGCAGCCCGATGCGTGGCGCGACACGCTCGCGCGCGTCGACCAGCTCGCCGCGGAGGGGCTGCGCATCGTGCCGCAGGTCGCCTGCCGGCCGACCGGCATGCTCTACGGCCTGCAGAGCTCGCTGCATCCGTTCATCTCGCATCCGACCTACATCGCCGAGCTCGCCGCCCTGCCGCTCGCCGAGCGCGTCGCGCGCCTGCGCACGCCGGCGATTCGCGCCCGGCTGCTCGCCGAGGAGCCGACGATCGAGCACCCGATCGCGCGCCTGCTGATCAGCAACTGGCCGTCGATCTTCCCGCTCGGCGACCCGCCCGACTACGAGCCGCCCGCCGAGGCGAGCGTCCTCGCCGCCGCCGCGCGCGAGGGGCGCCGGCCGGAGGAAGTCGTCTACGACTGGATGCTCGAGCGCGACGGGCAGCAGTTCCTGTTCGCGCCGCTCGCCAACTACGTCGAGGCGAACTTCGATGCGATCCGCGAGATGATGCTCCATCCGCGCACCGTGCTCGGCCTGTCCGACGGCGGCGCGCACTGCGGCCTCATCTGCGATGCGAGCATGCCGACGTTCCTGCTGACGCACTGGGCGCGCGACCGGCGCCGCGGGGCGCGCATCCCGCTCGAGCAGGTCGTGCGCCTGCAGACCGGCAACACCGCCGCGGTGTACGGCTTCACCGACCGCGGCACGCTGACGGTCGGCCGGAAGGCGGACGTGAACGTCATCGATCACGACGCGCTCCATCTGCACGCGCCGGAGATGGTCTTCGACCTGCCCGGCGGCGGCCGGCGCCTCACGCAACGCGTCGACGGCTATCGCTACACGGTCGTCTCCGGCGCGGTGACGTTCGAGGACGGCGAGCCGACCGGCGCCCGCCCCGGCCGCCTCGTCCGCGGCCGGCCGTGAGGGAAGCTGTCAGCGATCAGCCGTCAGCCGTCAGCCAGAGCTCGTTGATTGGCTGACAGCTGATGGCTGACAGCTGACAGCTTGTTTGACGCACTGCGGCGGCTGCGCTACGCCGCGCCGGCATCGCCGGCAATGGTGCCGGCCGCAACAAGGGAGGAAGTTTCATGCGTCGTACCATCGTCCTGCTCGCCGTGCTGCTGGCGTTCGCCTTCGCCGTGGCCGGCTGTTCCGGCAAGTCCGCCTCCGCGCCCGCGCCTGCCGCGGCAACGGTGCCAGCCGACAGCCCGCTCGCGAAGGTGCAGGTCGGAATGACCGCGAACGAGGTCGCACAGATTCTCGGCATGCCGACCAACCAGGTCTCCTACGCGACCGGCAAGGCGTGGATTCCGTGGTACTTCGGCGACGACGCGCGCCGCACGGAGTGGAGCTACAAGGGCCTCGGCCGCGTCGTGTTCACCGGCGGCAACGTCTTCGGTGGCGGCGGCGGGCGCGTCAACCGCGTCGACTACGACCCGAGCGAGACCGGCATCCGCAATCCGTCCTGAGAGGAAGAGCGTGACCGGTGATCGGTTACCTGTGACCCGGGGCCTTGCCCAACACTACCGTCTTGCCGGGCGAATTTGATCCGCCACAGAGGGCGGCAGAGGACGCGAAGTCGAGTAAGCCGGTCACATCGAATCCGATGGACCGGCGGCTCGGTGTCCTCCCGCTCTCGGTGGCCGATCTTCCGAATTGACGGGCATGACCGGTCACCGGTGACCGGTCACGCCATTCCTCGCGCGCTTCGCCGGGCACGTCGCGTTTCCGGCTGAGGGCGCGCACCGCATCGCGTACGTTCGCATCTTGCGGCCTCGGCGCGCTGCGGGTAGCGCTGGGGGCATGGCGAACCCCACCGCGACGTTCGAGACTTCCCTGGGCACGTTCACGGCCGAGATCTACCGTGACCAGATGCCCATCACTGCCAACAACTTCATCGCGCTGGCGAAGCAGGGCTTCTATGACGGCCTGCACTTCCACCGCGTGATCAAGGATTTCATGATCCAGTTCGGGTGCGAGCACAGCCGCGATCCGAACAGCCCGCGCTGCGGTACCGGCGGCTCGCCGCTCGGCCGCATCCAGGACGAGCACCCCGCAGCGTTCAAGGCCTCGAACGAGATCGGCACGCTGTCGATGGCCAACACCGGCCAGCCGAACAGCGGCGGCGCGCAGTTCTTCATCAACACGCGCCACAACGCCTACCTCGACTGGTTCACGCCCGGCCAGTCGAAGCATCCGGTGTTCGGCAAGGTGACCGACGGGCTTGACGTCGTGCGCCAGATCGAGTCGAGCGAGACCGACGCCCGCGACCGCCCGCGCACGCCGGTGAAGATGATCAAGGTCACG
>CBFGUK010000335.1:0-3272 GCA_965651925.1 uncultured bacterium | reverse complement strand
GTACTCCATCCGCGACCCATAGGCGGCGTGCGCCGGTGGCGCAACGCGGTGCGGTCGCCGGGACGATCAGCCACGGAGGCGGGAGGAAGTCGAGTGTGTCAGTGTCATCGCGCGCGACGGTGCGACCGGTGTCCCGGCGCGGCGTCGTCGACTTCCCGCGCGAGCAGCCGATGCCATCGTTCAGCAGCCCGCCGCCTCGGCGCGGCGCAGGGCGGTCTCCACCACCTGCCGGAACGGCTCCGGCAGATGGCGCCAGTCGTCGCCGAGGTCGTCGGCGAGCGGCACGCGGTAGGTCGCGCTGCGGCGCGGCGCGCTGGCCGTCCAGGTGTGATGGATGGTGCGCTCCGGTCGCAGGTCGGGATGGCCGAGGCGGGCCACCGGACCGTCGGCGAGGCGCGCGGCGTCGAACAGCCAGTACTGGACGTCGCGCTGCGGCGAGACGAGGTACACGCCGACCCAGCCGCCGTCGCCGCCGGGTCGCGGGATGAACTGATTGGCGAGCGTCGTCGTCCCGTCGGGATAGCGGTAGTACTGCGTCAGGTCCTTCGTTTCCCAGTCGAGCGCGCCGAGCGCCGGCCCATGCACGGCGTCGGGCACCTCGTTGCGCGGCAGGATGCGGTGCGGCCGGTCGCCGTAGAGCGCCATCAGTCGGCGGCTGACCAGCCCGCCGTCGTAGCCGAGCCAGCTCACGTAGAGCGGGCCGTCGGCGGGGTTGGCCGGCCGTGGATCCCAGCTCCACACGCCGGCGCCCCACAGCCGTTCAAAGTCGATCAGGCGCGAGCTCGTGACCACCGTGCCGGTCTCGACGTCGAGGCGGTAGTGGCCGACTGGCGCGTAGTCGGCGTTGATGAAGCGGTCGAGCTGCCAGCGCGCGAACGGCTCGCCGGTCTTCCAGTGGACGTCGTCGGCGGTGTTCGCGGCGAGGAAGTCGAGCCCGTTGCCGTGCGTCAGCCACAGGTCGACGTGGCGGCCGTCGTCCTCGTAATCGGCGAGCAGGTGAAACGCCTCGAGCGGGATCTCGATTTTCACGAACGGCACGCCGCGCGTCCGGTTGGCCTCGGTGAGGTCGGCCTTGCGCACGACATAGACGTTCGACACCGGCAGGTGCGGCGCGAGCTTCGGCAGGCCGAGCCACTCGATGCCGGGCTCGATCTGGAACGAGCAGGATTCGAGCAGCAGGACGAAATGCCGCGTGCCGCCGATCTCGTGCACGTACTGCGTCAGCCCCGCACCCGGCACCTCCCAGGTACGCACCGACCCCCGGCCGTCCCAGGTCGCGAGGCGCAGCGGCCGCTCGGTCGCCGAGAGCGAGGTGCCGTCGCGCGGGACGACGCGGCAGCTGTAGTCGTAGAGCACGCCCTCGCGGCGGTCGTAGAACGGATGCGCGGTGGTCGGTACCGGCGGCGAGAGCAGCGCCAGCCGGCTGGCGCCGCCCCACTCGCGCACGCGGCCGACGACGGTGGCGAGCTGCATCGATTCCGGGTCGATCTCCCACGGCCGGTTGAAGTCGGCGGTGAGGAAGACGCGATCGTCGATCAGGAAGAACGAGTTGTTGAGTCCGGTGAGCAGCGGGCCGCCGAGGATCGGGAAGGCGCGCGGATCGGCGAAGACCTCGGGATGGGCAAGCGCCGCCTGCACGTCCGGCGCGTGCGTGTCGCAGACGTGCCAGCGCAGCTCGCCGCTCGCGTCGGGCGCGAGATCGAACCGCTGCAGCACGCCGGGCGCGAAGATCGAATGCTGCTGCCAGGGCAGCCGCCGGCCCGGGCCGTTGATCCAGTGATGACCGCGGATCTCGCGCGGCCACGTCCCCTCGAGCAGCCGCATCGCATAGGTGCGCATGCGCGTCTGCTAGCGCGACCGCGCCGCCGAGGCCACGGGCGACTTGCTCACCGCGGAGACGCCCGGATTCTCACCACGGAGGCACGGAGACACGGAGTCGGTCGGTGGAAAGCTCCGTGTCTCCGTGCCTCCGCGGTGAAAATCACTTGAACTCGACGACGCGCAGGTCGAGGGGCAGGGCGTTCTCGCGCGGGCCGTGGCCATCGCCGGGGAGGATGCGCAGCGGCGCGTTCGGGTCCGGATCGGCCGCGTACCACTGCGCGGGATCGAGCATGCCGGCGAGCGTGAAGCGCGCGAAGACGTAGGGCAGCCCGTCGGCGGCGAGTGCCGAGGGCTCGTTCATCACGTGCAGGTGGAGATGCGGTGCCGAGGTGTTGCCGGAGTTGCCGACGCGCGCCAGCTCCTGTCCGGGGCGCACGCGATCGCCGGGCGCGACCCGCAGGGTGCCCTGCTTGAGGTGCGCATACAGCGCGTAGCGGCCCCCGCCGAGGTCGAGGATGATGTGGTTGCCGTCGACGTTCGCCACCGAGATCGTCGACGGATCGGGCAGGCGGCCGGGCACCTGGTCGGCGAGGCCGTCGAGCACGGCGACCACCGTCGCCTCGGCGATGGCGAATACCGGCTGATCGTACGCGTGGTAGTCCGTTGCCTCGGCGCCATCGCCGGCGGCGAACCGCCCGTCGTTGCCGAGGCGCACCCAGTCGATCGCGAAGCGCTGCGCATCGTGCAGGCCGCCGTCGAGCGGCAGCACGGCGCCGCGGTGCGCGCCGCGCGCCGAGCAGCAGCCGTTGATCACCACCCAGCCCTCGCCGCGCAGCGGCGCGGCGAGCACCGCCGGCGTGAGGTCCGCGAGATCCCATGGCGCGGCGAGATAGCGCACCGCCGCCGGCGCCGTGCTCGCCGGTCCCGGCGCCGCCTGCGCGTGCAGGCGGTGCACGATCGCATCGGGCACCTGCTCGCGCGTGTCGAACGCGAGCGCGACGAACGCCAGCGCGCCGGCGCCGAACGCCAGGGACGGATCCGGCGCCGGCCGGCTGGCGAGATCGTGCAGCGCCTCGCGCAGCGCGTCTCCCTCGAGTGTCGCGATGACGCGCTCGGGGGTGTCGTAGTCGAGCACCTCGATGCGCTCGAGCGTCGCCGGTACCGGCCGCGCGTTCGTCAGCCGCAGCTCGTAGACGACGTGCCACCGGCCGTCGCTGCCGAGCACCGGCCCGGTCTCGTTGCCGACGAATTCGACCAGCACCGGCGTGAACGCATCCGGTACGGTCAGCGTGCGCGCCGCCGCGGCAGCGGGAAGGAGCGCCAGCACGAGACCGCACGCCAGCGCCGATCGAAGTCCGTGTCCAGTGAGCATGGGATGCCTCCGCATGGTGCGGCAGACTAGCCGTGATCTGACGAGAATCTTCAACGCGGAGACGCGGAGACGCGGAGCC
>CBFGUK010000334.1:0-3364 GCA_965651925.1 uncultured bacterium | reverse complement strand
AGGCGGTCAGGGTTCGGAGGGCCTGCTCGTGCGCACGGTGCACGAACGCTCGCGAGCGCTGCACCGCATGCGGACGAGCAGGCCCTCCGACCCCTAACCGCCTAACACCCTAAACAGCGTAACAGCCTGCCCCCCTCACTTCGCACCGCCGTACTCCGCAGCATACGGCCCCGCCGGCAGCCCGTTCACCGGATCCATGATCGCCTGGATGGCGGCGCGGGTGGCGAGGGGACGGTAGTCGACGTCGAACGCCTGCGAGAACAGGTAGCCGACGGCGGCGGCGATGAGCATGGCGATCGGGTCGCCGCCGACCGCGCCGCCGTTGCTCTGCGAGACGGTTTCGGTCGCCTCCCAGAGCACCGTGCCGGTGCGCGTGTCGCGCAGCACGAACGCGAGCGTGACGACGCTCGCCGCATCGACGATGAGATACTTGTTGCCCCAGTCGGTGATGGTGACGAACAGCACCGCGTCGGCGCCGAACAGCTCGCGGAAGCGCTCCGGCGGCAGCGCGTGCACGTGTCCGGCCTCGGAGAGACCGAGATCACGCAGCAGCGCCTCGGTGAGATACACGGGGAAGACGTAGTAGCCGCGCTCGGCGAGCGGCCGCGACACGATCGCCGCGACCACCGCCGGCGCGTCGAGCGCCGTCGTCTCGTTGAGCATCGGCACGACGAGGATCGAGCGCGGCCGATGCGCCTCGAAGACGCTGCGGTCAGGTTCGCGGACCGTGCACCCGGCGGTGAGCAGCAGCAGCGCCGTGAGCAGCCAGATGTAGCGCGCTGCTTGGCGGGCCCCCTCTCCCGGGGGGAGAGGGTCAGGGTAAGGGGAGTCGATCGCGCGGAGCAGTGCGCGCAGGTGATGCGCCGCAGCGGCGCGTGCGCAGGCGCGTTTCATTTCGACGCTCTCGAGGACGCGGAGCGCGCCCCTGCGCGGAGCGCACTCATGGCGTCGGCTCCGGCTCCACGATCGGGGCGCGGCTGTCGGGCGACGAGTACGGCGGCGTCGGTGCCGGGACGCCGGCCGCCGGCGTCGCCGTGCCCTGGCGTTCGCGGACGCGCGCGATCAGGCGGTCCATCAGCGGCGTCGCCTCGACGAACAGCGTCTTCTCGCGCTCGAACGCGGCGATCGCGCCGGCGTAGTCGCCGCGCAGATAGAGCAGGAAGCCGTAGTCGCCGTAGAGGCCGGGCGGCACCCGGCCGCGCCGCTGCGTGCTCTCGGCGATGGCGCGCGCGTACGCCGCTTCCGCCGCGGCGGGGTCGTGCTCGAGCAGCTGCTCGGCGAGCCCGCGCTCGTAGCCCGGCCAGTCGTAGAGGCGCCCGCCGGTGCCGGCGGCACACCCGGCGACGAGGAGCAGCGCGCCGGCGAGCAGCGCGCGCGCCGCGCCGCACCTCACCCGGCGCGGCCTCCGCCGTCCGGCGGGCGGTAGGCGTCGAGCGAGCGGACGACGGTGTTCATCATGTTGACGATCGCCGCGTCGATCGCCTTGCCGTCGAGCGTCGAGTCCCACGCCGAGCGGCCGCCGAAGCCGAACGTCTCGGTGGTCTCGAGCGTCGCGTCCCCGGTCCCCTCGGCGGTGTAGAACACCACGCCGGTGCGCGGGTCGACGAGACGCAGCACGACGCGGGCGCGGGCGCGCTGCGTCTTGCTGCTGCCGATCAGCCAGGTCTTCGCCGTCGTCTCGCGGCCGAGCTCGGCGACCGAGCCCATGATCAGCGCGTCGACTCCCTGCAGGTGCTGGCGGAACTGCGCTTCGTCGAGCCCCATCAGCTGCGCCTCGGCCTGCAGGCGGCCGACGTCCTGGCGTTCGACGACGGTGAAGTGCTGCGTCTCCATCAGCCGGTTGGCGAGGATGTCGGCGGCCTGCTTGCCGAGCCGGTCGCCTTCCGCGTCGGTGAACAGCCCGCTGCCGAACGTCGACTCGTTGGTGAAGCGCGCGATGCCGACCGTCAGCCGCTGATCGGCGGGCAGCGGCGCCACCAGCACCGCCGGTCCGCGGTCGCTCACCCCCTCGGTGATCGTGCGGTTCGGCGCGCACGCCGCGAGCAGGAGCAGCATCGCTGCGAGCAGTGCTCTCATGGCGTCAGTTGAAACACAGATGCCGCCGCAGGGCCACGGGTCGGCGGCGTCCACGCCCCCTGGAGGGCGCCGGTCCCTCGGCGCCCGTTGGATCAGGCAACGCGTGCCCTTCCCAAGACGTGGCCGCACGGCGACGCGCAGCGTCGCCCGGAGGGGGCGCTGGTTGGCGAACGGGTGACGCGCCCACCGATACCGCGCCCCGTCATGAAGAAACGCGCGTCGCTCGATCCAACAGGCGCCGAGGGACCGGCGCCCTCCACGGGTGGAGATCGAGGCGAGCGCTTCCGCTCCGCCGCCATCTGTGACCAACTCCGCGCATGCGGATCGGAATGAACCTGCCGGTGATGGTGCCGGGGCTCGACCGGCGCACGGTGCTCGACTGGTGCCGGCGCATCGATGCCGGGCCGTTCGCGACGCTCGCGGCCGGCGAGCGCATCACGTTTCCGAATCCCGAGGTGATGGTGACGCTGTCGATGGCCGCCGCGGCGACCGAGCGCGTGCGGCTGGCGTTCACCGTGATCGTGCTGCCGCTGCACCATGGCATCGGCCTGCTCGCCAAGCAGGTGGCGACGCTCGATGTGCTGTCCGGCGGGCGCGTCGTGCTCGGCGTCGGCGTCGGCGCGCGCGAGGACGACTACCGCGCCGCCGGCGCCGCCTTCCCGGCGCGCCGGCTGGCGCTGCTCGAACGGCAGGTGGCCGAGCTGCGCCGCGTCTGGTCGGGCGAGCCGGTCGTGCCCGGCGGCCAGCCGGTCGAGCCGCGCCCGCTGCAGCCGGGCGGCCCCGAGCTGTGGGCCGGCGCGCTGGTGCCGGCCTCGATCCGCCGCGCTGCGCGCTGGGCCGACGGCCTCTGCGGCTTCAGCTTCGGCCCCTCGGTCGAGGAGGTCGCGTTCGCGTGGGAGACGGCGCGCACGGCGTGGCAGGCGGCGGGCCGCCCGGCGCCGCGGCTGGTGACGTGCTGCTGGTTCGCGCTCGGTGCCGCGGCCCGCGCCCAGCTCGACACCTATCTGCACCGCTACCTGAACTTCCTCGGCCCCGACGCCGCCCGCCGCCTGGCGCGCACGGTGACCACCGACTCGCCCGCCGCGCTGCGCCGCGTCGTCCAGGAGCTCGCCGCGCTCGGCACCGACGAGCTGCTGCTCGTCCCGACGACGGCCGATGCCGAGGAAGCCGACCGCGTCGCCGACGCGCTCGGCTGAGCGCATCGGGCGAATTTCAGCGAGAGGCTCGCGTTCAACAACGCGCCCTGGAGGGCGCCGGTCCCTCGGCGCCTGTTGAACCGGGCGCGCGT
>CBFGUK010000333.1:0-3441 GCA_965651925.1 uncultured bacterium | reverse complement strand
CGCGGAAAACGCTTTTGCGCGCGGCGCGATTGACGCCGCGCGCGCCGCGGCAGAGGGTGCGCGCACGAGGAGGGTCTCCCCATGCCCGAGTGGCGGCAGACGGCGTGCATCCTGTGCAGCATCAACTGCGGTCTCGAGGTGCAGGCCGACGGGCGGCACCTGACGGCGATCCGCGGCGACCGGCGGCATCCCGCCTCGCGCGGCTATCACTGCGAGAAGGCGCTGCGCCTCGATCATTACCAGAACCACGGCCAGCGCCTGACCACGCCGCTGCGGCGGCGGGCCGACGGCACGTTCGAGGCGATCGACTGGGACACGGCGATCGCCGAGATCGCGGCGCGCTTCGGCGCCATCCGCGATGCGTACGGCGGCGAGGCCATCTTCTATTACGGCGGCGGCGGGCAGGGGAATCATCTCGGCGGCGGCTACGGCGGCGCGACGCGTGCCGCGCTCGGCGTGCGCTACAGCTCGAACGCGCTGGCGCAGGAGAAGACCGGCGAGTTCTGGGTCGACGGCCAGCTCTTCGGCCGGCCGCGCTGCCACACGACCGGCGACTTCGAGCACGCCGAGGTGGCGGTCTTCGTCGGCAAGAACCCGTGGCAGTCGCACGGCTTCCCGCGCGCGCGGACGGTGCTGAAGGCGATCGCGAAGGATCCGGCGCGGGCGCTGATCGTCATCGACCCGCGCCGCACCGAGACCGCGGCCCTCGCCGACATCCATCTGCAGGTCCGGCCGGGCACCGACGCGTTCGCGCTCGCCGCGCTCGCCGCCGTGCTCGTCGAGGAGGACCTGCTCGCGCACGACTTCCTCGCCGCACACGCCAGCGCCCTCGACCCGCTGCTCGCCGAGCTCGCGCGCGTGCCGGTCGCCGACTACTGCGCGCGCAGCGGCCTGCGCGAGGGCGACGTGCGCGCCGCGGCGCGCCGTCTCGCGCGCGCCGCGAGCGTGTCGATCTTCGAGGATCTCGGCATCCAGCAGGCGCCGCACAGCACGCTGAACTCGTACCTCGAGAAGCTGCTCTATCTCCTCACCGGGCACTTCGCGCAGCGCGGCAGCATGAACATCCACTCGCGCTTCGCCAGTCTCGGCGGCGGCGGCGGCGGACCGGCGACCTCGCCCGTCGGCGGTCACCGCATCATCACCGGCCTGATTCCCGCCGCCGCGATCCCCGACGAGATCCTCACCGAGGATTCGCGGCGCTTCCGCGCCATGCTGATCGAGAGCGGCAACCCGGTGCACTCGCTGCCCGACAGCCGGCGCATGCGCGCCGCGCTCGACGCGCTCGAGCTCGTGGTGGTCATCGACGTCGCGCTCACCGAGACCGCGCGCCACGCGCACTACGTCCTGCCCGCCGCCTCGCAGTACGAGAAGTGGGAGGCGACGTTCTTCACGCTCGAGTTCCCCGAGAACGCCTTTCACCTGCGCGCGCCGCTGTTCGACCCGCTGCCCGGCACGCTGCCTGAGCCGGAGATCCACCGCCGGCTGGTGCGCGCGCTCGGCGCGCTGAGCGACGCGGACCTCGCCCCCCTGCACGCCGCCGCGGCGCAGGGCCGCGAGGCGTTCGCGATGGCGTTCCTGCAGTGGAGCGGCGAGCGGCCCGAGCGCCGCAGGCTCGCGCCGGTGGCGCTGTACGAGACGCTCGGGCCGACGCTGCCGGCCGGTGCGCAGGCGGCAGCCGCCGTGTGGGGGCTCGCGCATCAGGTGGCGCTCGAATATCCGGAGTCGGTGCGCCGCGCCGGGTTCACGGGCGACGGTCTGGCGCTCGGCGAGGCGCTGTTCGAAGCGATCCTGACGCGCGGCACCGCGGTGGTGTTCACGCAGGATGAGTACGAGGAAACCTGGCGCCGCCTCGCGACGCCGGACGGGCGTATCAACTTCGCGATTCCCGAGCTGCTCGCCGAGCTCGCGGCGCTGCGCGACGAGCGGCCGGCGGCCGACGGCGAGTTCCCGTTCATCCTCTCCGCCGGCGAGCGCCGCTCGACGACCGCGAACACGATCTTCCGCGATCCGTCGTGGCGCCGGAAGGGCGACGGCGCGGCGCTGCGCATCCACCCCGACGACGCGGCGCGCCTCGGCGTCGCCGCCGGCGGCCGCGTGCGCGTCACCACGCGGCGCGGCAGCGTCGAGACCGTCGTCGAGCTCACCGACACGCTGCTGCCGGGTCACGTCACGCTGCCGAACGGGCAGGGCCTCGCCTATCCCGACGCGAGCGGCCGCGAGGTCGTGCACGGTGTCGCCCCGAACGAGCTCACCGCCAGCGATGATCGCGACTGGCTCGCCGGCACGCCGTGGCACAAGCACGTCCGCGCCCGCGTCGAAGCGGTCCCGGCGTGAAGGGCCTGCGGAGCCGCGGAGCATCCCTGCGCGGCTCCGCGCCGCCGGGGTGAACCGTCAGAGCCGCTCGACGCGCACGGTCGCCGTGTAGTCCGGCACGCCGCCGAGCGGTTCGACGATGCCGCGCGGCAGCAGGGCATTCGACTCCGGCCAGTGGACCTGCAGGTTGCCGGGGGCGATCGGCGCGAGGTGGACGCGGCCGGTGAAGCGGCCGTGCTCGCTGCGCAGGACGATCGCATCGCCGCCGGTGAGGTGCAGCGCCGCGGCGTCGTCGGGATGCATGAACACCGCATCGCGCGGCGCGCCGGTGAGGGGATCGATCTCGGCGTAGATGAGCGTGTTGAACTGGCGCCCGCGCCGCGTGCTGACGGTGAACGTGCCCGGCGTGCGTGCGGCGCCCGGCAGCGACACCGGCAGGAGGCGGGCGCGGCCGTCGGCGGTGGGGAAGACGCCGCCCGCGGCGAGGTGCGGGCCGCCGTACTGGAACGATTCGCCCGCCGCGCGCAAATGCTGGATGCCGTCGTAGAACGGGACGACACGGGCGATCTCGGCGCGGATCGCCGCGCCGCTCTCGCAGCCGAGCAGCTCGGCGCGCGTCGGATCGACGGCGGCGGCGAGCTCGCGCAGGATACGCCACTCGGCGCGCGCTTCGCCGACCTGACGCGGCAGCTCGGGACTGAACATCACGCGCCGTTCGGTGCTCGTCTGCGTACCGCCGCCGTCCTGCTCGTAGCGCGTCTTCGCCGGCAGCAGCAGCACCTGGCCGTCGTCGCTGCCCGGGTCGAGCAGCATCTGATCGGTGACCAGGATGTCCTGGTGGACCCGCATCGGCAGGCGCTCGAGCGCGCCGGCGACGTAGTCGGGGTCGGGCAGCGTGCGCAGCAGGTTGCCGCCGATGCTGTAGAGCAGGTCGAGCTCGCCGCGCGCCGCCGCCTCGATCATCTCCGGCGCCGTCAGGCCCGGCGTCTCGGGCACCGGGAAGCCGTACACGTCGGCGAGCGCCGCCGCGGTTGCCGGCGTGATCGGCAGGCCGCCGGGCAGCGCCGTCGCATAGGCGCCCATCTCGGCGCCGCCCTGCACGCCGGAGTGGCCGCGGATCGGCATCAG
>CBFGUK010000332.1:0-3459 GCA_965651925.1 uncultured bacterium | reverse complement strand
AGAAAAACATCAACGCAGAGACGCGAAGGCGCAGAGCGACGCCGGGAAACCCGGGTTGGATTGTGCTTGCGCAACCCCCTCAACGATGGGTCTCCGCGGGTGCCATCCGAACGCAGTCTCTCCTTCGGGGCTCCGCGTCTCCGCGTTGAAGATCATCGTCAGATCAAGGCCAACAACATCGTGTGAGGTGAGTGTGCGCCGCTTTGGGGTGCAACGCCGCCCGCGGGCTCAGAAGCGGCGGCACCCCATGTCGGCGAGCATCCCGTTGAGGCTCAGGGCCGCGGCGAGCACGACCTCGCGGGCGGCGTCGTCGAACGCCGCCGGACCGGCGACGATGATGTCGTCGAGCTGCGCGCTGAACGCCATGATCTGTGCCCGGTCGGCGGGGCTGAACAGCTCGGCATCGGCCGGGAATGCGGTGTGCAGCACGGCGTAGAGTGACTCCGCATCGGTGAACGTCGCCAACGCGCCGTCGGGCGGGACGAACGCCGGCGGCGGGTCGATCTCGGCGAGGGCGACGACGAGGCGGAAGACGATCGCGGTCTGCTGCGCGAGCTTGTCGAACGCGACCGCGTCGGCATCGTCGCCCGTCGTGTGGTAGCAGCCGCCGGTCGCGTCGGTGACGAACACCGTCGGCACGCCGGCGCCGAGGAACGTCGCGTGGTCGCTGCGCAGATGCCCGAACACGGCGGTGAACGGCCGCACGGCGAGCGTCTGCGGTGCCGCGGCGGCGCCGACGAGCGCGCGCAGCGCCGGGCCACCGCTCTCGGCGGCGATGGCGAACGTCGAGTCGCGCAGCGTCGGCAGCAGGGTGGCGCCGAGAATGTCGAGGTTCACGTACGCGATCGTCTGCGCCAGCGGCACCAGCGGCTCGCCGACGTAGAACCGCGAGCCGAGCAGCCCGTCTTCCTCGGCATCCCATAGCGCCAGCACCACCGAGCGGCGCGGCGGCGCCGGCAGGGCGCGCAGGGCGCGCGCGACGCCGAGCACGACGGCGACCCCGGCGGCGTTGTCGGTCGCGCCGTTGCACGGCGCCCCGCCGGCGTCCCAGGCGGCCGCGCACTCGCCGGCGGCGTTGCTGCGCGTGCCGAGGTGGTCGTAGTGCGCGCCGAGGAGCACGTACTCGTCCGGCCGCTCGCGGCCGCGGATCACGCCGACGAGGTTCGTGCCCGCCTGGCCGTCGAGTGCGAACGACTGCGTGTAGCGGGCATCGCCGGACGCGCCGGCCTTCAGCCCCTCGGCGCGCCGCCGCAGGCGCGCGAGCAGATAGCGTTGTGCGTGGGCGGAGTCGCGCGTCGCGTTGTCGCGGCCGCGCAGCCGGTCGCTGGCGAGGCTGCGCGTGACGCGCGGCAGCCCGGCGGCGGACACCCGCGCCGCCGCGTCGATGTCGCCCGCCGTCAGCGCCGCCGCCGGCGTGCACCCGGCGAGCACCAGGCTGAGCGACACTGCGACCGCGAACGCCGGTCGCCGGCAGGAGCGCGTCGACATGGCGCGGAATCCGCCCGCACCGTAGCGGACGCGTCCCGGTGCGTGACAGCCCCAAACCGCGCCGCCATGGCCGCGCCGCGGCCACCGAGCGTCACGCGGCTGTCACGCGCGTGCTCGCCTCGGCGCAGGCGTCTCGCCGCGCGGCTGCACGGGACATCGGCATGCGATGTGCTGAGGGGGCGCGCAGCGGAAGGGGCGCAGTCGATGTCCCAACGCGGAGAGGACATCACATGCGCAACATCCACCCCGAAGGCATCCGTGCGGCCGCGGGCTGCCGCCGCGGCGCGCTGCCCCAACTGGTGGCCGGCGTCTCGCTGCTGGCGCTGCTCGCCGGCTGCGGCTCGTCCGATGGCGGCGGCTCGGCGGCGACGCCGACCGCGACGCCCGTCCCGACGCTGACGCCGGCGCTGCGCGCCGACTCGCTGTTCGCACCGGTCCCGCTGGCGCTCTCGCCCGACACCGGCACCGATCTCGGCGTGCCGCCGGCCGCCGCCGCGGCGCAGCGGGGTGGTGCCGCCGGCGTCGCGAGCCTGCCGACGTTCGCCCACTTCTTCTATCTCGTGAACGGGAACGGCATTCCGTCGCCGGCAGTCGACTTCACGCCGAACGTGCTGACGGTGAGCACCGAGGCCCCCGACGGCGCGCCGTGGCCGAACGGCACGGTCGCCGCCTCGGTGGAGCCCTTCGATGCCCAGGCTACGGGACGGCAGCTCTGGAAGGCGGTGGCGGGCACGCAGGGTGGCGTGTTCCTGCGCAGCGCCGTCAGCTTCGTCGCCGACAACACCGAGGTCGCCAACCCGCTGACCGGCCTCGGCCCCGCCGCCGATGCGCTCGACCTCGGATCGATCGCCGGCGGGAGCCCGGCGATCTACTGGAACCAGAAGGCCTCGCCGACCGGCGACAACAGCGCCTTCCAGCAGTGGACGTACGACGGCATGGCGCAGCTCACCAACGTCGCGAGCGGCGCACAGCTCACCGACAGCGGCGTCGGCAGCGGCAGCGCCCCCGGTAACCAGTGGTACGCGTTCCCGAACTACTACCTCGAGCAGGTCGTCGCGCAGCCGGACTCGAACCCGCCGTTCCCGACCTTCCCGATTCCGCCGCCGACCGCCTCGGGCACGCCCGATCCGAACGCGACGCCGACGCCGGCGCCCGATGCCGCCGGCGAGCAGGCGGCATACGACTATCTGAGCCGGCTGCTCTTCCCCGGGAGCACGCCGCCGTCGTGCACAATCAATGGCGTCGCCTACGACGGCATCCGCTGCGAGTACGCGAATCTCAGCAATACCGCGCTGCTCTCGACCTGCGCCGCGACGTGTCTCGACCAGTTCCTCGAGCTTCCCGAGCTGCCCGAGGGGCTTCCCGCGAGCGTCTCGGTCACCGACTGGGCGGCAGTGACGTGGCAGATCTACCAGGAGTGTCTGTACGCCAGCCAGGTACAGACCACGTTCTACGCCTACAACACGATCTTCACCGACGTGTTCATCGAGGACGAATCGAAGGTGCCGGCGCTCGCCGACGATCTCGGCCTCTCCGCCAGTCAAAGCGTGAACGCGGTCGTGCTCGATGTGATCGAAGGTGTGCTCTACACGCTGCTCAGCGCCACCGGCGATCCGGCGGCCGGCGTCTTCGCGAACATGATGTCGATGGGCGTCAACACGGCGCTCGCCGAGGGCGGCAGTCAGAGCGCGAATCTCCAGCAGACGATCACCACCACGGTCGCCGATCTCTACAGCGAGCTCGGCACCGCGCTTCAGGTGCTCACGGACCAGGACAGCAACGGCCAGACGGCGATCCTGCAGGACTGGGGCCGGCTGCAGCTGATCGGGCCGCTCACCGAGATCACCGGCTACAACGGGCTCGGCCTGACGGCCGACGACGAGGCCGCCATCCAGGCCGCCGCGGCGAAGGGCTACTCGCTCACCGTCATGCAGCAGCTCCTGCCGCTCGCCTACGTGCTCAACGTCGACG
>CBFGUK010000331.1:0-3559 GCA_965651925.1 uncultured bacterium | reverse complement strand
AGGGCGCGGCTCCCGCCGCGCCGCGGACGGACGCAGCCTTTCGCGTGAGGCGACGCGCGTCCGCGGCTGCGGGGGAGCGCGGCCCTCCAGCCGCGTCTCGCGTCAAGCGCTCGCCGTCAGCGCGCCACCAGCTCGACGCGACGGTTGAGCTGGCGGCCCTCCTCGGAGGTGTTCGGCGCCACCGGAGCGAGCGGGCCGACGCCGCGCGCCTCGAGGCGGGCAGGGGCGATGCCGTAGTTGCCGGTCAGGGCGGCGACGACGGCGCGCGCCCGTGCCTGCGACAGCTGCATGTTGTGCTCGAGGCTGCCCTGCATGTCGGTGTGGCCGACGACGTACAGCGCCAGCGCCGGCTGCTGCGTGAGCAGCGTCGCGATGGCGTCGAGCGCGGGCTTGGATTCGGGTTGAATGTCCGCCTTGTCGAACGCGAACAGGATGCCGTAGATGCGCGCGCTGCCGGCCGTGTCGATGTCGGTCGCCAGCGCCGCGGGATCGACGGCGACGAGGCCGCTGTCCATCGCCTTCACCTCGACGACGTCGACCTGCGTGCGCCGCTTGCCGACCATCACGGCGACGTAGGCGGTGGTGTCGCCGCCGGACAGCCGGGCGGCGAGATAGCGCGGGTCGCCGTCGCTGGCGGCGAACAGTCCGTTGTGCCGCTGCCAGGCGCTGCGCGCGTATGCCGGTCCGCAGGCCTCGAGCGCGCAGGTGAAGAGCATCGTGGCGCCGGCCTGGGTGAGCGCCTGCTCGTAGTTGCGGAGGATCTCGAGCGTCGAGCGATCGGCGGGATTGGCATAGACGAGCCGCGTGACACGGCCCTCGATGACCTCGCCGTCGAACGTCATGCCCTTCGGATCGAGGCCGGTGACGAGCGGGTACTCGGCGAACTCCTTGCTGTCGTGCTGTTGCACGGTCGAGCCCGGATAGCGGGTGACGAGTGGATGGTCCTGGCCGTACGCCGGCGTGAGCAGCGTCAGGAGGAGCGGGAGCAGGGACCGGCGGGCGAAGGCAACGCGCATTTCGAGGAGCTCCTTTCGTCGTCTCGGCGGCGTCAACAGCCGCGGCTGTAGAACCAGGCAGTCAGCTCGCCGTCGGGTGTGTATGCCGGCACCCAGCCGGTGATGACGACGCGCGACGTGCCGTCGGCGCACGGGCTGCGCTCGAGCACCTCGACCTGCAGCCACAGCGTATCGCCGATCTGCGCGGTGGCGCGCACCGTGGCGGGCTGCTCGGCGTCGGCGACGCGCGGCGCGAGCTGTGGGTGGCCGGCGCCGGGATCGGGCCACACCCAGCCGTCCCAGTGCGGCGTGAGGTAGCCGAGCCGGTCGACGAGCGCCGCGGCCACGGGATGGAACGCGCCGGCGTCGGCGGCGCGCACCCAGCCGTCGCCGTCGCGCAGCGCGAGCCGGTACCAGCCGGGGCGCTGCGCGCGCACCACGGCGGCGGGCTGTTCGTAGCCGACTTCGCGCGTCATCACCTCGTCCGCGGAGCGCAGCGGCGCGGCGCGGGCGGTGGCCTCGTCGGGCGCGTCGAAGACCGCCAGGGTGCGCGCCTCCGCGGCGGGCGTGCGGTCGGGGGCGGCGAGGAGATCGGGCAGTTCGAGGAGGCCGATCAGCCGGGCGTGCGGATCGCCGGGCCGCGGCAGGCGCGGGGTCGCGCTGCTGCGCGGGTCGCGGCCGCCGGCGGTGGCGCGCAGCGCGACGAGGCGCGGCAGCACCGATTCGGACGCGGCATCGATGAATTCCCCGGCGGTGCCGGCGCCGGGTTCGAACGGACGCGTGCCGTTGCAGGTGTCGAACCAGGCGACGGAGTCATCCGCGGCACGCCGGCTGGCGAAGACGAGATACAGGCGTCCGGGCTCGAGCGCGTAGCCGCAGGTCGCCGTCGACAGCGGCGTGCGCAGCGCCGCGAGCGTACCCGGATCGCCCTTGAACGGACGCCCCTGCACCGACACGCGCACGGTGCGGTGCTCGGTCTCGGCTACGCTCGCGTCGACGCGCGCGATGAAGACCAGCTCGGCATCGGCGAAGTACGCATCGAGTGTGCGCGGCGCACAGCGGCAGGCGGTCGCCGGAGCGGCCCACAGCATGGCGGCGACCCCGAGCGCCAGCGCCGCCGCAGCGCGCACCCCCGAACGGCTGCCAGGCATCGGGTACCCGTCCCACTAACCGCCTCGTGTCGTCAAGCGCGCGGTGCGACGCAGACCAATTCCTCCGCACATGACGCAGGGTGCGCAGCTGACGCGTGACATCAGCCGGGGAGCAACTCGTCGGCGTCGATGATGACATCCGGGAACGCCGCAACGGTCAGTCTCTCGCCGCGCCGGGCGACGCGATGGTCGACGTACACGCGCCGGGGGACGTCCGGCCTGCGCGAGATCTCGACACAGGCGTCACGCAGATTGACGATCCAGAGCTCTGGCACGCCCGCACCGGCGTAGATGCGCGACTTGGACAGGCGGTCCTGCGGCAACGAGGTCGCCGCGACCTCGACCACCAGCAGCGCCGTCGCTGGATGGCGCGTGGCGTAGTCGGCGATCGTCCCGGCGACGATGGCGACGTCGGGCGCGGGGACGGAGAAGCCGCCGGCGATGAGCGGCATCTGCACGCGCAGCACGGCGCGATCGCCGATTGCGCGCGCGAGCGCCCGGGCCGTTGCCGTGATGCCCGTCGCGTGCGCCGGATCCATCGGCGGCTCGGCGACGATGACACCGTCGAGGAGCTCGACGCGATCGTCCTCACGCAGCACGCCGCGCCGCACCAGCGCGAAGTAGTCCTCCACCGAGTAGCCGGATTGCCCCGCGACGCCGTCGGACATGGCCCGGCGTAGCACGCGTCGGGTGGGGCACCAATGACTGCCGCGCATGCACCGAGCCCTGGAAACGTGCTTCTCGCAGGCGGTCGTTGATTCATCACGGACCAGTGTAGCCGCGGCCCCTGTGGCCGCCGGTGACGCGCAGCGTCACCAGGGGGCGGGGCGTGGCAGGCGTGGTGCCTCATCCCATGAAGACGACCACAAACCGAGACACTGCACTGGCCGCGGCGGCGGGCTTCGCTCGCCGTCGTCGCGCGGCCGGGCGGCGAGGGAAGGAAAGGGATCCGTGCCGACTCAGCGCGGCCGGATCTGCGTGCCGGCGCCGGCGGTGATGAACACGCCCGTGGCGCTGCCGCTGACGTCGGCCGTGTGCCAGGTGCCGGGCGGGTTGATCGCGTACTCGCCGACGCGCAGCGTCGTCCGTACCGGCGCGCCGTCGATCTCCTGGATGAGCGTCATCTCGCCGGCCGTGCAGATCACCACTTCATGACCCTCGGGGTGCATCTCCCACGAGTCCCACGGCGCGGTGAACGTGTGCATCGACACCAGCCGCCCTTCGACCCCATCATCAGCGTGGCGCGCCGCGTAGGCGGCGTACCACTCGACGCCGCTGAACTCCGGCTCACTCACCGCCGACGCGTTGTGACCGAGGTGGACAGGATGCTGCGACAGACTGGGCGGCATGCGACGGTCCTCCTGGCTGCCTTCGTCGATAAGTCCACGCCGCCAGTCAACCCGGCATGGCGGA
>CBFGUK010000330.1:0-3567 GCA_965651925.1 uncultured bacterium | reverse complement strand
ACCGGCAGGCCGAGGCACCAGTGGCCGAGGAGGTTGGCGATCATCGCCGTGCGCGTGTCGCCGAGGCCGCGCAGCGCGCCGGTGGCGACCACCTGCAGGCCGTCGAAGAGCTGGAACGCCGCCGCCACCGACAGCAGGCCGACGCCGATCGCGATCACGTCCGGCGCATCGGTGAAGACGGTGAGCACGGCGCGCGGCGCGAACAGGAAGACCAGCGCCGCGCCGCTCATGAACACGGTCGCGAGCAGCAGCGCGCTCCAGCCGGCGTGCCCGGCGGCCACCGGCCGGCCGGTGCCGAGCGCGTGTCCGACGCGCACCGCGGCCGCCGAGGAGATGCCGAGCGGCACCATGAACGTCGTCGCCGCGGCGCTGAGCGCCACCTGATGCGCGGCGAGCGCGCTGGCGGCGAGCCCGCCGGCGAGCACCGTCGCGGCGGCGAAGACGCCGCTCTCGAGCAGGAGCTGCAGCGCCGCCGGGGCTCCGAGGCGCACGACGCGCGCGAACCGTTCGGGATCGGGGCGCAGCGACACCGGCTCGCGGTCCGTGACCCGGCGCTCCTGCACGACGACATAGGCAAGCAGGACGGCGAACAGATACACGCGCGCCGCGGTCGTCGCCCAGCCGGCGCCCTCGGCCCCGAGCGCCGGGAAGCCGAGCTTGCCGAAGACCAGCACCCAGTCGACGGCGGCGTTGAGCACGTTCGCGGTGATCAGCGCGACGACGATCACCTGCACCTGGCCGAGCGCCTGCAGGTACCGGCGCAGCGTCGAGTAGAGCAGCAGCGGCAGCATGCTCCACGTCACCGCGGCCAGATACGGCCGCGTCGCCGCGACGACCGCCGGCTGCACGCCGAGGCGGTCGAGGTTTGCCTGCACGACCAGCAACACGACGGTGAGCGCCGCGGCGAGCGCGAGTGCGAGCCAAGCGCCCTGCACGAGCACGCGGCGCGCCTCGCCGAGGCGGCCCGCTCCGCGCGCGAACGACACGAGGTAGTCGAGCCCGAGCAGCATGCCCATGCCGAACAGCGCCACGGCATAGAACACGTGGCTGCCGATGCTCACCGCGCCGAGCGCCTCGGCGCCGACGCGGCCGACGATCATCGTGTCGACGAGCCCCATCGCCATCCAGCCGAGCTCCGCTGCCGCCACCGGCCAGGCGAGGCGGAACATCGGACGCAGCTCGGCGCGGAAGTCCGCCAGCGCATGCATCGATGGGATCCCGTTCACCGCCGCGGCGCGGTAGCGCGGCGCTCGCCGCCCGTCCGCGCCGCCGCGTGCCGCGTCGCACTCATTCGCAGTTCAGGTCGAGGGCGACGCCGGTATGGTCCGACGGCCAGCAGATCGGCAGCGGCGCGGCCCCGCATTCCGGCGCGAACGGGTTCGGCAGGTCGGCGAAGCCGCGCGTCGCGAGGCCGTCGCCATCGGCGTCGTCGGGCGGATCGAGCGTGCAGGAGAACCCGGCGGCCGGCGGCACGAGGAAGATGAAGTCGATGCGGCGGTCGACGTTCGGCGCCGGCGCCTCGAGGTCGTCGAGCGCGTCGTCCTCGCGGCCCGACGTACACCCGCCGCCGCCGGCCGCGTCACACTCCGCGTTGCCGGCGGCGAGGTACACGTCGGGCCAGCCGCGGTCGGTGAACTGGCGGTAGACGAAACTGCCCGGCTCGGCGTTGAAGTCGCCGGTGATGATCGCCGGCGCCGGGCCGGTGTGCGTCGCCGCGACCAGCTCGGCCATCTGCACGGCCTGACACTCGCGGCGCGTCTGCGCGCCGGCGCGGCGGCATTCGGCGGGACAGGGCGAGAGCGGGCCATCGCAGGCGATGTTCGCGCCGTCGCTGCCCGAGGCGAGATGCGTCGTATAGACGTCGATCGGCCCGAGCGGGTGGTCGACGCGCGCGTGCAGCACCTTGCGGAAGCCGGGAAAGAGCGGCAGGCGGGTGACGATCTCCATCGGATGGCGGCTCAGGATCAGGTGTTCGTCGGGACCGAGCTGGTCGGCGCTCAGGGCCATCTCGTACGCGAACGGACACGCCTCGGCCGCCGTCGCCGCGAGCAGCGGCAGCGAGCCGTTCCAGACTTCCTGCAGGATGACGAGGTCCGGGCAGCCGCTGCGCACGATCCACTGCCCGAGCAGCGTGGCGCGGTCGGCCAGCCGGCAATTGTCGAGCGGCGGGCACATGCCGGTGATGCCGTGCAGGAAGTTGAGCTGCACGACCGTCAGGTCGCGGGTTGACGCGCCGGCAGCGTCGTCGTCGGCGGCACCCCCGCAACCCGCGACGAACAGCGCGAGGGCTGCCACGAGAAAGCGGAAAGCGGAAAGCGGACGGCGGAAAGAAGCGGGCGGAAAGCGGAAAGGGGAAAGCGGAAAGAGCAATGACGTGGGCAGCGCGTGGCCGTTTTCTCTTCTCGCGTTGCGCGTTCCGCTTTGCACCCACTTTCCGCTTTCCGCTGTTCGCTTTCCGCTGCCCTTCATGCGCCCACCCCGTTCACGATGTTGATCGGCGCGCCGGCGAGGAACGCGCGGACGTTGTCGACCGTGTGCTGCATGAGGCGCCGGCGCGCCGCGAGGCTCGCCCACGCGAGGTGCGGCGTGATCACGCAGTGCGGCGCCGAAAGCAGTGGATGATCGGCCGGTGGCGGCTCGCGCGACAGGACGTCGAGCGCCGCGCCGGCGAGGCGGCCATCGCGCAGTGCGGCGGCGACCGCCGCCTCGTCGAGCAGCCCGCCGCGCGCCGTGTTGATCAGCAGCGCGCCGGGCCGCAGCCGCGCCAGCAGCGCGGCGTCGACGAAGCCGGCGTTCTCCGCTGTCAGCGGACAGTGCAGGCTGATGACGTCGGCAGCGGCGAACAACTCTTCGATCGACAGCCACGCGTCGGGCGGCTCGGCACCGCCGCGGCGCGACGGGCTGTGCGCCACGACGCGCATGCCGAGCGCCCGGCCGAGCGCCGCGACGCGGCGCGCGATGCGCCCGAAGCCGACGAGGCCGAGCGTCTCGCCGACGAGGCTGCGCGGCGGCACGAGCCAGAAGGAGAAATCCGGCGCGCGCGACCACGCCCCCTCGGCGACGGCCCGCGCATGATCGCCGGTGCGATGGCAGAGCTCGAGGAGCAGCGCGAGCGTGTGCTGCGCGACCTCGGCACTGCCGTACTCGGGCACGTTCGCGACCGGGATGCCGCGCGCCCGTGCGGCGTCGACGTCGACGACGTTGTACCCGGTGGCGAGCACGGCGATGAAACGCAGCGCCGGCAGGCGGGCGAGCACGGCGGCGTCGAGCACGGTCTTGTTGGTCAGCACGATCGCCGCGTCCGCCGCCCGCGCCGCGATCGCCTCCGGCGGCGTGCGGTCGTGCACCGTCAGCTCGCCGAGCCGGGCGAGCGCATCCCAGGGATTGTCGCCGGGATTCAGCGTGTAGCCGTCGAGCACGACGATTCGCATCCCGCGCTCTGTCCCATTGCCGGCGTTCGCGGGTCAATGCGGTCGGGGGTACCCGCCGCGCGGCGAGCGCGCCGGTCGTGCCCCCCTGGAGGGCGTGGCTCCCGCCGCGCCGCCAACGGACGTGGCCTTTCGCAGG
>CBFGUK010000329.1:0-3604 GCA_965651925.1 uncultured bacterium | reverse complement strand
CGGGCGACGCGGCGCAGCAGGTCGAGATCGTAGGGCTGCGGCAGCGCGAGGATGAAGTGCCGCACGCCGAGATCGACGAGCGCCTGCAGGCGGGCGCGGACCTCGGCGGCCGGGCCCTCGAGCATCGCCGGGCGGACGCCGGCGGATTTCTCGATCGTCGCCGGATCGCGACCGACGCGCCGGCAGACGCCGTCGAAGTGCTCGCACAGGGCGCGCATCTTCGCGACGTCGGGATCGGCGAAGAAGTTCCAGATGTCGGCATGGCGCGCAACGATCGGCTGGATGAGCGTCGGGCCGACGCCGCCGACGAGGATCGGTGGCCAGGGGCGCTGCACCGACTTCGGCTCGAACGGCGCGTCGACCAGCGTGTAGTACTTGCCCTGGAACGAGCTGCGCGGCTGCGTGAACAGGAGCTTCATCAGCTGCAGCGCCTCGTCCAGCCGCCGCGCGCGGCCGCCGACGGTGTGGAACGGGAAGCCGTAGGCGGTGCACTCCTGCTCGAACCAGCCGGCACCCATGCCGAGGATGAGACGGCCGTTGCTGACGTGATCGAGCGTCGCCGCCATCTTCGCGACCACGACCGGCGAGCGGTAGATGTTGCCCGTCACCAGCACGCCGACCTTCAGGCGCTGCGTGCGCGCCGCGAGCGCGCCGAGGAGGCTCCAGCCCTCGAGACACGCGCCGGTCGGATCGGAGCCGATCGGCATGAAGTGGTCGTAGGTGAACGCGGTGTCGTAGCCGAGCTCCTCGGCGAGCGCCCACGCGTCGGTGATCTGCTGCCAGGTGACGTGCTGCGGCGGCGTCTGCACACCGAAGCGCACCTGGCCGGCGGCCGCCGGCCGCGGCGCCGGCGCGCCGGCGGTCGGTTCGGCCGCGACGGCCTCGCCGTCCGGCGTCGCCGCCGCGGCGAGCAGCACCGCACCGGCACCGAGGCCGCGAACGAAGTCGCGACGTGAAAGCGTCTCGCGGGTCATGAGTCCTCCTCAGATCACGTGATGCACGTTGGCGCTTCACACACGCGCCCGTAGCCGCGGCCCCTGTGGCCGCCGGCGGTGCGCCAGCACCGCCAGGTGGGGTGGCGCGGCATCGATGGGCGGCCCTTTGGCCGTCCCCCACCCCTCCGGGCGACGCTGCGCGTCGCCGGCGGCCACAGGGGCCGCGGCTACACTGATGGGATTCGCCACAGGCGCTCAACCCTGGCGGCGCTCGGCCTCGTAGCCGCAGTCGGGATCGGCGAGCGGCATGTCGCTCGGCGGCTCGCCGTACCAGGGATAGCCGCGGCAGACGAGCGGCCGGGTGTCGTGCGCCGTGCAGCGGCCGTCCGGTGCGAGCTGGTCGCACCAGTAGAAGTGCTTCGTCTCCGGCAGGCGCGTGACGTAGAACGGATTGCGCGCCAGGGCCTCCTCACGCGTCAGCGCATGCCAGTGGCGCGCCGCGAACGCGTGGTCGGAGGGAATCCCGAGCACCGTGGTCAGCGCCGCCATTGCCGCCACCTCGTCGGGCGACTGGTCGAGCGCGATCGTCCGGCAGCAGGCGCCGCAGAGATTACATGGGCTTTGTGCTGAATCTTCGCGCGCTGCGGCGGGACCAGATGAAGCGTGACCGGTGACCGGTGACCGGTGACCGGTACCGGAAACTGCGTGACCGGCGACCGGTGACCGGTGACCGGTGGGGACGTCATCGGATGGAGCGCGCTGCTCGGACGCCGTCGTTTCCTCGGTTCGGGGGCGTTCGTTCATCAGGCCTGCACGCTACCGGTCACTGGTCACCGGTCACTGGTCACGCTGTTTCAGTGCCGCGGACGACCGTGCCCGGGAAGGCGCCGGTGTGGGTACCGTCGCGCATGAGCACGCGGCCGTTGACGATCGTCCCGCGGTAGCCGGTGGCGCGCTGGACGAGCGCGGCGGCGCCGGCGGGCAGGTCGTGGCGCACCTCGGGCAGGCAGAGGTCGAGGCGGTCGAGGTCGATGACGTTCACGTCGGCGCAGCCGCCGGGGCGCAGCACGCCGCGACCGGCGATGCCCCACAGCGCGGCGAGCTCGCCGCTCAGCTTGTGCACCATGCGCTCGAGCGGCATCAGGCGGCGCTCGCGCACCCAGTAGGCGAGCGCGAACGTCGCATAGCCCGCGTCCGCGGTCTGCGTCGTGTGCGCGCCGGCGTCGCCGAGGCCGATGGTCGCCAGCGGGTGCTGCAGCATCGCGCCGGCGGCCTCGAGATCGGGATTGAAGAGCGGCACGAGGAAGAGCGCGCGGCCGTCGTGCTCGACGAGCAGATCGAGCAGCAGGCGCAGCGGTGCGACGCCGCGCGCGCGCGCCTGCGCGACGAGGCTGCGATCGGCCGTCGTTTCGTAGCCGCGCACGCCGTCGGCAGTGAGCGGGAAGACGTGCGCGAGGGTCGCCATGCCGCCGAGAATGACGCCGTCGACGTTGTCGCGCGCGCTCTCGACCAGCGCGGCGCGCAGCGCCGGATCGCGCAGGCGCGCCACCGCCGCATCGCGCGGCAGCGCGAGCAGCTCGCCGGCGGCGGGATAGAGCGACAGCGGCGGGATCGCGATGTCGAAACCGATCAGCACGCCGACGGCGCGCACCGCCGTCTGCGGGCGGATGTGCGCGCCGTGGCGCGCCGCCTCCTCGGCACGCCGCAGCGCGTCGCGCCACACGTCGGGGTAGGCGAGATTCTGGATCAGCGCCAGGCTGAACGGCCGGCCGCTGTCGCGCGCCAGCGGCGTCATCCACTCGAACTCGCGCAGCGTGCCGGCCGCGTCCTCGCCGGCGGCGCCGTACGGCACGAGCTCGAGAATGCCGCGTCCCTCCTCGGCCAGCGCGCCGGCGAGCGCGGTGAGCTCGCGCGGCGAGGCGAACGTGCCGGGCACCGGATCCCACGCCGGCGTGCGGTGCATCGTGGTGCGGCCGGTGGCGAAGCCCAGCGCGCCGGCACGCAGCGCGTCGCGCACCGCCTCGCGCATGGTCATCAGCTCGACGTCGCTCGGCTCGGCGTCGGTCGCCCCGCGCTCGCCCATCGCCCAGATGCGCAGCGGCGCGTGGCTGAGATGCGCGCCGACGTTGATGCCGAGCGGCAGGCGCGCGAGCGCGTCGAGATACTCGGGGAACGTCTCCCAGTCCCAGCGCAGTCCGGCGCGCATCGCCGCGGCGGGAATGTCCTCGACGCCTTCCATGAGGAACATCAGGTAGTCGCGGTCGCGGGGCCTGCACGGCGCAAAGCCGACGCCGCAGTTGCCAACCACGACCGTGGTGACACCGTGCAGCGGCGACGGAATGCCGAGCGGATCCCAGGTGAGCTGCGCGTCGAGGTGCGTGTGCACGTCGACGAAGCCCGGCGTGACGAGCAGGCCGCGCGCATCGATCACCTCGTGCGCCGGCCCGTCGTAGGCGCCGATCGCGGTGACGCGATCGCCGTGGATGACGACGTCCGCCTCGCGCCCCGGCGCCCCCGTGCCATCGACGACGAAGCCGCCGCGGATGAGCAGGTCGGGACGCTCCCGCTTCATGCGGCTGTTGCCTGACACGCGAGCGGGCGGCTGACAAGGAGCGAACGGCGTGCGGAGGTGCGGAGGTGCGGAGGTGCGGAGGTGCGGAGGTGCGGAG
>CBFGUK010000328.1:0-3612 GCA_965651925.1 uncultured bacterium | reverse complement strand
CCGCCCTGGCAGAATCCTTCGCAACTCGACGAGATCGCGGCGTACGCCGAGCCCAGGGTGCTGCAGTGCGCCTCGCACGCGGTCTCGCAGGCGGCCTGATTGCCACACATTCCGATGTCGTGGTCGCCCTTGACGTCGACGTTCATCGCCGTGCCGCCGTCGCAATCGACAACACCCGCGGCGCAGCCGGCGAACGGATTGACGCACACGTCGCCGATCGCCGGGATGACCACCGGCGCGAACGAGTTCACGCTGCACGTGCACGGCGCCGTGCCATCCGGCCCCTCGCTGCCACAGTCGATCTGCACCGAGCCGGAAGCGGGAAGGTTCAGCGGCAGCGCCTGGGTGGTAATCGCCAGCGAACTGCCGGTGCCGACCACGCATTCGTGCGAGCCGATCTCCATCCCCGGCGTGGCGGTGAACGTGGCGGTCGGGATGCCCGGCGTGTGCGTGGCGGTCGGCGCCACCGGCGTGTTGGTCGCGGTGGCGGCGGGCGGCGGCGTGTTGGTGGCGGTCGCCGCGGGCGGCGGGGTGTGCGTCGCCGTCGCCGGCGGGCTGGTCGGCGTCGGCGCGACGTGCGGGCAGGTGGCGGCGTTGAGGAAGCTCAGCACGCAGGCGTCGACCTCGATGCTGTCGACCGTGCCGTCGCCGTTCTGATCGGCGGCAGCGCACGGCGGCGCGCCGAGCCCGGCGGCGAGGTTCACGCACGCCTGCACCTCGGCGATGCTGACCCGGTCGTCGCCGTTGCAGTCGCCGACGCAGAGCTGGGCCGCGGCCGGGGATGCGCCCGCCAGCGCGACGGCCAGCGCGATGAGCGCGCCGGGCAGCACCGGACGTGTCCAGGAGAAGCAGCTCGTCATAGCCATGTCCTCGTTCATCCCCTTACGGAACCGTGATGGTGCCAGGCTCGCCGAGCACGTCGACCGGCAGCGCGCCGGGTGATGCGCCGTCGGCGTCGTGCAGCAGCGTGATGTCGCCGCCGCCGCTCTCCACCCGCACGCGGCAGGTGAACAGCGGACCGGCGGGCAGTGGCGTGTTGTCGGCCAGCCCGATGACGCCGACGCGCAGGCCGGCGCGGCCCTCGCCGTCGGCGGCGAGCAGGCTGGCGACGACCTCCTTGCCGAGCGCCGCCGCGGCGGCGCTCGCCGTGCAGTCGGGCATGTCGCCGGCCAGCACGGCGCTGAGCCGTGCGGCGTCGAAGCGGATCTCGCTGCTCACCGCGGCGAGCTCGGCGTCGTTCGGCGCCAGCGTCGCGGTGATCTCGACGGTTGCCCCGACCGCGGCAGCGGTGCCGGTGGCGAGGCCGAGCGTCGGCGGCCCCAGCACGACAGTGATCGATCCCTGCCGGCCGGAGATGGCGAGCGGCTGGGCGCTCGCGTCCGCGGCCTCTGGCAGGTTCGTCAGCTCGATCGTGTCGACGGCGTCGGCGGCGATCTGGAAGCGGCAGGCGAACAGCGGACCGCTGCTCAGTGTTTCGTTGTTGTCGAGGCCGATGACGCCGACGCGCAGGCGCGTCGTGCCGGCGTCCTCGACGACGCTGGCGACCAGCGTCTTGCCGTCCGACACGCCGGCGGCGAGCGTGCAGTCCGGCATGCCGCCGGCCTCGACAACGCTGAGCGCGACGGTGGCGAACGTGATGTCGGTCGCCACGGCGGCGGGCGGCTCGCTGCCGGCCACGAGGGTCGCGACGATCTCGACCACGGCGCCGGCGGTGCCGGTGGCGCTGCCGAGATCGAGCAGCGCGGCCTGCGCCGGCGTGCCGGTCGGCGTCGCGGTGGCGGTCGGCGTGTCCGCCATCGGCACGGTCGGCGTGCTCGTCGGCACGCCGGTGCCGGTCGCCACCGGCGTGTGCGTCACCGTCTGCGTCGGCACGGTCGTCGCCGTGTGCGTCGGGGCGGTGGTGTTGGTCGGCACGGTGGTCTGCGTCGACTCCGCCGTCGGCGTCGCCGTGCGCGTCGGCAGCTCCGTGCTGGTCGCGCTCGGCTCGCTGGTCGGCGTACGCGTCGGCAGCGCGGTGTTGGTCGCCGTCGGCCCGACGGGCACCGTCGCGGTCGGCGCCCCGCCCGTCGGCGTCAGCGTCGGCGGCGCGGTGTGCGTCGCCGCCGGCGGGGTCGGCTGGCCGGTGGCGAGCGCCAGCGCGGCGCGCACCGTGGGATCCATCGCCGCGGCGACCGTCGCGGCGGTGTTCAGGGCCGCCGCGGTCGCCCCGGAGACGGTCTGCGGCGAGTCCTCGACCGCGCCGCGCACGCTGCGCAGGTCGGCGGCGTCGAGGTTGCAGAGCTGGGCACGGCCGGCGCCGATCTCGTCGAGGAGCAGGCGCATCGCCGCCTCGCTCTCGAAGTCGATGTCGACCGTGGTGGCGTCGACGAACGCGCGCGTCAGCGTGCCGGCGCTGCCGTCACCGACCTCGAGGTAGAAGCGGCAGGTCTCGATGGTGGTCTCGGTCGGCAGGCGGACGCTGTAGCTGCCGTCGGCGCGGGTGGTCGTTTCGAACACCGGCAGGCCGGAGACGATGCGGCCGTTCTGGATGTCGTCGGGCCCGATGCGCACGAGGCGCACGAGGACGCCGCTGCCGACCGGCTGCACGTCGGCGGCGACCAGCGCGTGCGCGGCGGCGACCAGGCGCGCGGCGAGCCGCTCGAGCGGGCCGGGCGCGGCGGCCACGGTGCCGTTCGGCATCGAGACCTGGCCGCTGACGACCGGTCCCATGTTCTCGATCGGCACGCCGGCCGTGACCGATGACTCACCGCCACAGCCGGCTGCGAGCGCGAGCAGGACGAGCGCGCCGACACAGGCGCAGTGCCGCGGCGCAAGGCGCATCATCAACTGAATCCCCCCTGAGTGGTGCCGGAACCGACCAAACACCGAAGCGCAACGCTAAGGCAAGCCCAAAGCCCGCACCCGCTCATGAACCCGCCGGTGTCGGCGGCGTCGCCGGCGGCGGCATCGGGTCATGGGAATGCGTCGGCCGGTCGCGGCCGATGGTCTGGTTGAACCACGCCTGCGGCTCGCGCGAGATCGCGACGTCGGTGATCGCGATCCAGCCCTGGGTGAGCTGGGCACTGATCGTCGTCGCGTCGGTCGCCCAGATCATCGTGCGCGGCCGGTCGTCGGTCGGCGGGCCGAGGCGCGCGCGCAGCATCGCGCGCACGGCGTCGGGCGGGTTGGTGCGCGTGTAGAGGTGCACGATCCACAGGCGCTCGTTCCAGAAGCGCAGCTCGACGTCGATCGGCGCCGGCAGGCCGGGAAACGCCTGCTGCTCGAGCACCAGCCGCTGGATGTGCGGCGAATCGAGCGTCGGCGCGCCGAGCATGACGCGGTTCTCGATCGGCCGCGCGGCGGGCAGCAGCTCGCGGGCGCGCGCCAGCGACGTGCCGAGCGCGACCGGGCCGTAGCCGGTCAGTCCCGGGCTGGCGCTGGCGGCGGGCGTCGCCGCCGGCGTCGGCGCCGCCGGTGTCACGGCGTGCACGGCGGCGGCGGGCGCGGCGAGCGCCAGCAGCGCCGCGCCGAGGACGACGCGGCGCGGCGTGCGGCGCGGGCGGACGCCGCTCATGGGACGAGCAGCTCGGCGATCGCCGGCAGATCGGCGGCGGTGACGTGCCCGTCGCCGTT
>CBFGUK010000327.1:0-3634 GCA_965651925.1 uncultured bacterium | reverse complement strand
AATGGCGGCGCATCGCTCAATTCAACAGGCGCCGAGGGACCGGCGCCCTCCAGATGCGGCCTGGCGGGAACGCCGCTGCGAAGCGACTATGGTCGAGCCACAAAAAGCTGATAGCTGACCGCTGACTGCTGACAGCTTTTCAGGAGGTGACGATGCGACGCGCGTGGATCGGACTGCTGGGCCTGCTGCTGCTCCCGCTGAGCGGCTGCGGGTACAACACGATGGTCGAGATGAAGGAGACGGTCGACTCGGCCTGGGCGCAGGTGCAGAACCAGCTCCAGCGCCGCAACGACCTGATTCCGAATCTCGTCGAGGTGACGAAGGGCTACGCCGCGCACGAGCGCGAGGTCTTCTCCAACATCGCCGACGCGCGGGCGCGGCTGCTCGGGGCGAAGACGCGCGACGAGCAGATCGACGCCGCCAACCAGGTGAGCAGCGCGCTCGGTCGTCTGCTCGCGATCGCCGAGCAGTATCCGCAGCTCAAGGCGAACGAGCAGTTCGCGCGGCTGTCCGACGAGCTCGCCGGCACCGAGAACCGCATCGCCGTCGAGCGCAAGCGCTACAACGACGCCGTGCAGGCCTTCAACACGTACGTGAAGCGGCTGCCGCAGGCGCTCTACGCGCGCCTGATCGGCTTCGGGCCGGAGAAGTACTTCGAGGTGCCCGAGTCGGCGCAGCAGGTGCCGCGCGTCGACTTCGGCGGCGAGCGGCAGCCGTAGCGCGCCCGTTCGCCTGGCACCCGGGGTCAGCCGGGTGCCAGGCGCATGCTCGCGGCGAGGACGACGGCGCCCTGGCCGGGGGCGAGGAGCGCCAGCGGGTCGATGGTGAACGACTCGATCTCGGGGATGACGTCGACCAGCGCCGAGACGCGCGTCAGCACGTCGAGCAGGCCGGCGCGGTCGGCGGGCGGCGCGTCGCGGTAGCCGTCGAGCAGCGGCGCGAGGCGCAGGCGGGCGACCATCGCCTCGGCGTCGCGATCGCTGACCGGCGGCAGGCGCCAGGCGAAATCGCGTGCCAGCGCGCCGGCGTGGCCGCCGAGGCCGCAGACGACGAGCGGCCCGAAGGTCGGCTCGCGGCGCACGCCGACGAGCGCCTCGAGCATCGGCTGGATCTCGCGCTGCAGCACGACGCCGCTGAGCCCGGGGATGCGGCGGCGCAGGGTGCGGACGGCGCGCCGCACCGCGTCGACGTCGCGCAGGCCGAACAGCACGCCGCCGGCGGCGCGGCGCTGCACGAGCCCGGGCGCGACGGCCTTCATCACCAGCGGATAGCCGACGCGCTCGGCGGTCGCGGCGGCCTCCGCCGGCGGCACCTCGACGGCCATCGCGAGCGCGATGCCGGCGGCGCGCAGGATCGCCGCGACGTCGGCGCGGGCGAGCGTCACCGGGGCGGCGGCGCCGGCGAGCACGCGGTCGACGACCGCGCGTACCGCCTCGCCGCTGCCGTCCGCGAGCTCGACGACGGTGCCGGCCGGGCGCGCGCGCCACGCGGCGTAGCGGGCGGCGGCGGCGAGCGCACGCGCCGCGCTTTCCGGGAACTCGTAGGCGGGCAGGCGGCCGCGCGGCCCGTCGTGCAGCGCCGCCGGAATGCCGTCGCCGCACAGGAACACGACGAGCACCGGCTTCTCCGCCGGCACGAGCCCGGCGCCGCGCGCGATCGCGGCGGCGAACGCCTCCGCCTCACGGGCGCGTGGCGAGGCGAAGATCGCGACCAGTGCATCGACCGCCGCGTCGCCGCCGAGGCGCGCGAGCGCCGCCTCGTACTCCTCCGGTCGCGCCGTGGCGAGCAGGTCGAGCGGGTTGGCGCCGGCGGCGGGGGTGGCGAGCGTCAGCCCGCCGGCCGCGCCGGCGTCGGCGAGCACGGTGGCGAACCCGCCGCTGTTGGTCACCACGGCGACGCGCGCGCCGGGCGGCATGGGATGCGCGGCGAGCAGGCTGGCGACGTCGAACAGATCCTCGAGCGTGTCGGTGCGGATCACGCCGGCCTGCTCGAACAGCGCGTCGACGGCGACGTCGGGCGGCCCGAACGGCGCCTCGTCCGCCGCCGGCGCGGCAGGGGAGGGCGCCGTGCGGCCGGCCTTCACGGCGACGATCGGCTTGCGGCGCGCGAGCGCCGGCGCGAGGCGTGCGAAGCGGCGCGGGTTGCCGAAGCTCTCGAGGTAGAGCAGCACGACCTGCGTGCGCTCGTCCTCGCTCCAGTAGGCGAGCAGGTCGTTGCCGGAGACGTCGGCCTTGTTGCCGACCGAGACGAACGTCGACAGGCCGAGGTCGAGGCGCGCGCAGCGCGCCAGCAGCGCGAGCCCGACCGCGTCGCTCTGCGTCAGCACACCGACCGGGCCCGGCGCGGGCAGCCGGGCGACGACGCTCGCGTTCAGCCGCACGGCGGGATCGGTGTTCATCACCCCGATGCTGTTCGGGCCGATCAGCCGCATGCCGGCGGCGCGCGCGGCGGTGGCGAGCGCGCGCTGCCGCGCGCCTCCCGCCGCGCCGCTCTCGGCGAAGCCGGCCGAAACCACCACCACGCCGCGCACGCCGGCGCGCGCGCAGTCGGTGAGCACCTCGCCGACGCCGTCGGCGGGCACGGCGACGAGCGCGAGGTCGACCGGCGCGCCGATGTCGGCGACGCGGGCGAAGCCCGGCAGGCCGGCGACCGGCGCGGCCGAGGGGTGCACGGGATAGACCGGGCCGCGGAAGTCACCGTCGAGCAGCGCCTGCACCAGCACCCCGCCGAGCTTGCCGGGCTGTGCCGAGGCGCCGATCACGGCGACGGCGCGCGGCGCGAGGCAGCCGCGCATGCTCGCCGCGGCGGCGCGCCGGTCGCGCTCGAGCTGCGCGGCGGTGGATTCCGGCGTCTCCTCGGTCGGGAAGCGCAGGTGGAAGACGCCGCCGGCCAGCGAGCGCGTAACGCGGAAGCCGCTGCGCATGAACACCGCGAGCATCGCGTTGTTCTCGCCGAGCACGTCGGCCTCGAACTCCTCGACGCCCTGCGCGCGCGCGATCTCGGCGAGGTGCTCGAGCAGCACCGCGCCGATGCCGCGGCGCTGGTGGCGGTCGGCGACCGCGAACGCCACCTCGGCGCGGCACGGCGCTCCGTTGCCGGTGACCGTGATCGCGTAGCGGCCGACGCCGATGATGCGCTCCTGCCCGTCCTCGACGAGTGTCGCGACGAGGCCGACGCGCTGGCGGAAGTCGAGCTCGGTGAACTGACGCAGCTCCCCCGGTGTGAGCCGCTTCTTCACGCCGAAGAAGCGGAAGTAGACCGACTGCGCGCCGAGCCGGCTGAAGTGCTCGACGAGCCGCTCTTTGTCGTCGGGCCGGATGGCGCGGATGTGAATCGACCCGCCGTCGCGCAGCACGCGATCGACGGCAAGGGTGCGCGGGTCGGCCACCATCGCGCTTCTCTTAGAAGGGCGCCGCCACCCGGGCAACGACCGCGCACGGCGGCGGAAGCCGCGCCTCCCAGCGGCGCACACCACCGAACGTCTCGCACGCGAGACCGGCCCGTCATCACAACCGCTGGAGGGCCGTGCTTCTGCACGGCCGCGGACGCGCGTTGCCTCATGCGGAATCGACACGTCCCGCCTGCGCCGCAGCGCGTTGCTCGCGCTGGAGATGTCGGACGCCCCTCACCCTGA
>CBFGUK010000326.1:0-3647 GCA_965651925.1 uncultured bacterium | reverse complement strand
GATGCCGGTCGGGCGGCGAGGCCATCAGGGCTCCTCCGCGGGCGGCGCCGCGGCCGCGCCGGATTCGGGGGCGAGCTGCGCATAGTAGTCCGCCACCGCGGCGATCTCGTCGTCGCGCAGCTGGCGCGCCGCGGCATGCATCACCGCGCCCTGCGGCGTCGCTGCCGGCGTGCCGGCGCGCCACAGGTGCAGCTGCTGGCGCAGGTAGGCGGCAGGCTGCCCGGCGATCGGCGGATAGAGCGGGTGGCGCGGCGCGTCGGTCGGGCCGTGACACGGCGCGCAGGGCGGCACGCCGCGCGCCGGGTTGCCGGTGCGCGCGATGCTCGCGCCGCGGGCGTGCAGCGCGCCGGCGGCCGCCGCGGCCGCGGGCGGCGGGCGCGGCGCGGGAATCTGCGCGAAATAGCGCGCCAGCTCGCGCATCTCGACGTCGCTCAGCTCGACGGCGACCGGCTGCATGATGCCGCTCGGCCGCGCCCCCGACGCGAAGCGGCGCAGCGCGTCGTGCAGGTAGTCGGCGTCGAGGCCGGCGAGCCGCGGGAAGGGGCCGCCGCCCTCGCCGCGCAGTCCGTGACAGCGCGCGCAGGCGATCAGGTCCTCACCGAACGGCCCGACGAGCGCGAGGCGCGCGGCGTCCCCGGTCGTGCGCGCGTCGTCGGCGGCCAGCGGACCGCGCGCCAGGCGCCGGTACGCGACGGCATCGAGCGCCGGCAGCTGCCGCAGTGCGGCGACCACTGCCCACACCTCGTCGTCACGCCCGTCGGCCGGCCAGGCCGGCATGCCGGTGTACTTGAGCCCGTTGCGGACGATCCAGAAGAGCTGTGCGGGCGTCCACTCGCGCACCACCGCCGGCAGGTGCGGCGGCATCGGCACGAGCCGCATCGGGATCGGATTGCGCGGGTGGCCGGGGGCGCCGTGACAGGGCGTGCAGCCGCCATCGTAGTGGCGCAGGCCGAGCAGGATCAGCGCGGGATCGTCGAGCGGCGGGGCGGTGATCGCGCGCGCGTGGGTCTCGACCGAGTTGCGCATCGCGAACGCCAGGATGCGGCGCGTGATCTCGAAGTGACCGCGGCGCGCGCCGATGTCGTAGAGCCCCGACCAGGCGACCAGCAGCCCGCCGGCGGCGCCGGCCGCGAGCAGGACGGCGACGATCGCGATCGTCCGCTTCCACATCGGCACTCCGCGCGGCGCGTCCTGCGTGTCATGCCCGCCGGGCGCCGCGCGTTCCCGGTGGCCCGGTGGTCAGTCAGGTTGCCCGCGCCGCACGCTGCGCGGCGGGCAGCGCGCGGCGGCGCACGCACCTCGGAATCCCGCCGTCTGGCTGCCGCAGGCCGTGCACCCGGCGCGGAAGGGCAAAATCCGTTCCGTTGCCGCGGCGGTCCCGCTCCGCCGGCTTTGTGTCGCCGGGCGCGCCGGCAGCGGGTGCAACGGCGCTGCCGGCTGCTCCCGAGGGTACAATCTGCCAGCGGCGATTCCGGCGGCGGCGTCGCGGCCGCCGCGTCCGCGCTAGCGCAGCGTATAGAGGTAGGCGGCGACGTCATGCGCCTCGCGCTCGCTCAGCGGCATCGCCGGCATCAGCGTCTCGGGTGCCAGCGACGGGGCATTGCGCACCCACTGCGCGAGCAGCCGCGGCTGGTTCGGCGCGATGCCGCCGATGTAGGCGCGCACGCCGAACCCGGTGAGATCGGGACCGACGATGCCGTGTGCGCCGCGCACACCGGGGATCGTGTGGCACACGCCGCACTCGAGCGCCGCGATGACGCGCGCCCCGGCGGCCGCATCACCGATCGCCCCCGGTCCGGCCGGCGACGCACAGCCGGCAGCGAGCGCCAGCGCGCCCGCGGCGAGCCCGGTTGCGAGGCGGGTAGGTGACATCGCTGCTCGCAACGCGGAACAAGTTTCATGCCCTCGGGCGCGCGTCATCGAGGTCGCTGCGTGTGCCGTGCGTTCCGGCCGTCGAAACTTCACGGCGGGACAATATGCAATCGCCTCTGCCGCGGCAGATTCGTTTCCGCGTTCCGGAAACCGCCAAGACGCCAAGGGCGCCAAGTGAAACCGGCAGCGATACCGGCGGCGGTGGCGTCGGCCTCTGCCGCACGCTAGAGCGGCGGCATGCCCGCGCCGCTCGAGTTCTGGTTCGAGATCGCCAGCACGTACTCCTATCCCGCCGCGATGCGCATCGAGGGCCTGGCGCTCGCCGCCGGCGTGCCGCTGCGCTGGCGGCCGTTCCTGCTCGGCCCGATCTTCGCGACCCAGGGCTGGAACGACTCGCCGTTCAACATCTACCCGGTGAAGGGCCGTTACATGTGGCAGGACCTGGCGCGCGTGTGTGCCGCCGAGGGGGTGCCGCTGCGGCGGCCGAGCGTCTTCCCGCGCGGCAGCCTCGTCGCCGCACGCATCGCGTGCCTCGCCGCCGAGGAGCCGTGGCTGCCGGCGTTCGTGCGCGCCGTGTACACCGCGAACTTCGCCGCCGACCGCCCGATCGGCGAGGCCGAGGTGATCGGCGAGCTGCTGCACGGGCTCGGTCTGCCGGCGGATGCGTGGCTGGCGCGCGCGGCGACCCCCGAGGCCAAGGCGGCGCTGCGCGCGCAGACCGACGCCGCGGCGGCACACGGGATCTTCGGGGCGCCGACGTTCCGCGTCGGCGACGAGCTCTTCTGGGGCAATGACCGCCTCGAAGACGCGCTGACGCGCGCCGTCACGCTGTCGGACGATCCGGAGCGCATCGACGCGGTGCTGACGTTCTGGTTCGGTCCGCCCGGCGAGAGCGGCATGGAGGCGAGCGCGCGCACGCAGCGCTGGTTCGGTGCCGACCCGGCGTTCGACGACGAGATCCGCGTCCGCTTCGGCGCGCTGGTGTGCGCCGCCGCCCGCCGCCGCCTCGAGCACTGGGCGGGCACGGCGCGCGGCCGGCTGGCGCTGCTGCTGCTGCTCGATCAGTTCACGCGCAACGTCTACCGCGGCCGCATCGACGCGTTCGCCTCCGATCCGCACGCGCTCGCGCTGGCGCTGACCGGCATCGACGCCGGCCTCGATCGCCAGCTCGACATCTGCGAGCGCGTGTTCTTCTACCTGCCGCTCGAGCACGCCGAGCACCTCGCCGTGCAGGAGCGCAGCGTCGCGCTGTGCACCGCGCTGCACGCCGAGAGCCCGCCCGCGCTGCGCGCCTTCACCGACGAGGCGCGGCGCTACGCGCTCGTGCACCGCGACCTCATCGCCCGCTTCGGCCGCTTCCCGCACCGCAACGCCGCGCTCGGCCGGGAATCGACGCCCGCGGAGGTCGAGTACCTGCGCGACGGAGGGGTTCGGTTCGGGCAGTGACGCGTGCGGAGGTGCGGAGGTGCTGAGGTGCGGAGGTGCGGAGGTGCGCTCGAAGGGCAGGGGTACCTCCGTAGCGGGATCGTGGGCCTCGAACGGCGGGTCGAGTGCTGACGTGCTGACGTTCTGACGTGCTGACGTAGGGAGCCGGGCACGTCAGCACCCGCGCGCAGCGCGGCACAACGTCAGCACGTCAGCACGTCAACACGTCAGCACTGCACCCCCCTCCCCATGCGGGCGGGCCGCCCGCGCTCCCGGACGCGTCCCCACTGCGTGCCCTACCTCCGCACCTCCGCACCTCCGCACCTCCGCACCTCCGCACCTCCGCACCT
>CBFGUK010000325.1:0-3695 GCA_965651925.1 uncultured bacterium | reverse complement strand
TGCGGCGCAGGCTGGACGTGTCGATGCCGCATGAGGCAACGCGCGTCCGCGGCCGTGCAGAAGCACGGCCCTCCAGCGGTTGTGCTGACGGGCCGTCTCACGTGCGAGACGATCGGCATCCGGACGCGTGTTGCTCGCGAAGCATCCGAATCAGGCGTTGCTCGCCGGCATCCTGCATGCGGGGCGGGGACGCCCGCGGTTCGCCGGACGATGCGCCGATCGACATGAAAGGACTTGACCGTGAACAGTCATTCAACTACTACCGAAACCGTAGTTCCGCTTTCGGTCAAACATCATGAGTGAACCCGCCATCGCGCATCCGCTGCCCACGCTCGAGTGGGTGCGGCCGCCGCTGCAGGCGCGCACGCGTCGCAGCCTCGAGCAGATGCTCGATGCGGCCGAGCGCCTGGTGGCGGAGAAGGGGTTCGATCAGACCGGCATCGCCGAGATCGCTGCGGCGGCCGGCGCCTCGGTCGGCGGCTTCTATCGCCGCTTCCGCGACAAGCAGGGGCTGCTGCAGGCACTGCACGCGCGCTTCTGCGACGAGGCGCGCGCCACCGCCGATGCGGCGCTCGATCCGGCGCGCTGGACCGGCGCGCCGACCGCCGCCGTGGTGCACGAGTTCATCGCCTTCCTGCTGCAGATCTACCGCGAACGCGCCGGCCTGTTCCGCGCCTACCTCGCCGCCGGCCTGAGCGACGCGACCGTGCGCGAGCGGACGGTGGCGCTGCGCGCCTACCTGCATGACCGGCTGCGCGCGCTGCTCGCCACGCGTCGCGACGATCTCGCCCATCCCGATCCCGACCTCGGCGCCGCCATGGCGCTCGATCTCGTGCTCGGCACGCTGTCGCAGGCGGTACAGCTCGCGCCCGACGAGCTCGGGCTCGACGACCCGCGCCTCGACCGCGAGCTGTCGCGCGCCTTTCTCGCCTACCTCGGCGTCCGCACGCCCTAGTCACATTTCGCACGGAGGCCTCTCACCATGACCATGACGTCCCTGCATCCCGAACAGCCGATCGAGTCGCTGAAGGTCGCGCACAACCTGACCTACAACTGGCAGTACGACGCGACCCGCGCGCGGCTGATGCGGCTCTACGAGAACGCCAAGCGCGACCAGTGGAACGCCACCACGCGGCTCGACTGGTCGATCGACGTCGACCCCGAGAGCGAGCTGGTGCCCGACATGGCGATCGGCATCTACGGCAGCGAGCCTTGGCAGAAGCTGACGCCGAAGGAGATCGAGCGCCTGCGCCACGAGGCGATCACCTGGCAGCTCTGCCAGTTCCTGCACGGCGAGCAGGGGGCGCTGCTCGCCACGGCGCAGATCGTCGACACCGTGCCGTGGTACGAGGCGAAGCAGTACGGCGCGACGCAGGTGATGGACGAGGCGCGCCACGTCGAGGTGTACCGGCGCTTCGTGCAGGAGAAGCTCGAGCACGAGTACCCGGTGAACCCGCAGCTCAAGACGCTGCTCGACGCGATCCTCAGCGACTCGCGCTGGGACTTCAAGTTCCTCGGTATGCAGATCATGGTCGAAGGCCTGGCGCTCGCCGCGTTCGGCACCATGCGCGACACGACGACCAGCCCGCTGCTGCGCGACCTCACCGCGGCGGTGATGGAGGACGAATCGCGGCACGTCGCCTTCGGCGTCCTGTCGCTGCGCGAGTACCTCGCCGACCTCGACGAGCGCGGCCGCACCGAGCGCGAGGACTTCGTCTACGAGGCCGCCGTCCTGATGCGCGACCGGCTCACCAACCGCGAGGTGTGGGAGACGATGGGCCTCGATCCCGACCAGTGCGTCGCGATCTCGCTCGAATCGCCGTTGGCGAAGGAGTTCCGCCGCCGCCTGTTCTCGAAGATCGTTCCGAACGTGAAGAGCCTCGGCCTGCTCTCCGACCGCCAGCGCGCCCGCTTCGCCGAGCTCGGCATCCTCGAGTTCGAGCACGAGACGACCTCGGACGAGGACGCCGGCATCCTGCACTAGTCCGCAAACCGGGCCGCCGCTGACGGCGGCCCGGTTCGTTCCGCACGATCCCGCAGTGCCGCGGCGGATCGATCGCCCGCCACGGCGCCGTACCTCGGCTGCTCGCGTTGGCGACCTGCGCCGGCCTTTCGGAGGTGAAAGCTTGCACAGCACGGCGGCGCGGTGGTGTGCGAGAGTTCCTTGAACCGCCCGCCGCCGACGAGCGCGCGAGCCGCGGCACCCCGCCGGTGCTCTTCCTCCTGAGCCAGCCGAAGAGGGGTTCACCTCCGGTCCGCTTCCGGGCAGAACGCTGACGAGCGCCGGAAAGATCCTTGATCCCGCGCGTTGCGTTATTCAGACTTGTGCGCGAACGCTTAATAGCTATGCGCGCTATTCAATTCCGCTGAATTCGGAAATCCAGGCATGAAGCGCGGCCCGACGGGCACGGACGCGGTGACGACGACCGGTGGAGAGACGGTCCGTGCCTTCGTGCCCCTGCCGCTCCCCCCGGCGCCGCCCCTCCAGTTCGATCCCGCCCTGCAGCGGTCGCTCGAGGTTGCCGTGCTCGCGCTCGGCCGCCTCGACGGCGTGTCGACGCAGCTGCCGGACAAGTCGCTCTTCCTGTACAGCTACGTCCGCAAGGAGGCCGTCCTTTCGTCGCAGATCGAAGGCACGCAATCGTCGCTCTCCGATCTGCTGCTCTTCGAGCTCGACGAGGCACCGGGCGCCCCCCTCGACGACGTCCTCGAGGTCTCGAACTACGTCGCCGCCCTCGATCACGGGCTCGAGCGCCTCCGGAATGGGTTCCCGCTCTCGAGCCGCCTGCTCCGTGAGATTCACGGCGTGCTGCTGTCGCGCGGACGGGGGGCCAACAAGGACCCGGGCGAGGTCCGGCGCAGTCAGAACTGGATCGGCGGTCCGCGACCGGGGCAGGCGGCGTTCGTTCCGCCGCCGCATACCGCCGTGCCAGACGCGATGGCGGCGCTCGAACACTTCATCCACGGCCGGGAGGATCGACTCCCCGTGCTGGTTCGCGCCGGCCTCGCGCACGTGCAGTTCGAGACCATTCACCCCTTTCTCGACGGCAACGGCCGCGTGGGCAGGCTCCTCATCACGTTCCTGCTCTGCCACGAGGGCGTGCTGCGCGAGCCGCTGCTGTATCTCAGCCTCTTCTTCAAGCAGCGGCGCGACGAGTACTACGCGCTGCTCGACCGCGTCCGCCAGGAAGGCGACTGGGAGGCGTGGCTCGCGTTCTTCCTCGAGGGCGTGCGGCTGACGGCGCAGGCGGCCGTGGAGACGGCGCAGGAGCTGGCAGGCATGTTCGCGGCCGACCGGGCGCGGATCGAGGGGCAGGGGCGCCGTGCCGGCTCGGCGCTGCGCGTCCACGACGCCCTCAAGGCACGGCCGATCCTCTCCCTGCCGCAGGTCTGCGCGATGACCGGGCTCTCGTTCCCGGCCGCATCGTCGGCCATGGAGCTGCTCGCCGGGATCGAGATCGCACGGGAGCTCACCGGCAGGAGACGAAACCGGCTCTTCGTGTACGACCGCTACCTGGCCGTCCTGAACGAGGGCACCGAGCTGCCGTGAGCCCCGCGATGGCTCCGCTCGCGTCCGCGTTCCGCCAGCGCGCCCGCTTCGCCGCGCTCGGCATTCCTGCGCGCGAACGCCGGACGACGACCGCCGGCATCACGCACTGAACCGTGCAGCGGACCGCCGGCGGTCTGGTGCGTTC
>CBFGUK010000324.1:0-3699 GCA_965651925.1 uncultured bacterium | reverse complement strand
CACCTCCGCACCTCCGCACCGCCGCACCTTCGCACGCCCTTTCAGACATTGAACCGAAAATGGATGATGTCGCCGTCCTGGACGACGTAGTCCTTGCCTTCGAGGCGCAGCTTGCCGGCCTCGCGGCACTTCGCTTCCGAGCCGAGGCGGACGAAGTCGTCGAACGCGACGACCTCGGCGCGGATGAAGCCGCGCTCGATGTCGCTGTGGATCCGCCCCGCGGCGCGCACCGCCGTCGTGCCGCGGCGGATCGGCCAGGCGCGGACCTCGTCCTCGCCGCTGGTGAGGAAGCTGATCAGGTCGAGCAGCCCGTAGGCCGCCTGGATGAAGCGGTCGCGCGCCGACTCGGCGAGCCCGAGATCGGCGAGGAACGCGGCCCGGTCGCCGGGCTCGAGCGCGGCGATCTCCATCTCGATCTGCGCGCACAGCGCGAGCCCCGGAATGCCCGCCGCGTCGAGCTGCGCCTGCACCGGCGCCGGCAGCGGCGCCGCGGCGGCGTCCTCGGCGACGTTCACCACCGCCATCATCGGCGGGCGGCTGAGCATGCCGTAGCCGGAGAGCGCGCGCTCGTCGGCGGGCGAGAGCGCGACGCGCCGCAGCGGCGTCTCGGCCTCGAGCGCCGCGAGGCAGCGCTGCACGAGCTCGGTCTCCTGCTCCTTGCCCTTCTCCTTGCGCAGCCGCTCGGCGCGCTTCTCGAGGATGGCGAGGTCGGCGAGCACGAGCTCGCTCTGGAAGGTCGCGATGTCGCGCGCCGGATCGGCGGCGTCCTGCGTCACCGGATCGGTGAAGCCGCGCACCACCTGCACGAGCGCATCGGCGTCGCGCATCTGCACGAGCGTCGCCTGGTCGAGCACGCCGCCGCGCTCGCCACCGGGAAAGTCGACGAACACGACCTCGGCGTACGTCGTCTTGCGCGGCGAGAAGATCTCGCTCAGCCGGTCGATGCGCGCATCGGGCACCTTGATCGTGCCGAGGTTGGGCTTGCCCGGGTCGCCGTAGCCGCCGACGGCGGCGGCCAGGCCGGTGAGCGCGTTGAAGACCGTGGTCTTCCCCGCGCGCGGAAATCCGACGATGCCGATCTTCATGTGAGCGCGCTCAGCCGGCGGCCGGCCGGCTGGAGCCAGCGACCGCGCCGCGGGTCAGTAGACCCACTCGCCTTTCGTGTAGCGGAAGATCTCGGTGACCTCGACCGCATCGACGACCGTCGGCGTCGCGCTCATCGCCGCCTCGCGCGAGCTGCCGGCCTGCTCGTAGACGAACTCGCGGTAGACGATGGTCGCCACCGGCGTGCCGTTCGACGACCGCTCCTTCAGCGTGCAGTCGTATTCCTTGCTGTAGCCGACGTACTGGCCGGCGATGCCGTCGGCCTTCGGCCGCCACTTCACCGCCTTGAGGTTGTCGCGCTCGCGGGTTTCGAGGAAGCCCATCCACTTCCGGCAGAACGTCTTCAGCTGGTCGGCGATCTTCTGATCGGCCGCCGTCGCCCCGCCCGTCGCCGGCTGCGCCGCGTCCGCTCCCCACGCCCCGCCGCCGCCGAGCAGCATTACGGCTGCGATCACCACCAGTTTCCGCATTGCATCCTCCACAGGCGAAACGCCGCGCTCCTACACTGAACCCGTCACGCGAACAACTATTCCACGGATGCCGGACGAGAACCACGCATGACCGGCGGAAAGGCGGAGGGCGCGGGGCTTATGGCCAATCGCCTATTGCGTATGGCCGGACCGTGCGAGACCACAGGTCCATACGCCATACGCCATAGGCGTTCATCTATCGCCGTTCACCCCTGTTGCAGGCCGGCGCGGGCACCGGCGGCGAGGTGTTTGAGCAGCTCGGCCTGGATCAGGCGGCGGCCGGGGGCGAGGCGGTGCGAGAGGCCGTTGAGCAGCAGCATGGTGCGCAGCACGAGGCCGAAGTCGTCGGGGATCCTGCGGATGCGCGTCGCCGCCAGCACCGCGCCGAAATCGTCGCCGCCGTCGGCATCGCCGACGATCGCCAGCACGAGGCGGCGCAGATGCTCGGGGCGGAGCGCCGCGATGTCGAAGTCGAGCGCCGCGGCGGCGCGCAGCGCCGCATCGCCGTCGCCGATCAGCGCCGCGACGAGCATCTCGGCGATGCGCGTCGCAAAGCGCGGCGGCAGCTCCTTGCAGAGGCCGAAATCGAGCAGGCCGATCCGTCCGTCGGCGAGGACGAGCAGATTGCCGGGGTGCGGATCGCCGTGGAAGAAGCCGCGCTCGAAGAGCATCTCGCCGTAGAGCGCGCCGACCCGCCGCGCCACCTCGCTCGGCACGTGGCCGGCGGCGCGCAGCGCCGCGACGCGCGCCACCTGGATGCCGTCGAGATACTCCATCACCAGCACGCGATCGCGGACGTACGCTTCGCAGATGCGCGGCACGCGCACGTCCGGGCGATCGGCGAACAGCGCCGCCAGGCGCTGCGTCGACGCCGCCTCGCGGCGGAAGTCGAGCTCGAGCTCGACGAAGCGGGTGATCTCGGTGACCAGGCTGCGCAGATCGAGGCTGCGCTGCAGGCGCTGGATCAGGCCGGCGACGCGCCGCAGCAGCGCGAGATCGAGCGGGATGATGCGCCGCGCCTCGGGGTACTGGATCTTGATCACCACGTCGCTGCCGTCGCGCAGCCGGGCGCGGTGCACCTGGGCGAGCGAGGCGGCGCCGAGCGGCACCGGATCGACGGCGGCGAAGATCGTCGCCAGCGGCGCGCCGAGCTCGGCTTCGACCAGCGGCGCGAGCGCCGCGAACGGGCGCGGCGGCACGTCGTCGTGAAACCGCCCGAGCTCGTCGATGAACGGCCGCGGGAAGAGGTCGGCGCGCGCCCCGCCGATCTGCGCCGCCTTGATCAGCCCGCCCTCGAGCGCCAGCGCGAGGCGGTGGATCTGCCGCGCCGCGGCCGCATGGGCACGATCCCACGCCGCCGCCGGCGCCGGCCGCCCGAGGCGCTCGCGCGCCAGCAGCAGCCAGTAGCGCGGCAGCACGCGCGCGAGCGCGAGCGCGATGCGCAGCACGCGCCAGGCGGGCAGCGGCCGCAGGCGGCGGGCGACGGCGGCGCCCAGGCCGGTCGCCGCCGGTGACGGCGCGGCCGACGCGACGTGGAGTGCTGTCTCCGCCTCCGTCTCGCCAGCCGTCGGCGCGGCCGGAGCGGCGCCGGCGGTCGCGTGCTTCGCGTCGTCGCGGGTCACGTGCCCTTGCTCCATGGGGGACATCCGGGTCATTTTCAACCGCAGCACGGGAGGAACGCGGCATGGCCGGCACGACGGCGGCACGCACCACCAGCGAGGAACCGTTCGACCTCTTCCTGCCGCTGCGCAGCCGCGGCGGGCTCGAGAACCCGTTCGCGATCTATGCGCTGCTGCGCACCGTGCGCCCGGTGATGCGCATGCCGGTGCCCGGCGACGACGGCCCGGGCGTCTGGTTCCTCACCCGCCATGCCGACGTCGAGTCGGTGCTGCGCGACCCGCGCTTCTCGGTCGAGCGCCTGCGCGCGCCGATCATCCGCGACAACCTCGACCGCATGCCGGCGTTCATCCAGCAGGGCGCGCAGACGCTGCGCTCGATGCTGGTCATGGACCCGCCCGACCACACGCGCGTGCGCAAGCTGGTCAACGTCGCGTTCACGCCGCGGCGCGTCGCGGCGCTGCGCCCGCGCATCGCGGCGATCGTCGACGAGCTGCTCGCCCCGGTG
>CBFGUK010000323.1:0-3727 GCA_965651925.1 uncultured bacterium | reverse complement strand
TGTCGGCGTACATCCCGACCAACGTCATCTCGATCACCGACGGGCAGATCTTCCTCGAGAGCGATCTCTTCTACTCCGGCGTGCGCCCGGCGGTGAACGTCGGCATCTCGGTGTCGCGCGTCGGCGGCAACGCGCAGATCAAGGCGATGCGCCAGGTCGCCGGCACGCTGCGCCTCGACCTCGCGCAGTACCGCGAGCTCGCGGCGTTCGCGCAGTTCGGCTCCGATCTCGACGCCGCGACGCAGCGCCAGCTCAACCGCGGCAGCCGTCTCGTCGAGATCCTCAAACAGGGCCAGTACGTGCCGCTGCCGGTCGAGCGCCAGGTGCTGATCCTCTACGCCGCGACCAACGGCTACGTCGACAGCGTCGACGTCGCCCACCTCGGCCGCTACGAGCAGGAGCTCTTCCGTTTCGTCGACACGCGCAAGCCGGAGCTCTTCCAGCTCATCCTGCAGAAGAAGCAGCTCGACGACGACGTGAAGGCGGCGCTCAACGCGGCGCTCGAGGAGTTCGGCACGCAGTTCACCGTGTGAGCCGGAACCGGCGCAGACGTCCATGGCCTCGCTCAAAAGCATCCGCAAGCGCATCAGCTCGGTCAAAAGCACCCAGCAGATCACCAAGGCGATGAAGATGGTCGCCGCGGCGAAGCTGCGCCGTGCGCAGGAGGCCGCGCAGGAGGCGCGTCCGTACGCCGACAAGCTCTCGGCCCTGCTGCGCATGGTCGCCGCGCGCGCCGGGGACAGCACGCATCCGCTGCTCGCCGAGCGCCCGGCCGAGCGCCGCGTCGACCTCATCGTCGTCACCAGTGACCGCGGCCTGTGCGGCGGCTACAACGCCGGACTCATCCGCCGCACCGAGCAGTTCCTCGCCGAGACCTCGGCGACCGTGCGGCTCACCGCCGTCGGCAACAAGGGCGCGCTGTATTTCCGCCGCCGCCCCGTCGGGGTCGCCGCGCAGCACGTGCAGCTCGCCGCGGGGCCGGACCACGGCCTCGCGCTGGCGCTGTCGGCCGAGGTCGCGCGGCGCTACATCGCCGACGAGACCGACGCGGTCTATCTCGTCTACAGCCGCTTCCGTTCGGCGCTCTCGCAGGTGCCGACGGTCGAGCGCCTGCTGCCGGTGCCGGCCGACAGCGATCACGACGGCGCCGAGCTCTCCGACTACATCTACGAGCCGGACGAGTCGACGCTGCTCGACCGCCTGCTGCGCCAGTACATCACGACGCTCATCCACCGCGCCTTCCTCGAGTCGATCGCCAGCGAGCACGGCGCGCGCATGACCGCGATGGACAACGCGACGGCCAACGCGCGCGACATGATCGGGCGCCTGACGCTGATGATGAACCGCGCGCGGCAGGCACAGATCACCACCGAGCTGATGGAGATCGTCTCCGGCGCCGAGGCGCTGAAGGGCTAGCGTCAACGCGAAGCCGCGAAGGCGCGAAGCCGGAGAAGGACGCCCTTCGCGGCTTCGCGTCTTTGCGTTGAGGGAAAGGTACGAACATGAATCTCGGAAAGGTCACGCAGATCATCGGGCCGGTCGTCGACGTCGAGTTTCCGCCGGGCAAGCTGCCGCCGATCTACCAGGCGCTGCGGGTGTCGAACCCGGCGATCAGCGATCTGCAGTGGAACCTCGTCCTCGAAGTCGCGCAGCACCTCGGCGAGAACACGGTGCGCGCCGTGGCAATGGACTCCACCGAGGGCCTCGTGCGCGGCATGGACGTGCAGGACACCGGCGACAACATCAAGGTACCGGTCGGCCCGCAGACACTCGGCCGCATCATCAACGTCATCGGCGAGCCGGTCGACGAGGCGGGTCCGATCGAGGCGCACACGCATTATCCGATCCACCGCGAGACGCCGAAGTTCACCGACCAGGCGACCGACGTCGAGGCGTTCGAGACCGGCATCAAGGTCGTCGACCTGCTCGCGCCGTACGCGCGCGGCGGCAAGATCGGCCTGTTCGGCGGCGCCGGCGTCGGCAAGACGGTGCTCATCCAGGAGCTGATCAACAACGTCGCCAAGCAGCACGGCGGCTACTCGGTGTTCGGCGGCGTCGGCGAGCGCACCCGCGAGGGCAACGACCTCTGGCACGAGATGCGCGAGTCGGGCGTGATCTCGCGTACGGCGCTGGTCTTCGGCCAGATGAACGAGCCGCCGGGCGCGCGCGCCCGCGTCGGCCTGACCGCACTCACCGCGGCGGAGTACTTCCGCGACGAAGAGGGCAAGGACGTGCTCCTCTTCATCGACAACATCTTCCGCTTCACGCAGGCGAACTCGGAAGTGTCGGCCCTCCTCGGCCGCATGCCGTCGGCCGTCGGCTACCAGCCGACGCTGTCGACCGACCTCGGCGAGCTCCAGGAGCGCATCACGACGACGAAGAAGGGCTCGATCACCTCGGTGCAGGCGATCTACGTGCCCGCCGACGACCTCACCGACCCGGCGCCGGCGACGACCTTCGCGCACCTCGACGCGACCACCGTGCTGTCGCGCCAGATCGCCGAGCTCGGCATCTATCCCGCCGTCGATCCGCTCGACTCGACCTCGCGCATTCTCGATCCGAACGTCGTCGGCGAGGAGCACTACACGGTCGCCCGCCAGGTGCAGGAAGTGCTGCAGCGCTACAAGGACCTGCAGGACATCATCGCGATCCTCGGCATGGACGAGCTCTCCGAAGAGGACAAGCTCACCGTGGCGCGCGCCCGCAAGGTGCAGAAGTTCCTCTCGCAGCCGTTCCACGTCGCCGAGGCGTTCACCGGTCGCCCGGGCAAGTACGTGAAGCTCCCCGACACGATCCGCGGCTTCAAGGAGATCGTCGAGGGCAAGCACGACGACATCCCCGAGCAGGCGTTCTACCTGCAGGGCACGATCGAGGACGTGCTCGAGACCGCCCGCAAGCTCGCGGCCTGAGCGCGATGGCGACCGAGTTCCAGCTGCGCATCGTCACGCCGCGCCGCGCGGTGGTCGATCAGGCGGTCACCGAGGTCACCGCGCCGGGCACGCTCGGCGAGTTCGGCGTGCTGCCCGACCACGCGAGCTTCCTCAGCTCGCTCGAGTCGGGCCGCCTGACCTACAAGGACGCACGCGGCGCGCACGTGCTCGCGGTGCGCGACGGCTTCGCGGAAGTGTCGGACAACGTCATGACCGTGCTGTCCGACGCCGCCGAGGCGCCGGGCGATGTCGACCCCACCGCGGCGCGCGCCGAGCTGCAGAGCGCCGAGGCCGAGCTCGCGAAGCTCTCGCCGGTCGACCCCCTCTGGGCCGAAGCCGATGCCCGCCGCCGCTGGGCCCTCGCCCGGCTCGACGTCGCGAAGTAGATCGTCAGCGTCCGCGGAGGACGCACAGGACGTCGATCGGCTTCGGGACCATCTGCGTCTTCTGCGGACGCCTGGCGCCGATTACTTGAACGACTCCAGCATGGCGCGCATCTGCGCGTGCAGCAGGTTGATGGCCTTCAGCGGTCGCACCATGACCTTGAAGTCGATGATCTGACCGGCGTCGTTCCAGCGCAGGAGATCGACGCCGTTCACCACGATGCCGTCGATCTCGACGCGGAACTCGAGCGCCGCGTCGCGTGGGCCGACGATCTCGCGCACGTAGGTGAACGAATCGTTGGCGAGCACGTGCAGCGCGGCGGTCAGGTACATCGTGGTCAGCGCCTTGCCGACCTGCGGCGTATGCACGACCGGCGAGTGAAAGACGACGTCGTCGGCGAGCAGCGCGTCGAG
>CBFGUK010000322.1:0-3758 GCA_965651925.1 uncultured bacterium | reverse complement strand
CAAGAGCCGGAAAGTTCGTGCTCGACACGGCGCTCCGGCCCCCTAACCCCCAAGCCCATAACCCCTAACCCCCATTCCCCGACCCTTCCCATCAAAACGGGAGCATCAATGGATTTCGGCCTTTCCGACGACCAACTCCTCCTCAAGGACACGATCCGGCGCTTTCTCGCCGAGCAGTGTCCGACGACGCGCGTGCGGCAGATCATGGAGGGCGACGCAGGGCTGGCGCGCGATCTGTGGGGCGAGCTCGCCGGACTCGGGGTCGCGGGCGTGCTCGTGCCGGCGACCCACGGCGGGCTCGAGCGCGAGATGCTCGACCTCGCGCTGGTCGCCGAGGAGCTCGGCTACGCCGCCGCGCCGGGACCGTTTCTCGGCTGCGCGATGGCCACCGTGGCACTCAACGAGGGCGGCGCGCCGGCGCTGCAGGACCGCTGGCTGCCGCGGCTTGCCGCCGGCGAGGCGGTCGCCACCGTCGCCTGGGGCGAGGAGCACGGCGAGTGGACGCCCGCCGCGCTGCAGGCGCACGCCGCCGGCGGGCGGCTCAGCGGCCGCAAGCTGATGGTGCCGAGCGCGACCATCGCCGACCTCTTCATCGTCGCCGCGCGCGACGAGCACGGCGGCCCGCACCTCTTCGCCGTCGAGCGCGAGGACCCCGGCGTCGACGTCGCGCCGATGACCGTCAACGACCTGACCCGGCCGCTCGCGGTCGTGACGTTCACCGACGCGCATGCCACGCGGCTGCCGAACGCCGCCGCGGTGCAGCGCACCGAGGATGCCGGCCTCGTCCTGCTCGCCGCCGATGCCTACGGCGGCGCGCGCCGCTGCCTGGAGATGGCCCGCGACTACGCGCTGACGCGCGAGCAGTTCGGCCAGCCGATCGGCGCCTTCCAGGCGGTGAAGCACCAGCTCGCCAATCTCGCCACCGAGCTCGAGCCGTCGCTGTCGCTGGTGTGGTACGCGGCGCACGCCTTCGACCGGATCCCCGAGCAGTCGACCCGCCACGCGGCGATGGCCAAGGCGCACATGGCCGATCTCTTCGACCGCGTCGCGCGCGACAGCACCGAGCTGCACGGCGGCATCGGCTTCACCTGGGAGTTCGACCTCCACCTCTGGTTCCGCCGCTCGCTGTTCGACCGCAGCGTGCTCGGCGAAGCGATCTACCACCGCGCCCGCGCCGCCGACCTCGCGGGCTGGTAACCCCGGCGGGCCGCGGATGACCGCCATCGCCGCCGGGCCCGCCAGAGTACGCGCACCCGTACTCGCCACCTTCCCCGTACCCGTACCCGTACCCGTACACGTACTCGTCCCTGCTCCGGCCCGGCGTGTACGAGTACGGGTACGGAGCCGGGGTCCGCAGTGATGGACGGGCCGATCGTGCACGGGTTCGTCGGCGGGCTCCTCGCCGGGCTCGCGACCGGCATCGGCGCGCTCGGCGTCTACGCGGTGCACCGCCTGTCGCGGGCGGCGAATGACGTCCTGCTCTCCGCCGCGGCGGGTATCATGCTCGCGGCGACGTTCTTCTCGCTGCTCGGACCCGCGATCGACGCGGCGCTCGCCGCCGCGACCGTGCGGCTCGGCGCGGCGTCGGTGATTGCCGGCGGCACGTTTGCCGGCGCCGCCGCGCTCGCCCTCGTGCACCGCCTCGTCCCGCACGAACACTTCTCCGGCGAGCGCGAAGGCATCACGGCGCTGCACGTCCGCCGCGTGTGGCTGTTCGTGCTCGCCATCACGTTGCACAACCTTCCCGAGGGCATGGCGGTCGGCGTCGGATTCGGCGCCGGCGACGTCACCAGCGGCCTGCCGCTCGCGATCGGCATCGGCCTGCAGAACATCCCCGAAGGCCTGGCGGTCGCCGCCGGCCTCGCGGCGATCGGCTACACGCCGACGCGCGCGTTCCTGCTCAGCCTCGGCACCGGCGTGCTCGAGGGCGTCGGCGCGCTGTTCGGCGCCACCGCCGCGAGCCTCGCCGGCGCGCTGCTGCCGATCACGCTGGCGTTCGCCGCCGGCGCGATGCTGTTCGTCATCACCAGCGAGATCATCCCCGACGCCATCCACGAGGACACCAAACTCACCACCACCTTCGCCCTGCTGATCGGCTTCCTCGTCATGATGACCCTCGACGTCGCCCTCGGCTGAGCGGGGCCCGCGGTCGACGCCGAGGGCGTCAGGACGACGGCGCCTCGGTGATGCGCTTGAGCGTCGTGAGGCCGCGTTCGTAGTCGGCGCCGATCATCTCGTCGAAGTCGATGAACAGGCCGAACAGCTTGCCGATGAAGTTGGCGTCGCCGTCCATCGCCCAGGTGACGCGCGTCGCGTCGCCGGCCGGCGCGAGCGTGAACGACGTCTCGGCCGTGTTCGGAATCGGGGTGATGAACTCGAGGGCGATCCGCACATGGGTCGGCGGCTCGCTCTCGACGATCGTCATGCGCCCGCTGCCGACCTGGTCGTTGCCCGACCAGGCGTAGACCGCGCCCTGCCCGCTCTCGGCGCCGCTGTAGGTGCGCTGCATCGCCGGATCGCGCCCTTCCCACGGCGACCAGAACGTCCAGCGGCGCAGGTCGGCGATCTGCGCGTAGATGCGCTCCGCCGGCGCGGCGATCGTTGCCGAGCGCTCGACGTGATAGCGATCCGGCCGCATCGCCACGAACGCGACGAACGCCACCAGCAGCACCACCAGCGCCAGGAGTACCTTCTTCAGCATCGCACCGCCCTCCCGCGCGCGAGTGGAACACGGGTCATAACCAGCCCGTCAAGCGCATTCCGCCACGCGCCAGTCGTCAGCCCAGCCCATCGCCGTTGCCAGCGGTCCAACCGTCGCGGGCCTCAGCCCGCATCATCGAACGCGTGCAGTCGCCCAACGCGCCGCGCTGCGGGCGAGCCGCCCGCGCTCCCGGACGCGTCATCTATCTGCGTAATCTGCGTAATCTGCGGATCAGTTTGCGGCCGTTGCGTCATCTGCGGATCAAAACGGTTCCTTGAACGGCCGCAGATCGAGCTCGTGGGTCCAGGCGCTGCGCTGCTGGCTGTGCAGGAACCAGTACGCGTCGGCGATCGCGTCGATGTCGAGCAGCCCGTCCTCGCCCTTCGACGCGGCGAAGTCGGGCGCGGCGGTGCGCAGGCGCTCGCCGTCGATGCCGCCGTCGATGATCACGTGCGCGACGTGGATGCCCTCCGGCCCGAGCTCGCGCGCCAGTCCCTGGGCGATGGCGCGCAGGCCGAACTTCGCCGCCGCGAAGGCGGTGAACGGCGGCCGCGCGCGCAGCGACGCGGTCGCGCCGGTGAACAGGATCGTGCCGCGGCCCTGCGGCGTCATGCGCCGCGCCGCCTCGCGGCCGACGAGAAAGCCGCCGAAGCAGGCGACCCGCCAGGCATTCTCGAAGAACTCGGCGGTCATCTCGCGCACCGTGCCGAGCTGATTGTTGCCGGCGTTGTATGCCACGAGCTCGATCGGTCCGCCGCCGCCGGCCTGGTCGAACAGCCGCAGGACGTCGGCCTCGACCGTCGTGTCGGTCGGCACCGCGGTCGCCCAGCCACCCGCCGCCTCGATGCTCTGCACCACGCGTCCGAGCTTCTCGGCCGTGCGGCCGGCGACGAACACGTGCAGCCCCTCCTGCCCGAAGCGCCGGCAGAGCGCCGCACCCAGCCCCTGTTCCGCCCCGACGCCGACGACGACCGCGACACTCATGCGCACCTCCGGCAATCCGCCATGCCGCCGTTCTACCCGGCGGGCGCGCGCACGTCAGCAGTCAGCGAGCGAT
>CBFGUK010000321.1:0-3844 GCA_965651925.1 uncultured bacterium | reverse complement strand
GCCTTTGCCCATGGGCCGCCCGCCGAGCTCGACTTCTGGGGCGCGTTTCCCGCCGATGCGGCGCGCTGCCAGCGGGTGCTGAGCCGCGCCACCTCGACCTGCATCAGTCAGGTGACGGCGGCGCAGAACCGCTGCCTCGGCGCCGCCCTCACCGGCGGCACCTGCGATGACGCCGCCCTCGCCGCGAAAATCACCGCCGCCCGCCAGCGCGCGCTCGACCGGCTCGAGCGCGCCTGCACGGTGACGCAGCTGCAGAACCTCGGCTACATCGATCTCGCCGACGCGCAGCGCGACGTGACCTCCGCCTGCCGCGAGCTCGATGACGCCGCGGTGAGCTTCGCGTACGGACCGGTGATGGTCGGCGGCACGATCGCCGCGGTCGACGGCGGCACCGCCGCCTGCGTGCGCGCCGGCGCGACGGAGTCGGCGCGCGTCCTGCGCTACGCGATGCGCTTCTACCAGCAGGCGCTCGACCGCATCGCCGGCATGAACCTCGATGCCGCCGGCAAGCGCCGCCTCGTCGACTGGGCGCGCGGCCGCATCGCCCGCGCCGCGGCCGCCGCGGCCCGCAAGATCGGCGAGGTCTGTCCGGCCGGACAGTTCGCCGACACCTACGGGCGCGACGCCGAGGCGTTTCTCACCCGCGTCGCGACGCAGGCCGGCTGCATGGCCGGCTTCGTGTACGTGCAGGACGAGGTCGTCTGCCCGGCGCCGGAATGCGGCAACGGCATGCAGGAGAGCGGCGAGGAGTGCGACGACGGCAACGACTTCGACGGCGACGGCTGTCGCGGCGACTGCATCAAGACCGAGTGCGACGCGTTCGGCACGACCTACGAGCTCATCCAGCAGGCGATCTTCGAGAACAAGGGCTGCACGAACGACATCTGCCACGGCGAGGCGAAGGTGAACGGCCTCGACCTGCGCGCCGGCGTCTCCTACGACAACATCGTCGACGTGCAGTCGCCGTTCTACGGCCGCAAGCTCATCGAGCCCGGCGATCCGCAGCGCAGCCTGCTGTACCTCAAGCTCGCCGCCAAGACGCTGCCCGACGAGTACGACGCGCAGCAGCTCGGCATCGGCACGCCGATGCCGAATGCGCCGTTCGAGGCGCTCACCCCCGACGAGCTCGAGGCGGTGCGGCTGTGGATCTACGGTGCCGCGACGCGCGACGGCTCGGTACCCGGGGTCGGCGATCTGCTCGATGCCTGCCTGCCCGAGCCGGAACCGCTGGAGATCAAGCCGCTCGACCCGCCGCCGGCGGGTGAGGGCCTGCAGTTCCGGATGCCGCAATGGACGGTGCCCTCGAAGAGCGAGAGCGAGGTCTGCTTCGCGAGCTACTACGACTTCTCCGACATCGTCCCGGCCGAGATGCGTCAGGGCGACAGCTTCTGTTACAACACCGAGCAGCTCCGCCAGGATCCGCTCAGCCACCACCTGATCCTCTACATGTACATCGGCCAGTACGGCCCGAACTCGCGCGAGGACTGGGCCGACCACTGGGGCCGCTGTGTCGGCGGCCGCGACAACGGCCGGGCGTGCAACGTCAACGGCCCGAACACCTGCCGCAACGGCGGCACGTGCGAGCCGCAGTTCTTCTGCGCCGGCGGCGAACGCGCCGGCGAAGCCTGCGAGCCGGAGGACCACGCGTCCTGCGGCACCGGGCTGTGCGCGACCCTGCCGCGGCCGTCGGTCGCCTGCGGCGGCTATCCGCCCGACGACACGCAGGCGGCGATCCCGTTCGGCGGCGCGCAGGAGACGAACGCGACGCAGTCGTTCCCCGAGGGCGTGTACCGCTGCATGCCGTTGCGCGGCATCATGCTGTGGAACTCGCACGCCTTCAATCTGACCGACCGGGACGGCGCGCTGCGCGCCTGGGTGAACTTCCAGTTCGCGCCGCCGGAAGAACGGCAGCACATCGCCAACGGCATCTTCGACCTGTCGGCGATCTTCAAGATGAACGTGCCGCCGTTCGAGCAGCAGGAGGTGTGCAACTGGCACCGCCTGCCGAACAACGCGCGCCTGTTCGAGCTGACCTCGCACATGCACCAGCGCGGCAAGCAGTGGCGTACGTTCCGCGGCGAATTCTCCTGCGAGGGCCAGACGCCGAAGGTTCCCTGCGATCCGCTCAGCCCGACGCAGTGCAACGAGGGCGTCGACTGCGTCGCGCACGACGGCCGCGACGCGGCCGCCAGCCTGCTGTACACGAACTTCCTGTACAACGATCCGGTGCAGCTCGGCTTCTCGCCGCCGCTGCACTTCACCGGCTCGCAGGGTGACCGGACGCTGACCTATTGCGCGCTGTACGACAACGGCCTCACCGACCCGTCGCGCGTCCGCCGCGGCTCGACGATCAACGGCTGTGCAACGCCGACGCACTGCACGGCCGGCAACGTCGGCGCGCCGTGCAGCGGCCCGCCGACCGACAAGGCGGCACGCGACCGCTCCTGCGACCTGAACGGCGGCGACGGCGAGTGCGACGCCTGCCTGCTGCGCGGCGGCGTCAGCACCGAGGACGAGATGTTCCTCCTCCTCGGCTCGTACTACGTCGCACCGTGAGACGGATGGGGGAGCGGGCCCGAAACCCGCTCCCCCATCCGAGGTCATTGGGTCGTCAGGTTGTCAGGCTGTTCAGGTGGGTCGGGCGAGAGTAAAGCTTCCCGCCTCGAAGGGAACAGCCTGAAGCGCCACGCCCCTCTCCATGTCCGTCCCCCCTGGCATCAATGCCGCCGCCGTGGCGCGCTTCCTTGCCGCGCACGTGCCGGGCGGCGACGTGCCGCTGACCTTCGAGCTGATCAGCGGCGGCAAGTCGAACCTCACCTATCGCGTCACCGGCGGCGCGCACACGTGGGTGCTGCGCCGGCCGCCGCTCGGCCACGTCCTGCCGACCGCGCACGACATGGCGCGCGAGTATCGCGTGCTGGCGGCGCTCGCCGATACCGACGTGCCGGTGCCGCGGCCGCTCGCGCTCTGCGAGGACGCGAGCGTCAACGAGATGCCCTTCTACGTCATGGAGTACCGCCCCGGCGTGGTGCTCGCCCACGAGCTGCCGGACGGTTTCGCCGCCACCACCGAGGCGCGGCGCCGCATCAGTCTCGCGATGATCGACACGCTCGTGCGCCTGCATGCCGTCGACTGGCACGCGGTCGGCCTCGAGGGGTTCGGCCGGCCCGAGGGCTACCTCGAGCGGCAGGTGCGGCGCTGGGCACAGCAGTGGGAGCGCTCGTGCACCGCACCGCTGCCCGAGATCGAAACACTTGCCGCGCGCTTGGGCGCCGCCCTGCCCGCCTCGCCGCCGCCGACGATCGTCCACGGCGACTTCCGCCTCGGCAACCTCGCACTCGATCCCGACGATCCCGGCCGCGTCGTCGCCGTCTTCGACTGGGAGATGGCGACGCTCGGCGATCCGCTGGCCGACCTCGGCTACACGCTGATCTACTGGGCCGATCCTGAGGACGAGATCGACCCGGCGAGCATCGGCAGCGTCGCGGCGTTCACCCAGCTGCCGGGCTTCCTGCGCCGCGCCGATCTCATCGAGGCCTACGCGCGGCAGAGCGGCCGCGACGTCGCGGCGATCGACTTCTACCAGGTGCTGGCGCTCTACAAGCTCGCGATCATCGCCGAAGGGATCTACGCCCGCTACCTGCAGGGCAAGACCCTCGGCGAAGGCTTCGCCGGCATGCTGCGCCCCACCGCCGTGCTCGCCCGCCGTGCCCTCGCCATCGCCGATGCGTCGGACGACCGGCGCCTGCGCGGCTGACGCCCCGCGCGGGGCATAGCCCCTGCTTCCGCCACGCGCTGGAGGGCCGCGCTTCCGCGCGGCCGCGGACGCGCGCCGCCTCATGCG
>CBFGUK010000320.1:0-3893 GCA_965651925.1 uncultured bacterium | reverse complement strand
AGCTGCTCGGCGGCACGCCGTTCCTCGGCTTCATCGCCGCGGTCGCGTTCGCGACGATCCTCGCGGTGGTCGCCGGGCTGACGCTCTCGGGCGCCGCGGCGCTGTCGCACGACCTGTGGGTCGGCGTCGTGCGCGGCGGCCGTGCCGAGTCGGGCGAACAGCTCGCCGTCGCGCGCCTCGCGACCATCGGCCTCGGCCTCACCGCGATCGCGCTCGGCATCGCGTTCAAGGGTCAGAACGTCGCGTTCATGGTCTCGCTCGCGTTCGCGATCGCCGCCAGCAGCAACTTTCCGGCGCTCGTGCTGGCGATCTTCTGGCGGCGCTGCACCACCGCCGGCGCGGTGAGCGCCATGGCGGTGGGGACGGTGAGCACGCTGGCGCTCATCGCCACCTCGCCGACCGTCCAGGTCGAGCTCCTCGGCGCCGCCGGCGCCTGGTTCCCGCTGCGCAACCCGGCGCTGGTCACCATCCCGCTCGCCTTCGCCACCGGCATCGCCGTCTCGCTGCTCACGCCCGAGCGCGGCGCCGCGGCGCGCTACGCGGCGGTCGAACGGCAGATGCATCTCGGCACGCCCGAGCACTGAGCTTCGCACGCGGAGGACGCGGAGAGACGCAGAGCGACTACCACGCGACGCGCGGGCCGGCGGCGGTCCAGGTCAGGCGGGAGAGGAACATGCGCCGCGCGGTCATGGCGGCGTCCCAGGCGTGGTAGGCGATGTAGTCGGCGCCGTCGGGGCCGGTGACGAGCGAGTTGTGGCCGGGGCCGATGAGGGCGCCGGGGATGGTGCGCAGGACGCGGGGCCCGGCTTCGCTGCCGGCATCGGACCACGGCCCCGCCGGCGTGTCGGCAACGGCGTAGTCGACGCCGTAGGACTCGGTCTCCCAGCGGCCGCCGGAGAAGAGACACCAGTACCGGCCGTCGTGGCGGCGCACGCACGGTCCCTCGAGCGTGTGCCAGTCGAAGCGCCGCCCGTACATCGCGCGATCGGCGAGGAAGCGTTGCCAGTCGTGGCGCGCGCGCAGCACGGTGAGCGGCGCCCCGGGCGCGAGCCGGGTCATCGCCGCAAGCCGCTGCACGACCAGCGCCGTTCCGGCGCGCACGCCGCCGTCGGTGTCGAGGAAGTCGCGCGCGTGAAACAGCCACCACGAGCCGTCGACGTCGCGGAACGGATGCGGATCGATCGCGAACGGGCAGGTGTCGACATCGGTCAGCGCCGCCGCGTCGCGATACGGACCCTCCGGCCGCTCCGCAATCGCGACGCGCAGGTGATGGCGCGCGTCAGCGAAGCCGGCGGAGTAGTAGAGGTGGAAGCGCCCCTCTGCATACGCAACCTCCGGCGCCCAGTAGCTGTCGCCGAGCGCTGCATCCGGGCGCTCGAGCGCTTCCCCCGCAGGGTGCCAGACGCGGAAGTCGCGCGAACGCAGCAGCGGGAACACCCGCGGCCCGCGCACGTCGCCGGCCGCCTCCGCCGGCCCCGTGCCGACCGCACACCACTCCTCCCCCCACCGCCACACGAACGGGTCGGCGAAGTAGCCGTCGTAGGCGGCCATCGGTACCGGCGTGCTCTTTGATGGAACCACGCCCCTCACCCGCCCCTCTCCCGCCGGGAGAGGGGACCCGCAATGGTTGCGCTTCGCCTAGGCGCCGCGCCTCGACGTCCCGCCGCGCAGCAGGCAACGCGCGTCCGCGGCCGCGCAGAAGCGCGGCCCTCCAACGCGTATGGCTGGCGGGGGCATTCTGCATGTCAGTGCGGCGATCATCCCCATCCGCGTCATCTGCGGGCTCCGGCTCACCCCGCCGTCGTCTGCCCGCCCATCTCCTCGAGGACAATGCCGGTGATGTACGAGGAGTCCGCATCGGAGGCGAGGAAGACGTACGCCGGCGCGATCTCCTCCGGCTGGGCGGCGCGCTTGAGCGGCGTCTTCTGCCCGAACTGCTCGATCTTCTCCATGCTCGCGCCGGTGTCGGCGGGATTGAGCGGCGTCCAGACCGGCCCGGGCGCGACGACGTTGGCGCGGATGCCCTTGTCGGCGAGCTGCTGGGCGAGCGACTTGGTGAACGCGTTGATCGCCCCCTTGGTCGCCGCGTAGTCGACGAGCGCCTCGGATCCCTCGAGGCCGACTTCCGAGCTGGTGGCGATGATCGCGCCGCCCGGCGGCAGGTGCGGCACGGCGGCGCGCGCGAGGTGGAAGTACGCATCGATGTTCGTGCGCAGCGTGCGTTCCCACTCCTCGTCGCTGATCTCCGCGAGCGAGCCCTTGCGGTTCTGCCAGGCGGCGTTCGACACCAGCACGTCGAGGCGGCCGAGCTCGCGCACCGTGCGCTCCACCACCGCGCGGCAGAACGCGGGGTCGGTGAGATCGCCGGCCAGCGCGAGACAGCGCCGCCCTTCCTGCTCGATCGCGCGGCGCGTCACGTCGGCATCCTGCTGCTCCGCCGGCAGGTAGACGATGGCGACATCGGCGCCTTCGCGCGCGTAGAGATAGGCGACGGCGCGGCCGATGCCGCTGTCGCCGCCGGTGACCAGCGCGACCTTGCCCGCGAGCTTGCCGGCCGCCTTGTAGCGCGGCGCCCGCCAGCGCGGCTCGAGCTCCATCTCCGCCTCGATGCCGGGCTTGTCGAGCTTCTGTCCGGGATATGGCGGCCGCGGCTCCGATTGCACCTGTGGTGCATCGGGCTGTGCCTGACCACTCTGCGTGCCCTGCGTCGGGTCCTGCTGCGCCATGCGTCAGCCTCCTGCGCAGCCGGATCAGCAATGCCGGCGCCACGCCGCCACGGCGCAGATGCCGGACACGACGCGGTCTTCCGGCTCCGTGTAAACCGCGTCATCCGCGGTAAGGATTTCAGGCGGCCATGCGTTGCAGCGCGCGCGCCAGCGCCTGGGGCGCATCGGATGCCGTGTACGGCTCGCCGTGCGCCATGACGATGCGCGCCACCGGCCAGGCGCAGATATGTGCCGCGGCGGCGCGCGCCGCGGCACGATCGCGGCGCGCGAGGCGCCACTCGCGGCTCATCGCCAGCCGCCCGCCGCCGGTGCCGGCGACGGCGAGCAAAAAGCGCGTGGCGCGGTTCGCCGGTGCGGTGATGTGGAAGAGCAGGTCGGTGGCGATCAGCGTCGCCGAGGGGTGGTGGAAGCACACGACCTCGGAGATGAACGGCGCGCCGCCGACGAGCAGGCCCTCGAGCGCGCCACCCCACTCGGCCGGCGCGCCGTCGGCGAGCGGCGCATCGATGCGCAGCGCCGGCTGCTTCTGCGCGACACGCGGTGCGGCGTGGACGCGCGCCCGCGGCCAGCGCCGGCTCGCGTCGGCGATCCAGAGGTGATGCAGCGCGTTCGGCGCGACGAGGTGCGCGACCGGCCCGAGCGCCTCGATCTCCGCCGCGAGCGCGTCATCGATCGGGATCGGCGAGTGCAGCAGCACCGTGCCGTCCGGCAGCCGCACGATCGTGCCGTTCACCGGCAGGACGACGCCGCCGGGAAACCGCTTCGTCGTCGAGACCTGCCAGAGGTCGGGGGCGATCGCGGCCAGCGGCATCGGCGCGCTCAGCGCTGACCGAGGGCGACGATCGCGTGCAGCGATTCGAGCACGCGCAGCAGGGCCGGCAGGCGCTCGCAGATGATCCAGCGCTGCAGGCCGCCGACCTCGAGGCGCGCGATGTACTTGTCGCGGCGGTCGGCCCAGAGCACGACGCGCGCCGTCGAGGCGCTCGCGTCGGGCGGGAACTCGGTGACGCGCTCCCAGGCGCGATCGGCCGGCCACAGCTCGCCCTGCTCCTCGCGGAGCTCGAGCCAGCCGTCACGCATGCCGCCGCCGGCATCGTAGATCCACACCTCCGCCTTCTGACTGCCCCTCGCCATCGCGCTGCTCCCGCCCTACGCAGCCCCGCCCGC
>CBFGUK010000319.1:0-3943 GCA_965651925.1 uncultured bacterium | reverse complement strand
GTGAGGCGACGCGCGTCCGCGGCCGCGCGGAAGCGCGGCCCTCCAGCGCGTGATGAGATTGTCGGATTGCCCGGGGGCAAACCGCGAGACGCCGCACGCGCGGCTCTCAGCTGACGGCTGACCGCTGACGGCTGACCGCTGACGGCTGACGGCTGACCGCTGCCGGCTGACCGCTTCCCCGTCGCCAACATCGTTGCGCCGTCACCAACACACCGCAGGCGACACGGCGTGCGCCGTGGCGCGCGAGACGACGGGCGCCCTGACGCAAAGTGGCACACGGCGTGCTGAGTAGAGGCGCCGCGACGCGGCACAAACGGCCAACTACGCGAAATGGCGCGTATTCGGACTGGAAGCGGAGGTCAAAAAAATGGCGATCTACCGGTGGCAGGGGGTCTCCCCGCGCGGCGAGACGATCAGTGGTGAGATGGAGGCGGCGACCCGCGATGCGGTGCTGGCGCGACTGCGCGCGCAGCGCATCCAGCCGATCCCCGCGAAGATCCGCGAGCGCGGCAAGGGGCTCGACAAGGAGATCAAGATCCCCGGGCTCGGCGAGAGCGTCAAGACGCGCGACGTCGTCGTCTTCACCCGCCAGCTCGGCACGATGATCGATGCCGGCCTGCCGATCGTGCAGTGCCTCGACATCCTCGCCTCGCAGACCGAGAACAAGAAGTTCCGCGGCGTCATCCGGCAGCTGAAGGACGACGTCGAGTCGGGCTCGACGTTCACCGAGGCGCTGCGCAAGCACAACAAGATCTTCGACGACCTGTTCGTCAACATGATCTCCGCCGGCGAGGTCGGCGGTATCCTCGACACGATCCTCGCGCGCCTGTCGGTCTACATGGAGAAATCCATGAAGCTGAAGGCGAAGATCAAGGGCGCGATGATCTATCCGGCGACGATCATCACCGTCGCCACCGGCGTCACCGCGGTGCTGCTGATCTGGGTCATCCCGGTGTTCGCCGAGCTGTTCTCGAGCTTCGGCCAGGAGCTGCCGGCGCCGACGCAGTTCGTCATCAATCTGTCGAACTTCACGATCGCGTACTTCCACTACATGCTGATGGTCGCCATCGCGATCGCCGTGGGCCTGCGCTACGCGTACCAGACCGAGAACGGGCGGCTGGCCATGGACCGCGCGTTCCTCGAGATGCCGGTGTTCGGCGACCTGATCCGCAAGTCGTCGATCGCCCGCTTCACGCGCACGCTGAGCACGCTGGTCTCCTCGGGCGTGCCGATTCTCGACGCGCTGCTGATCACCGCCAAGACGTCGGGCAACAAGGTCGTCGAACGCGCCGTGCTGGCGACGCGCCTCAGCATCAGCGAGGGCAACTCGATCTCCGAGCCGCTGGTGCAGAGCAAGGTCTTCCCGCCGATGGTCTGCCAGATGATCTCGGTCGGCGAATCGACCGGCGCGCTCGACGCGATGCTGCAGAAGATCGCCGAGTTCTACGAGGACGAAGTCGACAACATGGTCGCCAACCTCACCACGCTGATGGAACCGCTCGTCATCCTGTTCCTCGGCGTGATCATCGGCGGCCTCGTCGTCTCGATGTACCTGCCCATCTTCAAGCTCGGATCGGTGATCGGGTGAGCGCCATGTCCGACGTCCGCGCGTTCTCCGGGGACGCGGGCGAGCTGCGCAGCCGCCTCAAATGGTTCCTGCTCGGCCGCGTCGCGGTCACCTCCTGCTTTCTCCTCATGGTCGCCGCGGCCTACCTGCAGACCGCACGCGAGCGCTTCGACGTGTCGATGCAGAGCCTGCTGCTCGCCGTCGCGCTCACGTACGCCTTCTCCGCCGTCTCGGCGCTGCTGCTGCCGCATGCCCGCCAGCTGTCGCGCTTCGCCTACGTGCAGATCGGCTTCGACGTGCTGCTCGTCACCGGCGTCGTCCACATCACCGGCGGGCTGGAGAGCCCGTTCCCGTTTCTCTACAGCCTGCCGATCATCAACGCCGCGGTGCTGCTGTTCGGCCGCGGCGCCCTGTTCGCCGCGCTCGCCTCGGGCGCGGCACACGACGGGCTCGCGCTGCTGCTCGTCGCGCACGGCACCGCCGGCGACGGACCCGTGTTCCTGCGTCTCGCGGCGGCGAACCTCACGTTCGCGCTGATCGCGTTTCTCGCCAGCATCCTCACCCGCCGGCTCGACGAGGCCGAACGGCGGCTGCGCGAGAAAGAGGCGGAACGCGACCACCTCGCGCTCCTGCAGGATACCCTGTCGCGCACGATTCACAGCGGGCTGCTGACGATCGACGGCGACGGGCGCGTCTCCTCGGCCGATGCGATCGCCGCCGAGCTCACCGGCCGGCCGGTCACCGAGCTGATCGGCGCCGACATCGGCGAGCTGTTTCCGCCGCTGCGCCAGACGCCCGCCGCGCGCCTCGCCTTCCTGCAGTCCTCGGCGGCCTCCGCCCCGGTCGAGTTCGCGTACGAGAGCCCGGACGGCACCACCGGCGCGCTGCGCTGCGTCGCCGCACCGCTGGCGAGCACGTTCGGACATCCGATCGGCGCACTCTACGTGCTGCAGAACGTCACCCGCCTGAAGGAGGAGCTCGCCGCCGCCGCCGAGCCGGATGCACCACCCGAAGACATCGCACCGCTCGAGCTCGACAACATCGAGATCACCGAGGCCGCCGACGGCCTCTACGGCGCGAGCCAGGCGATGGGGCGCATCCGCGACCTCATCGAGCGCGTCGCCGGTTCCGACACGACGGTGCTGATCACCGGCGAGAGCGGCACCGGCAAGGAGGTCGTCGCCCGCGCGATGCACGCCCGCAGCCCGCGGCGCGACAAGCGCTTCGTCGCGATCAACTGCGGCGCGATTCCCGAGCAGCTGATGGAAAGCGAGCTGTTCGGGCACGTGCGCGGCGCGTTCACCGGGGCGGTCGCCGACCGGCCCGGCTGCTTCCGCCAGGCCGACGGCGGCACGCTGTTCCTCGACGAGATCGGCGAGCTGCCGCTGCACCTGCAGGTCAAGCTGCTGCGCGTCCTCCAGGAGCGCACGTTCCGCCCGGTCGGCAGCGAGACGAGCGTCGCCGTCGACGTGCGCATCATCGCCGCCACCAACCGCGACCTGCAGGGCCAGGTGCGCGACGGCCAATTCCGCGAGGATCTCTTCTACCGGCTGAACGTCATCCACCTCGAGCTGCCGCCGCTGCGCGAGCGTCGCGACGACATCCCGCTGCTGATCCGCCACTTCCTGCGCCAGTTCTCCGAGCTGCACGGGCGCCGGGTCAGCCGCTTCTCGGTCGGCGCCGGACGCCTGCTGCTGCAGCACGCCTACCCCGGCAACATCCGCGAGCTCGAGAACATCATCGAGCACGCGGTGGCGCTCTGCGATGGCGAGACCGCGACCGAGGAACACCTGCCGTCGTACGTCACCGGCGACGTGCCACCGCGGCCGGCTCCGGTCGCCGCGCCGGTCCCGGCTCCGGCGCTCGCCACCGACGGCGAGGCGCGGCCGGCCGGGTGGGTGATGCCACCGCGCCTGCCGACGCCGACTGATCCCGTCGACCTCGAGGCCGACCTCGCCGCCTACGAAAAGGCGATTCTCCTGCGCGCGCTCGATCAGGCCGGCGGCGTGAAGAAGCGCGCCGCCGAGCTGCTCGGCATCAACTACCGCTCGCTGCGGCACCGACTGCAGAAGTACGGCCTCGGCGATGCGTACGACAACGACCACGCGATCGCGTCCTGACGCGATCGCGCCCGCCCGGCGGGCGCCGCAACAGCGGCGCCCCGCCGCGGCGCTCCCGGCGAACGCACGCGTCTTCCTCTGAAGGCAGACTCCGTCCGGCAGAGCGCCGGTTGAACAGGCGACGTCCGTCCACGGCCCGGCGGAAGCCCGCCCACCAACGCGTGTGGCGGCGACCTCACGACGCGCTGGAGGGCCGTGCTCCCGCACGGCCGCGGACGCGCGTCGCCTCATGCGCAAGGCAACGTCCGTCCGCGGC
>CBFGUK010000318.1:0-3964 GCA_965651925.1 uncultured bacterium | reverse complement strand
ACCATCCCGATACGCGTTGGAGGGCGCGGCTCCCGCCGCGCCGCGGACGGACGTCCCCTTTCGCACAAGGCGACGCGCGTCCGCGGCCGTGCGGAAGCGCGGCCCTCCAGCGCGTCTCGAGGCGAGCCGACCGCACTGGACGAACGCCGACCATCGCCGGATGCGGCTTGGCGCGGCCGCGTCGTCGCGGCTGAGCTGTCAGCCGGACGCCGCTGCGTTCGACCCCGCCGTGTCGGCCGGCGGCCGTCGGCCGATCACCATTGCCGCACCGGGCAGGGTGCGCAGATGGACGGGCGCCTCGAGCACGAGGCCGGCGTCGCGCAGCCAGCCCTGCATGGTGTCGAGCGGCCACGTGCCCGAGCGACTCGTCGCCGCGAAGTAGAGGTCGAGCAGCGCGCCGACGCCGCCGGCCTCCCCGGGCGCGGCGGGGCGCAGCACGTCGAGCAGCACACAGATCCCGCCCGGCTTCAGCGCGCGCGCGATCCGCGCGATCAGCGCGCGGTTCTGCTCGTCGGTGAAGTGGTGCACGAGCTGCGACAGGAAGACCACGTCCCAGGCGCCGCTGCCGAGGTCGTCGGTGAGCGCATTCCCCGCTCGATGGACGACGCGCTCGCCCATCCCCTCGTGCGCGAGAATGGCGGCGGACTGCGCGACGGCCTCGGGCAGATCGAGGATCGTCGCGCGCAGGCCGGCGTGCCGGCGGCAGGCGCACACCGAGTAGAAGCCATGCGAGCCGCCGATATCGAGCATCGCGGTCGCGCCCGCCGGCACCGGCAGGCGCTGCGCCACTTCCCCGGCCGAGATCCCGGCCGTCGCACGCATGCCGCGCTGATAGCGATCCCACGCCGCCGGGCCCTCGAACGAGCTGTGCACGTCGAGCGGCTGGCCGGTTGCGACGTAGGACTCGTACTGCGCGACGATGTCCCACTCGTCGTACTGGAAGAGCATCTTGTCGACGATCGAGTGCGGTGAGCTGCGCAGCAGCCATTTGCGGCTCTTCGGCGTCAGCGCATAGCGCCCGTCGCGATGCCGGAGGTAGCGGCAGCCGACCAGCGCGTTCATGAGCTTCGTCGTCGCCTCGGGATCGGTTCCGCAGGTCGTGGCCACCTCGGCGGCCGTCTTCGTCCCGTCGCCGACCGCATCGAAGATGCCGAGCTTCACGCCCGCCATGATCGTGCGCGCCAGGCTGAACGCGATCTGCGTCTCGAGGAGCGGGTGGGGTACCAGGTTCGTCCTGGCGAGAATCCGCTCGAGCACGGTTTCCCCGATCGTTCCTAATCGCATGGCTCTCCTCGGTGCTGGCGCCGCAATAGGACTGCGGCACCCGGTTGCGCGCTGAGGCTCCTTCGCTGGCGGACCCCCCCGCGCGCAAGAGCGGAACGACGCGCCGCGCCTCCGCCGCGCATCATCGACGCGGGCCGCTCGTGGGGCCGCCGGCGCGGCCCACCATCGCTCACAACGCGTTCAGATCGAGCGCGCCGGCGAGGCGGGTGCGGTAGCGGGCGAGGGCGGCAGCGTCCTTCTCCGCCGCGAGGCGCTCGATCTCCGGCGCGTAGTTGACGAGGTTGAGCGCCTTCAGCACCGGAGCGATCTCGCCGATGCGCTGGTCGGTGAGGCCGTAGCCGTCGAGGAAGATCTCCTTCTCGTCGATCGACAGGTCGTGCAGCGCGATCGACAGCTCCCAGTACGGCGGCAGGTTGGAGGTGCAGTGCTCCCAGTCGATGATCGCGCGGATCGTGCCGCGCGCGTCGACGATGACGTTCTTCAGCCGCAGGTCGCCGTGCGTCAGCACCGGGCTGGCGGTGGTGCCGTTCAGGGCGCGCAGCGTCGCGCGCACCCGGCGCCGCCGGGACGGCGTCAGCATGCCGTGGCGTTCGAGCACCTCCAGGCGCGCATCGAGCCGCAGCTCCTTGTCGAGGAACTCCTGCCAGGTGGCGTTGTGCGAGAGCTGGTTGCTCGACCAGTCGAAGGTCTCGCCGAAGCCGGTGGTGGCGATGGCGTTGATCTTCGCGGCGTAGGCGCCGAGCTGGCGCAGGATGTCGGCGCGGGCCGGATGGTGCACGGCATCGGCGCCGGCGACACGGCGCGCGACCATGTACGGCGAGTCGTCGGCCGCGATGCCGACCTCCAGCACCTCAGCGGTCGGTACGCCGACCGCCCGCGCCCGCGCCATCGCCCACTGCTCCTTGATGAACGCGTTGATCTTGCCTGCCTCGGCGCCGATGCGCACGACGAGCTCGCCCTGGCGGTGCTGGATGAGGAAGACGAAGTTCGTCAGGCCGCTGCCCGACTGGACGACACGCTGCGGCGCGCTGCCGAAGTGGCGCTCGATGATCCGCCGCGCCTCGGCGCGCGCGCGGCGCAGCGCCGGGGCTTCGCGGGGGCGTGCCGCGGCCATCAGTCCGGCGTGCGCAGGAGCTCGGCGACACGGAAGAGGAGCGCGCCGAACGCGAAGGAGTCGGGGAGCCGGAGGGTGTGCCGGACGCCGCGGAACGGCAGCGCGGCGCTGCCGACGTGCACCGCGACGCCGACGCCGGACAGGAAGGAGTCGAGCTCGGTGTCGCCGGCGCCGATCGACGCGGCGAGCTCGAGGTCGAGATGCGCGGCCATCGCCTCGGCGCCGGCGAGCTTGTCGACCCCGGCGCGGGTGACGAAGTTGCTGCGCCGCGTGTGCTGGTACGCCATGCGCTGGTCCTCGGGCACGTCGACGAGCAGGAAGAGCATGCAGATGTCCTCGGCGAGCAGCTGGGCGCGCAGCGTGTCGAGCGTGACGGCGGTGACCGCCGAGGCGCTGAGGTACTTCTCCTTCACCGCCAGCACGTGCTCGGCCACCGGCGTCCAGATGAGCTCGCCCATGCGCCAGTCGCGCGGGTAGTAGAACAGCAGCAGGTCGGTGAGCCCGCCGCGCAGGAGCCCGCGCACGCCCTCGAGCACCTCGTCGATGTCCGCGGCGGCGAGCGGCACGGCGCTGATCTCCTCGAACGCGAGCTCGCCGTCGGCGGCCTGCGTCACGTAGCCGAGCAGGCTGCCGTTCAGCGTCACGGTCGGAATCGGCGCATTCGAGATCGCGTACCATTCACGGCCGAAGGTGCGCAGCACCGACAGCGGGAAGCGCAGCGTGTTGAGCATGAACGGCCGCCCGAGCTCGTGCAGCGTCTTGAACCCGAGCTCGACCGGCGCCGGGATGATGATGCGCCCGCGATCCTCGTGCACCGCCGTGCCGTCGAGATCGGTCATGATCCCGCCGCGCACGCGGAACGGCGAGCCGGCGAGGAACGCCCGCAGCTGATCGTCGACGTCGTCGGCCAGCGGCATCACCCTCCACCCTCCGGGCGCGGCGGCGGCGGGCAATCCCCGGCGGGCGCAGGGCCGCTTGCGCGGCCCGGCCTCAGGTGAGGACCTTGCCCATGCTGATGCGCGGTTCGACGACGAAACCGAGGCGGGCATAGAACGCGCTCACCGCCGCGTTGTCGGCCAGGATCTGCAGGTTGATCTTCGGACAGCCGCGCGCCCGCAGCGCCGCTTCCGCCGCCTGCAGCAGCGCCCGCCCGATTCCCTGCCGGCGCGCCGCCGGTGCGACCGCGAGATGGTAGATCCAGCCGCGCACCCCGTCGTAACCCGCCGCCACGGCGCCGAGCACCGCGTCGCCCTGCACGGCGACGAACAGCAGATCGTCGGCGAGCGCGCGCTTGCGCGCGATGCTCACCGCCGGCTGGTTCCAGACGCGCGCATCCGGGAAGACCGCGGCCCACAGCGCCGCCAGCCCCGCGACGTCGCCCTCGGTACAGACGCGGATCCGCACGGCCGCCTGTGTCATGCCCCCGCCTACCGCGCCGGCCCGCGAAGCGTCGAGACACTTCGCCGCCCGTCGAAACGCCACACCCACCGCGCCCCGAGCTCGGGAGGCCGCCCCCCCCCCCCCCCCCCCCCCCCCCCCCCCCCCCCCCCCCCACACACCCCACCC
>CBFGUK010000317.1:0-4051 GCA_965651925.1 uncultured bacterium | reverse complement strand
TACTGCGTGCAGATCTCGACGACCTTCTTCGAGTCGGTGATCGAGGCCTTCTCGACGCCTTCGAGGCGGATGTTCGCCTTGATGAACTCGACGGCGCGGTAGGCACCGGTCGACACCGCCTGCGTCGAGGCGCCGGTGAACCAGTAGATCACCGAGCCGCCGAGGATGAGGCCGAACAGGAACGGCGCGTGCAGGATCGAGAGGCTCTCGAGGTTCGTGGTCAGGCCGTGCGTCAGCGCCATGATGATCGAGAAGATCATCGTCGTCGCGCCGACCACCGCGGTGCCGATGAGCACCGGCTTGGCGGTCGCCTTGAACGTGTTGCCGGCGCCGTCGTTCTCCTCGAGGAACATCTTGGCGCGCTCGAAGTCGACGTCGAAGCCGAACTGCTTGCGGATCTCCTGTTTCACGTTCGGCACGGTCTCGATCAGCGACAGCTCGTAGACCGACTGCGCGTTGTCGGTCACCGGGCCGTAGGAATCGACGGCGATGGTCACCGGGCCCATGCCGAGGAAGCCGAAGGCGACGAGGCCGAAGGCGAACACCGCCGGCGCCAGCATCAGCGGACGCCCGTCGGGCATCGGCGCGCCGAGACCGGCGTTGCTGACGAAGTAGGCGATGGCCATCAGGCCGACGATCACCAGGCCCATCCAGTACGCCGAGAAGTTCCCGGCAGTGAGGCCGGCGAGGACGTTCAGCGACGCGCCGCCTTCCTTCGACGCCTCGACGCACTCGCGGACGTGACCCGAGTGGGTCGAAGTGAACACCTTGATCACCTCGGGGATGATCGCGCCGGCGAGCGTGCCGCAGGTGATGATCGTCGACAGCTTCCACCACAGCGTGCCGTCGCCGAGGTCGGCGATGAGCAGGTACGAGGCGATGTAGGTGATGGCCACCGAGATGAGTGACGTGAGCCAGACGAGGAACGTCAGCGGGTGCTCGAAGTTCATGTTCGTCGCGCTCGCGTACTTCGCCGACTGGATGCCCTCGTTGATCGCGTACGAGAGGATGCTGGCGATGATCATCATGATGCGCATCGCGAACAGCCAGACGATGAGCTGCGCCTGCACCTCGCTGCTCGGCACGGCGAGCAGGATGAAGGAGATCAGTGCGACGCCGGTGACGCCGTAGGTCTCGAAGCCGTCGGCGGTCGGGCCGACCGAGTCGCCGGCGTTGTCACCGGTGCAGTCGGCGATCACGCCCGGATTGCGCGCGTCGTCTTCCTTGATGTTGAAGACGATCTTCATCAGATCCGAGCCGATGTCGGCGATCTTGGTGAAGATGCCGCCGGCGATGCGCAGCGCCGAGGCGCCGAGCGACTCGCCGATCGCGAAGCCGATGAAGCACGGATAGGCGAGGTCGGCGGGAATGAAGAGCAGCACCAGCAGCATGAGCAGCAGCTCGATCGAGATGAGCAGCGTGCCGATGCTCATGCCGGCCTTGAGCGGAATCGCGTAGCAGGGGTACGGCCGCCCCTCGAGCGCCGCGAACGCGGTCCGCGAGTTCGCGAAGGTGTTGACGCGGATGCCGAACCAGGCGACCGCGTAGCTGCCGGCGATGCCGATCAGGCTGAAGATGATGATCGTCGCGACGCGATAGGCCTCGAGCCCCATCAGGACGCCGAAGTACACGACCATTACCGCGCCGATGAACAGCTCGAGAATGAGGATGAACTTGCCCTGCGTCACCAGGTACGTCTTGCAGGTCTCGTAGATCAGGTCGCTGATCTCGAGCATCGATCGGTGCACCGGCAGGTTGCGCAGCTGCGTGTACGCCCACAGGCCGAAGCCGAGGCCGCCGAGGCAGATGAGCAGGCCGAACATGAGCAGCGTGTGGCCGCTCATGCCCATCATCGTGACACTACTCAGGTCGGGGAGAACGAGATTGATCTCGCTCGTGTGCCCCGTCTCGACGCCCCAGGCGGGCGCAAGGCCCAAGGGCCCGAGCAGGGTCAGGATCGCTGCGATCATCAGCCGCATTGTGGACGCTCCTCTTGTGTGGGGATCAAACCCGCATCCGCTATCCGATTCCGTGCGGAGAAGCAAAGCCCCTCGCGCAGATGACCCGGCGGGCCGGATTGACGGCGGAGGGGCGCTTCGCCATCCTCGTCCGGCCAGCGAGCGCACGAGCGCACCTCTGCATGAGCTCCCCCGAGGCGCCCACCGCCTCTCCCGTTCCCGCCGCGGTCCCGGGCCGCGTCCAGCGCGCCGGGCGGGCGCCGCTCGAGATCCAGCCGAAACAGCTGTCGCCGCTGCTGATCTGGGCGGTGGTGTTCTGCGACATCGGCACCTCGGTCTACTACGTGCCGGGGATCCTGTATGCCCAGGTCGGCGAGGCGGCGCCGCTCTTCGTGCTCGCCACGACCTTCGGTTTCCTGCTGCTGGCCGCGAAATACGTCGAGATCTGCTGGCGCAACCCCGAAGGCGGCGGCGTCGTCACCGTCGCGACGAAGGCCTTCGATCCGCGCTGGGGCTGCTTCGGCGGCATGCTGATCACCGTCGACTATTTCCTCACCTCGGCGATCTCGTCGGTGTCGGGCATGAACTACCTCGCCAGCCTGTTCGCTGCCGTCGATCCGCACATCATCGCGCTGAGCATCGGCACGCTCGTGCTCCTCGCCGCGATCAACGTCGTCGGCATCCGCGAAAGCGCGATCCTGTCGCTGGTGATGGCCGGCTGCGCGCTGCTCGTCGACTGCGTCGTGATCGGCGTCACGTGGTGGTCGATCGGGCCGCCGCAGTGGCAGGCGATCGCCGCGCACCTGTCGATGCACGCGACGCTCTCGCCGGGGATGCTGCTGGTCGGCTTCGCCGGCGCGTGGCTCGCGTTCTCGGGCCTGGAGAGCATCAGCCAGCTGAGCCCGGCGATGCGCGAGCCGGTGCGGCGGTCGGCGGGGCGCGGCATGACGCTGGTCATCGGCTCGGTGCTCGTCACGTCGCCGCTGCTGACGCTGTTCTCGATCGCGCTGCTGCCGGCGGCGATCAAGGCGCACGAGAGCGAGCGCTTCATCTCCGAGCTCGGCGTCATGTGGGGTGGGCTGCCGGTCAAGATCGCGGTCGTCGTCACCGCCTCGGTGCTGCTGCTGTTCGCCGCCAACACCGCGATCATCGGCGGCTACCATGTGTTCCTGGCGCTCGCCCGCCAGGGGTACTTCCCGACCTTCCTGACGGCGCGCAACCGCCGCTTCGGCACCCCGCACTGGGCGATTCTCATCGCCACGGTCGTGCCGGTGCTCGTCGTCTACTGCACGGCCGGCAACCTGCGGCTGCTCGGCGAGATGTACGCGTTCGGGCTGCTCGGCGCATTCGTGCTCAGCTCGCTCGGCGTCGACACGCTGCGCTGGCGGGAGGGGCAGCGCGGGCCGTGGTTCTGGGTCGGCGTGCTGACGACGGCGATGGTCCTCGTATCGTGGTGCGTCAACCTCGTCACCAAGCAGCTCGCCACCATCTTCGGCGGCGGCCTGACGCTGTTCGGCATGGCGATCGCGCTGACCGCGCAGCAGAAGCGCTTCCAGGAGGTCTTCTACCGCGTGCCGCTCGTCCGCCGGCGCACCGCCGAGCGCATCGACGAGGCGCACGAGGTCACCGAGGACGTGCCGGAGCTGATCAGCCTGAGCGACGCGCAGGTGCTGCGCCGGCTCTATCCGTCGCGCACACTGGTCGCCCTGCGCGGGCCGAACGCCAGCCTCGTCAGCGAGGCCATCCTGCGCGAGCGCGGCCGTGGCGGGAAGACCGTGTACGCGATCTACGTCGAGGAACGGCCGGGCCTGTTCGTCGGCGGTGCCGCCACCGAGCCCGACGCCGAGGGGCGCGACACGCTGCTCGCCGCCTCACGCGTCGCCCAGGCGGAGGGTGCGACCCTGGTGCCGATCTGGACGATCTCCTACAGCGCCGCCGAGGGCATCGCCCGTGCCGCCCGCGAGCTCGGCGTCGACACGGTGATGATGGGCGTCAGCCGCCGCGGCGCGATCTACCACCTGCTGCGCGGCCACGTCGTCAACGGCCTCGTCCGCCAGCTGCCGGAGCACTGTCATCTGCTCCTGCACAACTGA
>CBFGUK010000316.1:0-4057 GCA_965651925.1 uncultured bacterium | reverse complement strand
CCTTCTGACTGCCCCTCGCCATCGCGCTGCTCCCGCCCTACGCAGCCCCGCCCGCTGGCGCAAGAGGATGAGACGGACGCCGGGCATCCGCAGATTGCGCAGATTGCGCAGATGGGTGCGCACCCCCGCCGAACACAACCTTCCCTGCCCGACGCGCTCCAGAGCGCGTATGAGCGGCGAGGCCGTACCTGATCGGCTCGCGCCTCATCTGCGTCATCTGCGTCATCTGCGGATGGTTTGATCTGCATTCTCTTTTTGTGGCCGGCGGGGTAGCGTCGGCGGTCATGTCCGAATTCCGGCCGGCGCTGCGCAATCCGTGGTGGATTCCGCCGTTTCTCGGCGGCGTCCCCGACGTCGAGCCGCGGCTCGTCTCGCTGCTCGGCATGGTCGCGCTGGCACTGTTCTTCGAGCAGTACGACAACTCGATGCTGACGTCGGCGCTGAAGTTCATCGCCGCCGACCTCGACATGGTCGAGCGCCAGCTCGGCGGCTTTCTGGCGCTGATCAAGCTCGGCGCCGTGCCGGCGTTCCTCATCGTGCCGTTTGCCGACCGCATCGGCCGCCGGCGCGTGTTCCTCGGTGCGGTGCTGCTGTTCAGCCTCGGCACGCTGCTCACCGCGTTCACGCAGACGGTCGCGCAGTTCGTCGCCGCGCAGATGCTGACGCGCACGTTCATGATCACCGCCTCGGCGGTGGCCTTCGTCATCGTCACCGAGGAGTATCCGGCGGCGTACCGCGGCTGGGCGATCGGCATGCTCGGGGCGCTGTCGGCGTGCGGCCACGGGCTCGGGGCGGGGCTGTTCGCCGCCGTCGAGTCGCTGCCCTGGGGCTGGCGCAGCCTCTACGTGTTCGGCGTCGTGCCGCTGCTGCTGCTGCCGCTGCTGCGCCGCAGCATCGCCGAGACGCGGCGCTTCACCGACCACCGCGCGCAGGCGCTGGCGCGCGGCGATGCCGGCGGGCTGCACGGCTGGTGGCAGCCGATCGGCCGCCTGGCGCGCGCCTATCCCGGCCGGGCGCTCGGCATCGCGGTGGTCGGCGGGCTGATGGCGGTCGGCGAGGCGGCGGTGTTCCAGTTCACCGGCTACTACACGCTCACCGTGCACGGCTGGTCGCCGGCGCAGTTCTCGCTGATGTTCATCGTCGGCGGCGCGGTCGGCATCATCGGCAACGTCGTCGCCGGGCGCATCGGCGACCGCGTCGGCCGCCGCGTCGTCGGCTTCGTCTTTCTCGCGTTCTTTCCGCTCTTCGCCTGGCTCTTCTATCACGGCCCGGGGTGGAGCCTGCCGATCGCCTGGGCGCTGTTCGTGTTCTGCAACACCGCCGGCGGGGTGATCGTGCGCGCGCTCTCGACCGAGCTCTTCCCGACCTCGTATCGCGGCACCTCGGCCGCGTGGCTGTCGCTCATCCAGACCCTCGGCTGGGCGATCGGCCTCGCGCTGGTGTCGCTCGGCCGCGACATCGCCACGGCGACGAGCCTGATCGCGCTCGTCGTGTTCGTCGCCGCCTGTGCGCTGCTCGCCCTGCCCGAGACGTTCCGGCAGGAGCTCGAAACGATCAGTCATGATGCGGACGCCCCCGCGATCCCGCCGGCGGTCGGCGCGCAGCCCTGACGGCCGCCGGCCGCGCGTCGTGCACGACGCGCTCGGCCGCGAGCTGCGCGTACTCGGCGGCCAGCCGCTGCCGTTCGGCGTCAGCGAGACGCGCCACGGGCTGAACTTCTCCGTCTTCAGCGCGCACGCGACGGCGCTGACGCTGGTGCTGTTCGCGCCGCGGCGCGATGCGCCGATCCTCGAGCTGCCGCTCGACCCGGTGTTCAACCGCACCGGGCACATGTGGCACGTCACCGTCGCCGGCCTCGATCCCGGCACGCGCTACGGCTGGCGCGCGGCGCGAGTCGGCCAGCCGCCCTCGCCGCTGCACCGCTTCGAGCCCGACACGGTGCTGATCGATCCCTACGCCACGGCGCTCACCGGCGGCAGCCGCTGGGGCGTCGTCGAGCCGCGCGCCGGCGAGGAGACGCCGTCGCGCTGGCCGCGCCGCCGCTCGCTGTACGTCGACAGCGAGTTCGACTGGAACGGCACGCGTCCGCCGCTCATCCCGCTCGCCGACAAGGTCATCTACGAGCTGCACGTGCGCGGCTTCACGCGCCACCCGTCGTCCGGCGTCGCCCACCCGGGCACCTTCTACGGCCTGATCGAGAAGATCCCGTACCTGCAGTCGCTCGGCGTCACCACCGTCGAGCTGCTGCCGGTGTTCGAGTTCGACGAGAACGAGGTGCGCGCCGTCGATCCGACCACCGGCCGGCCGCTGCACAACTACTGGGGCTACAGCCCGATCGCGTTCTTCGCGCCGAAGGCGGGCTACGCCTCGTTCGGCTTCGACGGTGCCCAGGTGACCGAGTTCCGCACCATGGTGCGCGAGTTCCACCGCGCCGGCATCGAGGTGTTCCTCGACGTCGTCTTCAACCACACCGGCGAGGCGCCGCTGCCGCCCGGCGCGCCGGCGCTGTCGCTGCGCGGCCTCGACAACGCGTCGTACTACCTCCTCGATCCCGCCACCGGCGCGTACCGCGATTACACCGGCTGCGGCAACACGCTGGACTGCAACAACCCGGTGGTGCGCAACCTGATCATCGACGCGCTGCGCTACTGGGTCTCGGCGATGCACGTCGACGGCTTCCGCTTCGATCTCGCCGCCGTCCTCGGCCGCGGCCGCTCCGGCGAGGTGCTCGCCAACCCGCCGGTGCTCGAGCGCATTGCGCTCGATCCGGTGCTCGCCGACACGACGCTGATCGCCGAAGCGTGGGATGCCGCCGGTCTCTACCAGGTCGGCTCGTTTCCCGCCTGGGAGCGCTGGGCGGAATGGAACGGCCCGTTCCGCGACGACCTGCGCCGCTTCGTGCGCGGCGACACCGGCTGGACCGCAGCGCTCGCCTCGCGGCTCGCCGGCAGCTCGGACCTCTTCGCGCCGTCACGCCGCACGCCGTCGCACTCGATCAACTTCGTCACCTGCCACGACGGCTTCACGCTCGCCGACCTCGTCAGCTTCAGCGAGAAGCACAACGAGGCGAACGGCGAGGACAACCGCGACGGCCACGACGACAACCTGAGCTGGAACTGCGGCGTCGAGGGGCCGACGGCCGATCCGGCGATCCGCGCGCTGCGCGCCCGCCAGTCGCGCAACTTCCTCACCCTGCTGCTCTGCTCGCAGGGGACGCCGATGCTGCTCGCCGGCGACGAGATGGGCCGCTCGCAGGGCGGCAACAACAACGCCTACTGTCAGGACAACGAGACGTCGTGGGTCGACTGGCGGCTGCTCGACGCGAACCGCGACCTCTTCCGCTTCACGCGCGAGCTGATCGCCTTCCGCGCCGCCCATCCCGTGCTGCGTCGCCGCGACTTCCTCACCGGCGAGCCGCGCGGACCGCTCAACCGGCCCGACGTCGCCTGGCACGGCGAGCGCCTCGGCGCACCGGACTTCGGCCCGGGCGGCCGCGTGCTCGCCATGCATCTCGCCGGCGAGCACGCGCCGTCACCGGACTGCGACGTCTACCTCGCCGCCAATGGCTGGCACGAGGACGTCGTCTTCGCCCTCCCCGCGCCACCTCCCGGCAGGCACTGGGTGCGCGTCGTCGACACCGCCGCACCGCCACCCCACGACATCGCCGCCCCCGGCCACGAACCGCGCCTCGACGACCCCCACCACCTCCACGTCCGCGCCCGCTCCTGCGTCCTCCTGCGCAGCGCGTGAGGGGGAGAGGGAACCCTCACGCGGAGCCGCGGAGACTCCGCGGCTCCGCGTGAGATTCGTTCAGCGGCGGCGGCGGGTGAGCAGGGCGGCGGGGATGAGGAGGAGCCACCAGGCGGGCGCCGATGCGGCGGGCGCGGCGACGGTGCAGCCGCTGTCGTCGACCGGGCGGGCGCGGGTGGCGGTGGCGGTCGCCGGCGCGGTGCGCGTCGCGCTCGGGTCGGCGGTCGCAGTCGCGGTGGCGACGACGCTCGGCGTCGCGGTACGTGTGACCGTCGCCTCGGCCGTGCCGGTGACCGGCGGGGTGGCG
>CBFGUK010000315.1:0-4090 GCA_965651925.1 uncultured bacterium | reverse complement strand
CCTGCGCCGCGGCGCGTTGCTCCGCGCTGGAGATGTCGGACGCCCCTCACCCTGACCCGCTCCCCTGGCGGGGAGAAAGAGTCCGGAGGATGGAGCGCGCTTCATCCGAAGGACCGCGGGCGTCCTCGCCCGCATGCAGCGCGTTGGCGTCCACGGTCTATCGAAGGGAGCGCGCTTCACTGCCGGCGGGCCGCCCGCGCTCCCGGACGCGTCTTGCTCGCGGGGCGAACGTATCGCCATTCCTGCGCGAGCGCGCTGCAGGCGGGCGGGGACGCCCGCGGTCCGGCTCGCACGTCAGCACGTCAACACGTCAGCACGTCAGCACTCGCTTCCCTCACAGCTCCAGCGGCAGGACGAGGCACGCGCAGGCGCCGTGCGGTGCGCGGTTCTCGAGGACGAGCTCGCCGCCGAGCTCGCGGGCGAAGCGGCGCACCATCGCCAGGCCGAGGCCGGTGCCGCGCTCGCGCGTGCTGAAGAACGGGCGGATGCCGCGCTCGAGGAGCTCGGCGGGAAATCCCGGGCCGTCGTCGCAGACGCTGAGTCGCAGGCGCTGGTCGACGACCGCTGCATCGACCTCGACCGTGCCGCCCGCCTCCCCGAGCGCAGCGCCGGCGTTGAGCAGCAGGTTGAGCAGCGCCTGGCGCAGCCGGTCGGCGGGCAGGCGGGCGGTCAGCGCCGGCGGGATGCGGTTCTCGATGCGGACCACCGCGGGCAGCTGCAGATGCGTGAGCGCGACGAGCTCGTCGAGCAGCGTCGCGAGGACCACCGGCCGCGGCGCCTCCGGCGTGTCGCGCGCCGAATCGAGCAGCGAGTTCAGCAGGCGCGTCAACCGCGCGACCTCGGCGGTGATCAGGTCGATGCGCTCGCCGGTCTCCGCATCGTCGGTCTCGGCGCGCAGGTTGGCGAGCGTCATCTGGATGCCGGCGAGCGGGTTGCGCAGCTCGTGCGCCACCGAGGCGGCGAGCTCGCCCGTCGCCGCGAGACGCTCGGCGCGCGCCAGCGCGCGCTGCTGCTCGAGCAGGCGCCGCGTCACGGCGCGCACCTCTTCGGCGAGCGAGGCCTGGCGCGCCTGGTGCGCCGCCTCGAGCTCCTGCAGGCGCGCGGTGACGACGTTGAGCTGGCGGTGCAGCGGCAGCAGGAAGGGATCGACGCCGTTCTCCGGAACCGGCGCGAAGTCACCGTCGGCGAGCCGCGAGAGCCGCCGGCCGAACGCCTCGAGCGGCACGATGATGCGCCGCCGCGCGAGCGGCAGGAGCAGCACGCCGACGGCAAGGATCGCGAGCGGCGCCGCGGCCTCGAGCCACACCTGGGTCTCGGCATCCTGCCGCAGGCGCGCGAGCAGCGCCGTCTCGTGCGCCTGCTCGTGCACGCTCGCCTGGTGAAACAGCGTCAGGCCTTCGGCGTAGTGATGCGTGCCGCCGGTGTCGATCAGCTCGAGCCGCACGCGCACCGCCTGCAGCGTGCGCGCGGTCTCCGGCGCGAGCGCCAGGGCGATGAGCATGTCGAACTGTCCCTCGGCGTCCGCACGGCCGGCGGGATCGGGAGCGGGGTCGGCACCGATCGCCGCGAGGCGCTGCTCGACGAGCACGTAGATGCGCTGGAACTCGTGCGCGCGGCCGAGCTGCGCGTGCGCCTCGCGCAGACGGCGCTGCTCGCGCAGACTGAGCAGCGCCGACATCACGAGCCCGACCGCGAGCAGCGCCAGGAACGCGAAGGTCGCCAGCCGCAGGCGGCGGAAGATCGGGGACGACATGCGCGGCGCGGATCAAAGCACAGCGGCAAGCGGAAGCGGAATCGCGACGACCGGCACGGGCGGCCACGGGGGGTCGGGCGGGAGTGCCTCCGGTCTTCCTTCCTTGCCATGGTCCGCCGCGAAACGACGGTCCTCCGGAGGCGCCCCCGTCCTGGCCCGTGCGCACCTGCCCGGGCGCGCACGGGATGTCGTCACACGGCCGGCGCGGCGTAGACGGGCACCAGCGCGCTGCCGCGCACCCAGCCTGCCCGCCCATCCGTGCCGCACACACGCCGCCAGCCGAGGAAGCCGCGCTCGATGTGCACCAGCTCGCCGGTGGCGAGCGAGGTGGCATCGGCGTCGTCGACGTCGCTCGGCAGCGCCCGCAGCGCCGTCGGCTCGGCCACCACCGCGACCTGCGGATCGGCGAGCAGACCCCAGCGGTGCAGTGCGACGCCGCTCGTACCGGCGGCCCCGATCGCGAGCAGCGCCAGCGCGAGCGCCAGCCGCCGGCGGCGGCGCAATGCCAGTGCCGCCGCCGCGCACGTCGCCGCGGCGATGGCGACGAGCTGCCAGAGCCACGGCGGCGCGAGCGCGGCGGGATCGGCGGCACGGGCGGCGAGCGGAGCGGCGTCGCCGCCGAGCGCGTCAGCGAGCGCCACGGCGAGCGCGTGCGGCGCCTGCCGATCGGCCGCCTGGGCGAGCGCGGCGGTCGCCTGCGCAAGCGCCTGCCCGTGCTCACCGGCAGCCGCGGCCGCGAGCGCGAGATCGTGGCGCGCCATCCAGTCGAGCGGTGCCCGCGCGACGCGCGCCGCGAGCGCCGTACGCTGATCATCGGGTAACACCGTCTCACCGGCATCGGCGCGCAGCGCGCCGCAGGCGAGCAGGAGCGCGGCAGTGGCGGCGCGCGGCAGCCAGCGCCGGACGGCGCGCCGCGGCCGCGGCGGCGCCGGCGGAGCACACAGCGCGCGCGCCGCGGCACACCAGTCGGCGGGCAGCACGCCGTCGCGCGCATACAGCGCCTGCTCGCTCGCCGCCCACAGCGTTGCCCACTGCGGGCCGTGCGCGGCGCGCACCTGCGCGCCCGTCGGCGCTGCCGGCGCGAGCGCCAGCAGGCGCGCCGCCGCCTGCTGCCAGGTGAGCAGCGCCGCCACGCGCGCCGCGGCATCGGGTGCGCGCTCGACCGCGTCGATCGCGGCGCGCAGTGCGCGACGGGCGCGGCGCGGCGCGCGGGCGGGATGCGCACGCCAGGCGCGCGACGCGGTGCGCGCGAGCGCGACGCAGGCGAGCAGCGCAAACGGCGCGGCGAGCCAGGCGAGGAAGATCGGCGCCGCCAGCGGCGCGCCGGCCTGCGCCGCGCCGGCGAGCGGCGCCGGCAGCGCGACCGCGGCGGGCGCAATCACGGCCGCGGCCGACGCGGACTCGGGTGCCGCAGACGGCGACACGACGGGCGCGCCGGTGATCTCGAGCACCGGCGGACGCACCGCCGCGGTCTCGTCGCGGCCGGTCTGCGGATCGAAGTAGACGAAGCGCACCGCGGCGAGCGCGAGCGCGCCGGGCTGATCGGGGATGAGCACCAGCTCTTCACTCACCTCGCCGCTGAAGCGGCCGGTGTCGCCGAACGACGCGTGCTGCTTCGGGCGCAGCGTGCGCAACCCGGCGGGCACAGCGCGCGGCGGCAACACGACGCCTTCGGACCAGTTGCCGGTGCCGGATAGCGTCAGCGTCCAGGTCACCGGCTCGCCGGTGCGCGGCTGCTCGGGCGTCAGGCGCGACTCGAGCGCAAACTGGCCGACGGCGCCGGTGAAGCCCTCCGGCGCCGGCTCCGGCAGCGGCCGCACGTCGAGCTGCACGGCGTTGCTGCGCGCCGCGACCTCGGCACCGAAGAACGCGGCGAAGATGCTGTCGGGATCGAAGCGTCGCAGCGCCGCGAACGGGTCGAAGCCGGCGAACGGATCGCCACGCCGGCCGGTCTGCACGCGCACCAGCTGCTCCGCCGGCGGCAGCAGCACCCGTCCCGAGGTGCGCGGCGCGCTGACGCGGGTGTGATAGCGCACCGCGCCGGGGCGATCGGTGACGGCGTGACCGTCACTCCACGGCTCGGCCTGCAACGGCGCCGCCTCCCAGCGCGGACTGCCGATCGCCTCGCCGCGTCCCGCGCCGGTGAGCGCGACCTCGAGCTCGACGTCGAACACCTCGCCGGCGTACGGCGCGAGCGTCGACGGCGTCAGCCGTGCCGTCACCGGTGCCTCGGCGCCCGCCGCCGCCGCCGCGGCGAACAGCACGCCGGCTATCACAACAGCAACTCTGGAGGGCGCCGCTCCGTCGGCGCCTGTTGAATGGTGGCCGAATCTCCCT
>CBFGUK010000314.1:0-4094 GCA_965651925.1 uncultured bacterium | reverse complement strand
GCGGGGTGGTAGAAGCCCATGGGCCAGTTGTTGAGGAGGGCGCAGGTGAAGGCGGCGAGGTGGTGGCGGCGGAGGTAGGCGGAGGCGTAGGCGAGGAGCGCGAAGCTGGCGGCGTGGGATTCGGGGAAGCCGTAGAGCGCGAACGAGGTGATGCTGCGGATGATCGTCTCCTGCGCGGCGCCGGTGATGCCGCGCGCGGTCATGCCGGTGCGCAGGCGCGCCTCGATCTCGCGCATGCGCGCCACCGAGCGCTTGAAGCCCATCGCGCGGCGCAGCTCCTCGGCCTCGCCGCCGGTGAAGCCGGCGACGGTCATCGCCATGCGCAGCAGCTGCTCCTGGAAGAGCGGCACGCCGAGCGTGCGCGCGAGGATCGGCTCGAGGTCGGGATGCGGATACGTCACCGGCTCGCGGCCGCGCCGGCGCGCGAGGTACGGGTGCACCATCTGGCCGACGATCGGGCCGGGGCGGATGATCGCCACCTCGACGACGAGATCGTAGAAGCGCTCGGGGCGCAGACGCGGCAGCGTCGCCATCTGCGCGCGGCTCTCGACCTGGAAGACGCCGATCGTATCGGCGCGCTGCAGCATGTCGTACGTCGCCGGATCATCGGGTGGCAGGCGCGCGAGGTCGACCTCGACGCCCTCGTGCACGCGGATGAGCGGAATCGCCTCCTCGAGCACCGCCATCATGCCGAGGCCGAGGAGATCGACCTTGATGATGCCGAGATCGGCGCAGTCGTCCTTGTCCCACTGCACGACCACGCGCCCGGGCATCGCCGCCGGCTCGAGCGGCACGACCTCGTCGAGCCGCCCGGCCGCGATCACCATGCCGCCGGAGTGCTGGCCGAGGTGGCGCGGCAGGTGCTGGATGCGGGCGACGAGGTCGACGAGCTGGCGCACGCGCGGCGCGGCGGGATCGACGCCGCCGGCCCTGAGCTGCACGGCGAGCTCGTCGAGGTCGTCGCGGAACTCGAAGCGATGCAGCAGCTTCGCCAGACGGTCGACCTGCGCCTCGGCGAAACCGAGCACCTTGCCGACCTCACGCACGGCGCTGCGCGTGCGGTAGGTGATGACGTTCGCGGTCATCGCCGCACCGCGCGCGCCGTAGCGCTGGTAGACGTACTGGATGACGCGCTCGCGCTGGTCGCCGCTCGGCAGGTCGATGTCGATGTCCGGCCACTCACCGCGCTCCGGCGACAGGAAGCGTTCGAAGAGCAGCGCCATGCCGATCGGATCGACGGCGGTGATGCCGAGCGCGTAGCAGACCGCGGAGTTCGCCGCCGAGCCGCGCCCCTGGGCGAGAATGCCCGCCTCGCGGCAGAAGCGGACGATGTCCCAGACGATGAGGAAGTAGCCGGCGAGCTCGAGCTGGCCGATGACCGCGAGCTCGTGCTCGAGCTGGCGGCGCACGCGCGCGGTGAGGCGTCCGTAGCGCGCGCGCGCGCCGGCATAGGTGAGCTCGCGCAGGTGGCCGAGCGGCGTCGCGCCGGGCGGCAGCGGGTAGTCGGGGAAGCGGTAGCCGAGGTCGGCGAGCGTGAACGCGCACTGCTCGGCGATGCGGCGCGTGTTGCGCACCGCTTCCGGATGATCGCGGAACAGCGCCGCCATCTCCGCCGCCGGCTTGAGGTGACGCTCGGCGTTGGCGAGCAGCCGCCGCCCGGCGGCATCGAGCGTCGTCTTCTCGCGCAGGCAGGTGAACACGTCGAGCAGCGGCCGCCCGTCGGCGGTCGCATGCCGCACGTCGTTGGTCGCGACCAGCGGCAGCCCGTGGCTTTCGGCGGCAGCGATCGCGACGCGATTAGCGCGTTCGGCCGCGGGATCGAGGTGGCGGTGGAGCTGGAGGTAGAGGCGGTTGGGGAAGATGCGGGCCAGGCGAGGAAGGCTGTTAGCTGTTAGGCTGTTGGCTGTTAGGGGTCCGGAGTTTTTTCCCCTAACAGCGTAACAGCCTAACAGCGTAACAGCCTCGCTCCCGACCAGACAGATCAGTCCCTCCGTCCGCCCCTCCAGATCCGTCCACTCGATCTGCGCCTGGCCCTTGGGGGCGCGGAGGGCGGCGTCGGTGAGGAGGCGGCAGAGGTGGCGGTAGCCGGTGCGGTCGGCGACGAGGACGTAGAGCTCGCCGCCGCCGGCGAGTGTGAGGGTGCAGCCGATGAGGGCGCGGATGCCGGCGGCCTTCGCGGCCTGGTGAAAGCGCGGCGCGCCGTAGAGGCCGTTGCGGTCGCCCATCGCGAGGACGCCGTAGTCGAGCGCCGCCGCCCGCGCGACGAGCTCCTCCGGCGCCGACGCCCCGCCGAGGAACGAGAAGGCACTGCGCGTGCGCAGCTCGATGTAGTCGGACGACATTCAACGCGAAGGCGCGAAGACGCGAAGGTCCGCACAGGAATTGGCGATCCGGCGCACCCCATCGCGCAACAGCGGGACATGGAAGTTGATCAGCAGTCCGAGCGACTTGTTGGCGAGCCGGAGATACGAAAGCAGTTGCGCGCCATGGACCGGAAGCAGCTTTTCGACTGCCTTGAGCTCGACGATGATCCGATCCTCGACGAGCAGATCAATGCGCAGATCACCGGCAACCGGTCGCCCCTTGTATTGAATCGGCAGACGGCGCTGCCGTTCGAATCGAATGCCACGACCGCCGAGCTCGACCGCCAGACACTCTTCATACACGCCTTCCAGGAGTCCCGGCCCGAGCCACCGGTGCACCTCGATTGCCGCACCGATGATCACGTTGGAGAGTGCGTTCTCATCCATCTTCGCGTCTCCGCGTCTTCGCGTTGAAGGCGATCAGTCGTACACGCCGGTCAGGAGCCAGCGGTGGGTGGGGTGGTCGTAGCAGAGGCGGTAGATGCCGCCGTCGGTGAGCTGGGCGTCGTAGTAGTCGCGCTGCAGGGGGGCGTCGGGGCGCCACCATTCGCCGGCGAGGCGCCAGGGGCCGGCGAGGGAGACGACGCGGCCGTGGCAGGCGGGCGCGCCGGCGTCGAGCGTGCGCACGAACTCCGGCCGGTCGCGCTGGCAGAACACCTCGAGCGCGCGCGGCGGACGCACGGCGCGCACCGCGAGCGGCACCGGCGCCGGCGGCCCGGCCGCGACCGGCGCCGGCGGCGGCGGCGCGAACGGCGCGACGGCGTATGCCTCGGGGCGATGCGAGTCGGCGAGCGCCGGCGCGCCGACCGCCTCCGCCCCGCCGCACAGCGCGCCGAGCCGCGCGAGCGTCGCGGCGAGCTGCGCCGGTGCCGGGCCGGCGGGACGGAAGAGATCGAGCTGCGCGGCGCGCAGGCGCTCGGGCACGGCGGCAAGGCGCACTGCCTCGACCGCGGCGCGCGGCGGATGGGATTCGAGGTGGACGCGCACCAGCGTCAGCAGTGCCTTCACCGCGTTGCTCGGCGCCGCGACGGCGATCGTGCGCTCGTCGCGGCCGCGATCGCAGAGGCCGAGCGACAGGCGCAGGTCGCCGCACACGAGGCCGCGCACCTCGAGGCGCGCGACGAGGCGGTCGAGCAGGCCGCGGACGACGAACAGGAACGGCTCGAGCGCGTCGACGCCCCACTCGAGCGTCGCCGCTTCCTCGAACGCGAGCGGCAGCGGCCGCGGCGCGAGCGGATGCGCGTCCTCGCCGCGCGCACGCCGCGCCAGCGCCGCCGCCTCGGGGCCGAGGCGCACGGCGAGATCGCCCGCCGGCAGCGCGGCGAGATCGCCGAGCGTGCGGATGCCCCAGCGCGCCAAGGTCGCGCGCAGCGCCGGCGGCGGCGCGAGGCGCTCGATCGGCAGCGGCGCGAGCAGCCGCCACTCCTCGTGCGGCGGCACCACCGCGCAGCCGCCGCCGTCGCGCGCCGCGAGCTCGGCCGCGATCTTCGTGCCGGCGATGCCGATCGCCGCCTCGAGGCCGAGCGCCGCGGCGCGGCGCAGCGCCGCCTGCGCGAGCTCGCGCTCGCTCGCGAAGAGCGCGCCGAGCGCGCCGGCGTCGAAGTACACCGTGCCCGGCGCGCCGTCCTCGACGCGCGGCGAGAACGAGTACGCGACGTCGGCGAGCGCCGCGTGCGCGGCGCGCTCGGCGTCGGGCGCGGCCGGGCGGATGATCAGGTCGCCGGCGACCGC
>CBFGUK010000313.1:0-4147 GCA_965651925.1 uncultured bacterium | reverse complement strand
AGCAGCGACTCGATCGCGTCGTAGCCGCCGTCGGCGCGGCCCCAGAGCACGGTCACCTCGAAGTCCAGGGCGGACGACGTGGTGGCGGCGAGATCGAGGCGGCCGTCGCCATCGAAGTCGCCGACGTTGACTGCCGCCGGCCGCAGCGGCGCCGCGAAGTGGCGCGCCGGCCCGAAGCCGCCGCCCGGCACGCCGGGCAGCACGCTGACGTCGCCGCCACCGATGTTCGCGGTGACGGCGTCGAGCAGCCCGTCACCGTTCACGTCGGCGACGACCAGATCCTCCGGACCGCCACCGGTCGGATACGCGCCGTCACGCGTGAACGTGCCGCTGCCGTCGTTGCGGAACAGGGAGATCTCGCTGTCGCCGCTGTCGAGCGTCAGCGCATCGAGATCGCCGTCGCCGTCGACGTCGGCGAGCGCGACGCGCTTCGGCTGCCGGCCCGTGCCCTGGCTGTCAGCGCGCGCCAGGGTGCCGGTGCCGTCGCCGCGCAGCGCCGACAACTGCCCGTCGATGCTCACCGCGACGACGTCGAGATCGTCGTCCCCATCGATGTCGCCGACGGCAAGGCCGTACGACGGCGCCGGCAGCCGGCGGTTGAACGGCTCGTCGAAGGTCCCGTCGCCGTGACCGAGCAGCACCTCGACGCTGCCGCCGGTCTCCGACGCAAACGAGATGATGATGTCGAGGTTGCCGTCGCCGTCCATGTCGGCCGTCGCGACGCCTTCCGGATCGTGCCCGGCGAAGGCGCGCTGCGGCAGGCTGAACGTCGCATCGCCGTTGTTGCGCAGGACGTTCACCCAGTCGCCCTCGCCTTCGGAGATGACGAGGTCGAGGTCGCCGTCGTGGTCCAGGTCGGCGGCGGTGACCTGCGTCGGCGCGGCCCCGGAGATCACGTCGTCGGTGAACAGGAAGTCGCGCTCACCGGTCCCGAGCAGCAGCGACAGCGTGTTGTCGCCGAAGTTCGTCGTCGCCAGATCGAGCCGCTCGTCGCCGTCGAGATCGGCGACCAGCAGGTCGCGCGCCTGACCGCCGATCGGGAAGGTCTGCGGGACGCGGAACGCGACGGTATCCTGTGCCGGCGCGGCGCCCGCGGCGAGCAGGGCCGCCGCGAGCGCCACGGAGAAGGTCCGACGGACGCCGCTACTCATAAACGGGAAACTCGCGCTCGCCGACGACATCGACCGGCAGGCCGCTCGGCACCTCGGCGGGCGCGAGATGGGCGAGGTCGAGCATGCGCGGATCGGTGAGCGCCTTCAGGAACTCGATCACGTCGGCGATCTCCGCGTCGGTCAGGTCGATGCGCCGCTGGCCCGGCTCGCGGCCGAGCACCACCGGATTGCGCACATCGAACACCGGCGCCGCCGGATTGAGGCCGAACGCCTGCATGTCGGGCTCGATCTGGCCGAGATCGTACGATGCCCAGGCCGCCGCCGGGTCGACGTGATGGCGGATCGCGTCCTCGAGCGTCGCATAGGCGCCGTTGTGCATGTACGGCGCGGTGAGCGCCACGCCGCGCAGCGGCGGCGTGCGGAACTTGAAGCGATCGCCGCGCAGCGTGGTGATCTCCTCGAGGCCGAAGTCCCAGTTGGTCAGGCCGGCATAGGCGGGATCGCCGGGCGCCGAGCGGCCGGTGCCGGGCCCGACCTGCGGCACGCCGATGTTGTGGTTCTCGAAGTCGCTGAACAGGTTGCCGGCGTGACACGAGGCGCAGCGGCCGTCCTCGTAGAACAGGATCGCGCCGCGCTTGGCGGCGTCGCTGAGCGCTGCGTCGTCGCCGCGCAGGTAGGCGTCCCACGGCGCGTCGGTGAAGATCAGCGTTTCCTGGAAGTACGCGAGCGCGTCGGCGATGGCGAGATACGACAGGTCGTGCGCCGGGGTGACGACCGGGTCGCCGGGATACAGCATGAGCGCCGGGTCGTCGGGATACGCCGCCTCGAACAGCGGCCGGTAGTTCGGATCGAAGTCGAGGCGCGTCACCACCGCTTCGCGGATCTCCGGATTGGCGTGATCGGGTTCCTCGGGGATGCCCGTGCCCTCGTAGTCGCCGGCCATCTCGACCAGCTCGGTGACCGGAATGTGCGCCTGGGCGGTGAGCAGGGAGCGGACGAACATGTCGCCCTCCGGCTCGGTCAGGCGGAAGCCCTCGCCGGCATCGCACTCGTTGACGTCGGTGCTCGAGGTGTCGACGAAGCGGAAGCGCGCGTTCCACATCTGGCGCGGGAAGAGCGCGGCGTTGAGCAGCGCCGGCGTGTTGCGGCTGTTGAGCGGCGCGGTGCGCTGCGGGCCGACGACGTCGCCGCCGTCGGTGGGCGGATCCTCGCAGGTGATGCTGACGTCGGGCACCAGCTCGCAGAACACACCGCGCGCGATGGTGCGCGCGTCGGCGAACTGGAACGCGGCGTGATGGCAGGTGCCGCACGAGGTCTGCTCGACGACGCTGAGCGCGTGATCGAAGAACAGCAGCCGGCCGAGCTCGCGGCGCTGCTCGCGGATCGCCGCCTGGGCGGGCGTCAGCGCCGGCTCGTGCAGCTGCGGCGAGGCGGTGAGGCCGTTCGCCTCGATCAGCGGCCGCAGCTGCGCATCGAGCGAGGCCGTGCCGCCGCCCGACCCGCCGCCCGAGTCGCCGCAACCGGCAACCAGCAGCACCAGGAGCAATCCCCCCGCAACACGCTTGCGCATTTTGCCCACCCTCACGATCGGTGTTGCCTAGCATGGCGCACCAGTTGTTTCGAATCCAAAGGCCGTAGCCGCGGCCCCGGTGCCGCCGGCGGTGCGCCAGCACCGCCAGGTGCGGCGGCGCGGCCGCATTGATCGGCGGCTCTGCACGTGCGGCCGCGCGCGGCGCGCGCGGCCGGTTGCTCGCGCTGGAGGTGTCGGACGCCCCTCACCCTGACCCTCTCCCCTGGCGGGGAGAGGGGACCCAGGGAACAGATGCGCGTCTGGAGGGCGCCGCTCTGTCGGCGCCTGTTGGATACGAGATGTCGGATCGTGCGCAACCGCTGGAGGGCGCGGCTCCCGCCGCGCCGCGGACGCGCGTGACGTGTTCAACGGGCGCCGGGGAGCGGCGCCCTCCAGACCCTGATGCGCGCGCGGCGCGTGCGTGTTGCTCGCGCTGAAATGGTCGGGCGCCGCTCACCCTGGCTCTCTCCCCTGGCGGGGAGAGGGGACCCGGTGCGCGCCTCTCGCGGGGCGGCGCGCGGCGTGCGAGAAGGGCGGACCAGGAAGGGGGTCCACGCGATGAGTGAGCAGTACACGGTCTACGGCGCCGAGCTGTCGCCCTACTCGGTGAAGGTGCGCTCGTACCTGCGCTACAAGGGCATCCCGCACCGCTGGGTGGTGCGCAACGCGGCGAGCGAGGCCGATTTCCAGCAGCGCGCGAAGCTGCCGCTGATCCCGCTCGTCGTCACCCCCGCCGGCGAGACGCTGCAGGACTCGACGCCGATCATCGAGCGCCTCGAGCGCGAGCATCCCGAACCGTCGATCCATCCGCGCGAGCCGCGCGCCGCGTTCCTCTCGGCGCTGCTCGAGGAGTTCGGCGACGAGTGGGGCAACAAGTGGATGTTCCACTACCGCTGGACGCGGCCGGTCGACCAGGAGAGCGCCGCGATCCGTCTGGCGCGCGCGATGATGCCCGATTTCGACGACGAGGCGCACGCGGGCGCGGCGGCGCAGATCCGCGCCCGCATGACCGGCCGCGTGTGGTTCGTCGGCTCGAGCCCCGAGACCGCGCCGCAGATCGAGGCGTCGTTCCGCGAGGCGCTGGCGCTGCTCGATGCGCACCTCGCCGAACGCCCGTACGTGTTCGGCGGCCGGCCGACGTTCGCCGATTTCGGCCTGTGGCCGCAGTTCTACGAGCTGTGGACCGATCCGACCTCGAGCGCGCTGATCCTCGGCCGCGGCCATCGCGTGCTCGAGTGGATTCAGCGCATGTGCTGGCCGCGCATCGAGGGCGAGCTCGAACCGTGGGAGGCGCTCGCGCCGACGCTGACGCCGCTGCTCAGCCAGCAGGTCGGCGCGCAGTTCCTGCCGTGGACGGTCGCCAACGCCGCGGCGCTCGCCGCCGGCGAGGAGACGTTCACCGTCACGCTCGCCGGCCAGGCGTTCACGCAGAAGCCGCAGAAGTATCACGCCAAGTCGCTGCAGG
>CBFGUK010000312.1:0-4166 GCA_965651925.1 uncultured bacterium | reverse complement strand
GCCGAACGCCGCCCCGGCGCCGGCGATCTCTTCCTCCTTGCCGTCGATCGCTGCCCGGAATAGTTCGTTCCGCAGACCGAGCAACGCTGGAGGGCGCGCCCCGTGTCCCTGGGGACGGCGAACCGCCTTTCCGAAGGACCGCGGGCGTCCTCGCCCGCATGAACCACGCCCGCGACGACACGCGTCCGGGAGCGCGGGCGGCTCGCCCGCAAGTCCCGCAGCGTTGGGCGGACGAGCCGCGATCGAGTGAGCTGCTTGCCCGCGGCGCTGCCATGCGGGCGAGCCGCCCGCGCTCCCGGACGCGTGTTGCTCGCGAAGCAGTCGGTCGAGAAGGCTTCACCCGCGAACATCGTGCATGCGGGCGGGGACGCCCGCGGTCCGCTCAATCACAGTCCGCTTGGCGCCGTCGAATGCATGGGCGATGATCGCGCGGTGGAGATCACCCGCGAGCTCGTGCGCGCCGGTCTCGAGCGCGCCCGCTACCTGACCACCGGGGCGGTCGAGACCGTCCTCTACCTCGCGCTGTCGCTCGAGAAGCCGCTGCTCATCGAGGGGCCGCCGGGGGCCGGCAAGACCGAGATCGGCAAGGTGCTGGCGGCGACGCTCGACGCCGAGCTGATTCGCCTGCAGTGCTACGAGGGCCTCGACGAAGCGAAGGCGCTCTACGAGTGGAACTACCAGAAGCAGCTCCTGCGCATTCAGGCCGACCGCGACCATGGGGTGTCGGGCGCGGAGCTGACGCAGCACGTCTTCGCGCGCGAGTACCTGCTCGAGCGACCGCTCCTGCGCGCCATCACCACGCCGCGCCGCGCCGTGCTGCTGATCGACGAGATCGACAAGGCCGATGAGGAGTTCGAGGCGTTTCTGCTCGAGCTGCTGTCGGACTTCCAGGTCACCATCCCGGAGCTCGGCACGATCCGCGCCACGCACCGCCCGGCGGTCGTGCTGACCTCGAACCGCATGCGCGAGCTGTCCGAAGCGCTGAAGCGGCGCTGTCTCTACCTCTGGCTCGACTTCCCCGGCGTCGAGATCGAGCGCGCGATCGTCGCGCTCAAGGTGCCGGACCTCGACGCGCGGCTGCAGGAGCACGTCGCGCGCTTCGTCGCCGGCCTGCGCAAGCTCGATCTCCACAAGGCGCCGAGCATCGCCGAGACCCTCGACTGGGCGCGCGCGCTCTGCGCGCTGCAGATCCGCGAGCTCACCGCCGGCGCCGTGCGCCAGACGCTCAGCCTCGTGCTCAAGCACGACGACGACCTGCGCAAGGTCGAGGGCCGGCTGTCGTCGCTGGTCTCGGCGGCGACGAAAGGCTGAGCGGCGCCCGTGCAACGCCGCCTGCTCGGCTTCTTCGCCGCGCTGCGCGACGCCGGACTCGCGCCGAGTCTCGGCGAGACCCTCGACGCCGCGGCCGCGGTGCGCGTCGCCGGCATCGAGCGCGCGGCGTTGCGCGAGGCGCTCGCCGCGACGCTCGTCAAGGCGCACGCGCAGCGCCCGGTGTTCGATGCGGTCTTCGATCGCTTCTTCGCCTTGCCCCCCGAGGGCGCGCGCCGGCGCCGCCGCGCGCCGGCCGCGGGGGAGACGGGCGGCGCGGGACGCACGCCGGGCGACGGCGAGGGACGCGGCGCGCCACACGACCGCGGCCGGCGCGGGACCCCGCGCCCCGAGGAGCCGCCACCACCGCGTGCCGAGGACCCGCGCGCGCGCAGCGCGCAGACCCTCGCCCGCCGTCGCGCGCTCGCCGCCACCGCCTTCCGCGACATGGAGCCGCCCGAGGTCGAGGCACTCGCCGAGCTCGTCGAGGAGCTCAGCCGGCGCCTGCGTGCGCGCTGGTCGCGCCGCCAGCGCGGCGCCCGCCGCGGTCGGGTCGATATGCGGCGCACCATCCGCCGCGCGCTGACGCGCGGCGGCGTGCCGCTCGAGCTCGTCTTCCGCCGCCCGCGACCGCGACGCGCCGACCTCGTCGCGCTCGTCGATCTCTCCTGGTCCACCGCCACCGCCGCCGCGTTCCTCCTCGCCCTGCTCGCCCCGGCCGGCCGCTTCTTCCGCCGTGTCACCCTGCTCGCCTACGTCGACCGCCCCTGCCCGGTGTCACTCGAGGGCGGCCACGTCGTGCCGCACGAGCCGCTCGATCTCGGCGCGCGCTCGGATTTCGGCCAGGTGCTCGAGCAGCTCGTCGCGCGCTGGGACGTCACGCTCGGTCGCAACACCGTGCTCCTCATCCTCGGTGATGCGCGCAACAACCGCCGTCCGCCCCGCGCCGACCTCCTCGCCCGCCTGCACCGCTCGGTGCGCAGCGTCGTCTGGCTCAACCCCGAGCCCGCAGCGCGCTGGAACACCGGCGACAGCGTCATCGCGACCTACGAACGCGCGATCGATCACCTGTTCGCCGCCTGGAACCCGCACACGCTCGCGGCGGCGCTCGCGGCCCTTCTCTGAACGACCGCGGGCGCGGAGCGCGCAGCGCCGCGCCGTCGCCTCACACTTTCCTCGCCGCTCATGACGTGTGTCATACGCGGCACCGCCATCGGTCGCTAAGGACCGTCCATGAAGGGCATCACCAGCGGCGTCGACTTCGATCGGGCACCGTTCACGGTCATCTGGGAGGTGACGCGCGCGTGTGACCTGCAGTGCGTCCACTGCCGCGCCGACGCGCAGCCGCGGCGCGATCCGCGCGAGCTGACCACCGCCGAGGGGCTCGCGCTGCTCGAAGAGATCCGCGATCTCGGCAGCCCGGTGTTCGTCATCACCGGCGGCGATCCGCTCAAGCGCGCCGATCTCTTCCCCCTCATCGACCGCGCCGTCGCGCTCGGCCTGTCGGTCGCGGTCACGCCGAGCGGCACGCCGCTGCTGACCGCCGACGTCGTGCGGCGCTTCGCCGCGCACGGGGTGCGCCGCATGGCGATCAGCCTCGACGGCGCCACGGCCGCCTCGCACGACGGCTTCCGCCGCCAGGCGGGCTCGTTCGAGCGCACCGTCGCGGCCTTGCGTCACGCCCGCGCCTGCGGGCTGCCGGTGCAGGTGAACACCACCGTGACGCGTCGCAACCACGCCGAGCTCGCGGCGATCGCGGCACTGGTCGGCGAGCTCGACGCGGTGATGTGGAGCGTCTTCTTCCTCGTCACCGTCGGCCGCGCCGCGAGCGCCGACCAGCTCACCGCCGAGGAATACGAGGAGACGTTCGCCTGGCTCGCCGAGGTCGCGGCGCGCGGCCCTTTCGCGGTGCGCACCACCGCGGCGCCGCACTACCGCCGCTACCTCGCGCAGCGCATGGTCGCCGCGAAGCGCGCCGGCGCGCCGCTGCCCGTGCCGCCGGTGGCCGGCGTCGCCACCGACATGGCGCGCGCACCGCGCGGGGTCACGGACGGCAACGGGCTGGTCTTCATCTCGCATCGCGGGGAGGTCTACCCGAGCGGCTTTCTCCCGCTGCGCGCCGGCAACGTCCGCGACACGCCGCTGGCGACGATTTACCGCGACAGCCCGCTGCTGCGCCGCCTGCGCGATGCCGATCACTACGACGGCAAGTGCGGCGTCTGCGAGTTCCGCCGCCTGTGCGGCGGCTCGCGCGCCCGCGCCTGGGCGGTGACCGGCAACCCGCTCGCCTCCGACCCGTCCTGCACGTACCAGCCGCGCGCCTGGCGGCCGGCGGCTGAGTCCGGCTCGCGATTCGGACCATCCGCCACCGAGGGCAGAGAGGACAGCGAGGCGATTGCTGTCGGATCGAGGGTTGGACTGCCCACCTCCAGCTCGATGTGAGCGGGTGATCCGGCGTCGCGTGCTCCCCACCTCCGCGACCAGCATCCGCGCATGCACGGTCGCGCCGGGTGTGCGATACGTCACCGGATGACGACCACCCGCACCCTGCCCCGCCGCCGGCGTCTGGCGATGCTGGCGCGGCTGCTCGGCGGCCTGGCGACGCCGCCGGCGCCGCGCACGTTTCCCGCGCTCACCGCCGCCAACCTGCCGGCCATGCGCGGCCGGCTGGAGATCGTGCGCGACGGCAACGGCGTCAGCCACGTCTACGCCGAGCACGACGAGGACGGCTTCCGCGCCGCCGGCTGGCTGCAGGCCGCCGACCGCTTCTTCTTCCTCGACACGATCCGCCATCTCGGCGCCGGCCGACTCTGCGCGCTGCTCGGCAACCTGCGCCTGCCGCGCACGCTCGGCATCGG
>CBFGUK010000311.1:0-4167 GCA_965651925.1 uncultured bacterium | reverse complement strand
GGGTAGTAGACGGCGACCGGCACCGAGACGATCGGCAGGCCGGCGCGCGCGGCGCGGATCAGGATCTCGGTCTCGAACGCGAAGCGCTCGGCGGTGGCGCCGAGCTGGAGCGTCGCGGGCAGCGGGTAGACGCGGAAGCCCGACTGCGTGTCGGGCAGGGCGCGGCCGCAGGCGATCTCCACCCAGCGGTTGGCGAAGCGGTTGCCGAACAGGCGGATCGGCTTCACCTCCTGCGTGCCGATGCGGCGCGCGCCGATCACCAGCGCCTCGGGCTGCGCCGCCGCGGCGGCGAGCAGCGCCGGGATCTCGCTCGCGAGGTGCTGGCCGTCGCCGTCCATGGTCAGCGCGTGGCGCACGCCGGCGGCGGCGAGCCGCTCGAGGCCGGCGCGCAGCGCTGCGCCCTTGCCGCGGTTGGCCGGGAAGCGCAGCACCTCGGCGCCGGCCGCGGCGGCGCGGGCGGCGGTGTCGTCGGGCGAGCCGTCGTCGACCACCAGCACGCGCGCCACGTGCGCGCGGGCCCCGGCGACCACCGCCGCGATCGAGCCGGCGCAGCGGTAGGCGGGAATCAGCACCGCCACGTCCTCGCGCCCGCCGCTCATCCCGCTCCCCATAGCGGGATTCGGCCGGCGATGCGCGTGAATTGAGCCGCGTGCGCGCGGCGTGCTAGCGGCGGAAGCACATGGATCACCGCCCCGCCGCGCTCGCGCGGCTCGCCGCCGCGCTGCGCTTCGACGGCGTGTTCTGGCGGCGCCTCGCCTGGCTGGGTTGCGTGTACGGTCCGGAGTGGTGGAAGCGCGGCTCGCCACCGGTGATCGCGGCGATCATCTTCGCCGCCGTCGGCCGCAACCGCAGCGGCGCGGTCGCCAACCTGCAGCGCGTGCTCGGCGAGCCCGATCCGCGGCGCGTGCGCCGCGACGCGCTGCGCATGTACGCCGAGTTCGCGCGCTGCATGACCGAGACGCTCGAGGCGTTCGGCCCGCGGCCGCGGCCGGTGCGCATCGACCGCCCGCCGCGCGATCTCGTCGGCGAGGCGCTCGCCCGCGGCCGCGGGCTCGTGCTGGTCACCGGCCACTTCGGCAACTGGGACCTCGCCGCGCGCACGCTGAAGACCTACGACCGGCCGTTCAACCTCGTCATGGCGCAGGAGCAGAACGCGACCGCCGCGGCCTACGCGCAGCAGATCCGCGCCGCCGCCGGCGTGCGCGTGATCTACTCCGACCGCTCGGTGTTCTCGTCGCTCAACATGATCCGCGCGCTGCGCGAGAACGAGATCGTCGCCATCCAGCTCGATCGCACGCTCGGCGTCGGCACCACCCGCCCGGTGCGCTTCTTCGGCGCGCCGGCGCCGTTTCCCTCCGGGCCGTTCGTGCTCGCCCGCCTCGCCGGCGCGCCGCTGCTGCCGGTGTTCTGGCCGCGGCTCGGCACGCGCCACTACGCGGTGCGCTTCGGCCGCCAGCTGACGCTGGCGCGCGACGGCCGCGACGCGGCGGCGCTCGAGCGCGCCATGGCCAGCGTCGTCGGCGACCTCGAGGGAATCATCCGCGAGTTCCCGCACCAGTGGTTCCAGTTCGCACCGTTCTGGCCGGAGACAGCGGTCAGCGATCAGCTGTCAGCCGTCAGCGACGAACCCACCGCCGGCGCCTCGGGCTTCTCGAGCTGAATGCGCGCCGCCGCCGCACCGCGGGCGGCTTCCACCACCTTCTGGCTGACAGCTGACCGCTGACAGCTGACCGCGCGTCGCGGCGCAGCGCGCCGCTACGCTGCCAGCTCCGCCGCGATGCGGGCGCGCACCGTCTCGCGCAGGCGGTCGCGGTCCTCGTAGGTCATCCCGGCGGTCGGGATCGGCTCGAGGATGATCAGCTCCGCCTCGCCGGGGAGGATCGAGAGATAGTGGCCCTTGGGCATGATGCGGTCCATGCCCTTGCAGACCACCGGCACGATCGGCACGCCGAGCCCGATCGCGGCGACGAACGCGCCCTTGCGGAACGGCAGCAGCGCGCCGTCGCGGCTGCGCGTGCCTTCCGGGAAGATCACCAGCGAGCCGCCGTCGAGCGTGATGCGCTGCAGCCGCTCGATCGCCGCGGCGGGGTCGTCGCGGTCGATGGGGATCATCCCCATCGTGCGCAGCACCATGCCGAGGATCGGCTCGGCGAACATCTCGCGCTTGGCGGCAAAGCGCGTCTCGCCGGGCAGCAGCCCGAGCAGCGCGGCGATGTCGAAGTGGCTCTGATGATTGGGGGTGAACACGTACGGCCCGGCGGCGAGGCGTTCGAGGCCGCGCACGTGGATCTTCACGCCGCAGACGCGCATCAGCGCCCGCGCCTGCCGCTTCGCAAACCGCCAGGCGGCCGGCCGGCTGAAGCGGTAGAGCCCGATCGCCACCAGGCCCGAGCTGAACAGCATGGCGCGGAACAGGAAGCGGTTCAGAACCACGCGCCAGCGCGTCGGCTCACTCGCCGCCGCGGCGGCCGCATCAAGGGGTGCGGATGACATGGCCGCCGACCGTAGCGGCGCCTGCCGTTGGCGGCAACCGCCCCCCCGCCCCGCCCCGCCAGGCTGTCAGGGGTGTTAGGCTGTTGGCTGTTAGCGGCCCCACGCCGCCGCCCCGAAAGACGTCGCGTCTGAACGGCTTCCCCTGGTGGAGGTGGTCCCCCCAACCCGCAACCCATAACCCTAAGCGGCGGCGGCGGCCCCCGGGGAGGCGGGGCGGGGCCCCCTAACAGCCAACAGCCTAACCCCTAACAGCCTGGCGGCGGGGCGGGGCGGGGAGGCCAGCTTGCCCCTCACGCACAGCCCGGATAGTTCCGCCCCGATGCGGATTCTCCTCGTCTCGCCGACGCACTACGGGCCCGACGGGGCGCTGCACAAGACGACGCGCTACTGGACCAGCGGGCTGACGCTGCCGTACCTGCGCGCGCTGACGCCGCCCGGGCACGACGTGCGGATGGTCGACGAGCTGTTTCACGACGTCGACCTCGACTGGGACGGCGACGTCGTCGGCATCACGGCGATGGGGCCGCAGATCCGCCGCGCCTACGAGCTCGCCGACCACTTCCGCGCCCGCGGCCGCAAGGTCGTCCTCGGCGGCACGTGGGTGACGCTCAACGCCGAGACCTCGCTGCAGCACGCCGACGCGGTCGTCGCCGGCGAGGCGGAGTCCGTCTGGCCGCAGGTGCTCGACGACCTCGCCGCCGGGCGCAGCCGCGGCATCTACCGCGCCGGGCGCTGGCACGATCTGCGCGGCCTGCCGCGTGTCGACTACACGACGCTGCCGCTGCTCAAGTACGACGCGTTCCGCTCGAGCTGGCTGTACCGCATGTACTTCCACTGGCCGGTGGTGTTCTCGCGCGGCTGCCCGCATCCCTGCGAGTACTGCGCGGTGCAGACGTTCTACGAGCGCGGCTTCCGCACCCGTCCGGTCGAGGAAGTGCTCGACGACCTGCGCGCCGTCATGGCGCTCGGCGGCCGGCGCATCCTGTTCCTCGACGACAACCCGATCGGCAACCCGACCGCGGCGAAGGAACTGTTCCGCGCCATGATCCCGCTGCGCCTCAAGTGGGCGAGCCAGTGCACGATCAACATCGCGCGCGATCCCGAGCTGCTCGACCTCGCGGCGCGCAGCGGCTGCGTCAGCCTGTCGATCGGCCTCGAGAGCATCAACGAGGAGAGCCTCGCGACGATCCGCAAGGGCTTCAACAAGCCCAGCCGCTTCGCGCAGGATCTCGCCGCCATCCGCGCGCGCGGCATCCAGGTGATCGGGCTCCTGATGGTCGGCCTCGACGGCGACACGCTCGACACCTTCCCGCGCTCGCTCGAGTTCCTGATCGACAACAAGGTGTCGTTCCTGAAGCTCTTCACGCCGTGCCCGTACCCCGGGACGAAGTACTACGACGACATGCTCGCCGCCGGCCGCATCACCGTGCACGACTGGGGCCGCTACGACTACGGCAGCCCGCTGATCCGCCCGGCGCAGATGACCGCCGACGAGATGATGGACGGCTTCCGCACCGTCTACGAAGGCTTCTACTCGACGAAGGCGATCGCCCGCCGCCTCTTCCCGCCCCCCGGCCGCAGCTACCTCGAGACGCTCGCGTATCTCGTCGCCAACCTGAAGGTGAACCGCTACCTGCGCTCGCACGAAAACGCGTGGGCGACGATTTCGTAGGT
>CBFGUK010000310.1:0-4168 GCA_965651925.1 uncultured bacterium | reverse complement strand
CCCCGGTAGACTCATGCCGTGGGCGCGGGCCCGCGGGAGCCGACATGCCACGCGGATCGATGAGTCGCTGGTGGGCACAGCTGCGGCGCTTTTCGGGGCGCGATCTCTGGGAGCGCGACCTGCACGACTTCGCGCCGCTCGGCCGGGTACTGATCACCGCGCTGCGCATCGGCGCCGTCGTCTGGCAGGGGTTCGGGCGCCACGCACTGACCACGCGCGCCGGCTCGCTCACCTACGTGACGATCTTCAGCCTCGTGCCGACGCTCGCCGTCGCCTTCGCGATGTTCCGCGCCTTCGGCGGGCTCGCGCAGACGCGCACCGCGCTGCTCGGGGCGCTGATGCGCTATCTCGCCCCCGGCGTGCGCGAGGAGGTGACGCAGTACGTCGACGCGATGCTGACGAACCTCAACACCAGCGCGATCGGCGCCGCGGGCCTGGTCTTTCTCATCCTCGCGGTGGTGTCGCTGCTCAGCAGCATCGAGGACGTCTTCAACGAGATCTGGGGCGTGCAGCGGCCGCGCTCCTGGTTCGAGCGGCTGACGTTCTACTGGACCGTGGTGACGATCAGCCCGACGCTGATCGTGCTCGGCATCTCGCTGCCCGGGATGTTCGGGCGCGTCCTGCCGGTGCGCGGCCTCCTCGAGCGCACCGGCACCATCGAGGTCGTGTCATCCCTCCTGCTGCCGTGGCTGCTCGCCGTCGGCGCGTTCAGCGTGCTCTACGGGCTGATGATCGCGCGCCGCATCCCGGTCGCCGCGGCCGTGGTCGGCGGGCTCACCGGCGGCACCCTGTGGTTCATCGCCGCGCAGGCCTACGCGTGGTACGCGGCCTCGACCGTCTACTACGCGAACATCTACGGCTCGCTGGCGGCGATTCCGATCTTCATCTTCTGGATCTACGTCTCCTGGGTGCTGGTGTTCATCGGCGCGCAGGTCGCCTTCGCCTGGCAGAACCTCGACACCTATCGCGAGGAGATCCTCTCGGTCGGGATCAGCCCGGCGGCCCGCGAGCAGATCGCGCTGTGCCTCCTCGCCGACGTCACGCGGCGCTTCCTGCACGGGGCGCCGCCGGCCTGCGCCGGGGAGATCGCGGCGGCGCTGCACGCCTCGGCGCGGTCGGTGAACGAGGTCGCGGGGCAGCTCGTCGCGCTCGGCATGCTGCGCGAGTCCGGCGAGGAGGCGCGGCTGCTGCTCGCCGGCGATCCGCATCGCCTGCAGCCCGCCGACGTGCTCGTCGCGCTGCGCATGGCCGGCGAGCAGGACGTCGTGCGCGGTTCCGACGAGCTGCTCGATCGCGTCGGCGTCCTCTACGCCCGCGCCCAGGATGGCGCCGCGGCAGCCTGGCAGGGCCGCAGCTTTGCGGAGGTCGTCGAGGATGAGCCCGGGCCGCCGCGCCGCGAGAGCGACGAACGCGCCGTCCGCCGCGTGCAGCCGCATCGCTGAGTCGGCGCGCGTCGTCCGCGTGCCAGCAACGTCCGGCCGCGGATCCGCCCGCCGCATGGCGGCAGGGCGGCGCTGGTATGTTCCGCGCTCGCTTCGAGGGCGTCGTCGTGTGCTACAGTGCGCCGAATGCGGCGCGTGGTGGTGTTCCTCGCGGCGTTGCTGCTGGGACTCGGCCTGCTGTCGACGGTCGGGTATCTGGCCCTGACGCGCGCAATGAGCCGCTGGTTCGAGGCTGACCTCGACCTGCGCTCGCAACTGGCGGTGGTGGCGGCCGAACGCAGCCTGGCGCGTCACTGGAACAACGATTCGGGCCGGCTGGCGGCCGCGCTGGCAGACATCACCCGCGACGAGCGCATCATGGGTGCCGCCGCCTGCACGCCGGGCGGGGAGCTGCTGGCCGCGACGGAAGCCTACCCGGCGGAATTCTCGTGCCGGTCGGTGCTCGACCGCATGGCGCGCGAGAGCGGCGCGGGCGCGACGACCTGGTCGATGCGCCCCGAGCTGCCCGCCGGCGCCGTCCACCTGAGCGTCATGATGATCGGCAACGGCAGCGCGCCCGACGGCGCCGTCGTGCTCGTCCACGATCTGAAGTTTCTCAATCAGCGCGAGACGACGACGCGCAACCTGTGGCTCGTCGCCGTGGTCCTCATGTCGATCGCCGCCTCGGCGATCACGCTCGCCGCGGCGCGCTTCTTCTGGCGCGGCTGGCTGCACGACCTCGAGCGTGCGCTGATCGACGGCACGCAGCCGGCCTTCCAGCCGCTGGCGCGCGACCTGCGCGCGCTCGTCGAACGCCTCGCCGCCGAACGCGAGGAGGAATCGTACACCGGGCCGTGGAGCCCCGATCGCCTGCGCTCGGCGCTGCATCGCTACCTGCACGGCGAGCGCGTGGTGATCGTCGCCAACCGCGAGCCGTACATCCACGAGGAGACGCCCGACGGCGGCGTGCGCGTCGTGCACCCGGCGAGCGGCCTGGTCACCGCGCTCGAGCCGGTGGTGCGCGCCTGCTCGGGGACCTGGGTCGCGCACGGCAGCGGCAGCGCCGACCGCGCGACGGTGGACCAGCACGACCGCGTGCCGGTGCCGCCGGGCGAGGAATCCTACCTGCTCCGCCGCGTCTGGCTGACCGACGAGGAGGAGGACGGCTACTACTACGGCTTCTCCAACGAGGGCCTGTGGCCGCTCTGCCATGTCGCGCACACGCGTCCGGAGTTCCGCGCCGCCGACTGGGAGCACTACATCCGCGCCAACCGCAAGTTCGCCGCCGCGGTGTGCGAGGAGGTCGACCGCGAGGATCCGATCATCTTCGTGCAGGACTACCACCTCGCGCTCGCGCCGCGCATGATCCGCGAGCGGCTGCCGCGCGCGACGATCATCGCGTTCTGGCACATCCCGTGGCCGAGCGCCGAGCGCATCGGCATCTGTCCGTGGCGCGAGGCGCTGATCTCCGGACTGCTCGGCTCGAGCATCCTCGGCTTCCAGACCCAGCAGCACTGCAACAACTTCATCGATGCCGTCGATGGGTTCATGGAGAGCCGCATCGACCGTGAGCGCTACGCGGTCGTGCAGGGCGGGCGGCGCACGCTGGTACGCCCGTATCCGATCTCGATCGAGTGGCCGGTGCACTGGCTCGAGGGGCTGCCCCCGGCAGCGGAATGCCGCGTCGAGGTGCTGCGCGAGCTCGGGCTCGCCGAGGATGCGCTGCTCTGCGTCGGCGTCGACCGGCTCGACTACACCAAGGGCATCGAGGAGCGCATTCTGGCGCTCGACGACCTGCTGCGCCGCCACCCCGACTTCCGCGGCCGGGCGTCGCTCGTGCAGCTCGCGGCGCCGAGCCGCACGAAGATCGGCCGCTACAAGGAGCTGAACGAGCGCGTCGAGGCGCTGGCCGCGAAGGTCAACGCGGAGTGGGCGTCGGGCGCCTACCGGCCGGTGATCCTGCTGCGCGCGCACCACGAGCCGCAGACCGTTTTCCGCTTCTACCGCGCCGCCAATGCCTGCTACGTCAGCAGCCTGCACGACGGCATGAACCTCGTCGCCAAGGAGTTCGTCGCGGCGCGCGACGACCTGCAGGGCGTGCTGGTGCTCAGCCAGTTCACCGGCGCGGCGCGCGACCTCTCCGAGGCGCTGATCGTCAATCCGTACGACGTGCGGCAGGCCGGCGATGCGCTCGCGCTCGCGCTGCGCATGTCGCCCGCCGAGCAGCGCGAGCGCATGGAGTCGATGCGCCGCCTGATCGCCGAGTTCAACGTGTACCGCTGGGCGGGACGCATGCTGATCGATGCCGCCGAGCTGCGGCGCCGCGAGCGCCTGGCCGGCCGCTTCGCCCGCGCCGCCGCCGCGGCGCGGGCCTCGGCGACGTGAAGGATCTCCTCGCGCCGCGGCACGCCGCGGTCCTCGCGCGGCTGGCCGCCACCCGCACGCTGATCGCGTTCGACTTCGACGGCACGCTGGCGCCGATCGTCGCCGACCGCGACCAGGCGGCGATGCGGCCGCGCACGACGCGGCTGCTCGCCACGCTGTGTGCCCGCTATCCCTGCGCGGTGATCTCCGGGCGCGCCCGCGCCGATGTCCGTGCGCGCCTCGCCGGCGCGCCGGTGCGCTTCGTCGTCGGCAATCACGGCCTCGAACCGAGTCCGGCGCTGCCGGCGGCCCGCCGGGCGCTGCGCGCCAACCGGCCGGTGCTGCGCGCCGCGCTGCGCGGCCTGCCGGGCGTCGATCTCGAG
>CBFGUK010000309.1:0-4192 GCA_965651925.1 uncultured bacterium | reverse complement strand
TGGTCGGGTTCATCACCGGCAGATAGTGACTCGGCACGAGCGTCCAGCGCTTGCGCCCGGTGATGGTGACGAAGATCCCCGAGGTGATCGCGCAGTGGTACGCCGTGCGCGTGCCCTTGCCGCCGATGAACGCCTGCACCCAGGCGCCGCGCCGCGACGAGCGCAGCGACTTGAGATAGGCGAGGTCGAGGTCCTTGAGCAGCTCCGGGAACGCCTCGAGCAGCGAGGAAAACCGCAGGTACGTCTTCCCCTCGTTCAGGAGCTGGTCGATGTAGTCGCGGAACGGCATCTGGTGCGAGTACTCGCGGCCGGCGAGGTTCTCGTCGGTGGTGATGCCTTCCCGCTCGGTGATCTTCACCTCCTCGCTGCCGCAGTACTCGCGCAGGAACTCGAAGCTCCAGCGCCGCGCGCACGGCCAGTCGCGCGCCGCGCCCTCGATCACCACCGGCCGGCCGGTGTGCACGAAGTCGCGCGTGAAGTCGGCCGGCGTGATGTCGCGTACCCGCTCGATCGGGCGCGGATCGCGCGGGCCGACGTCCTGCAGCCGGCGGACGACGCGCGCCCGCACCGCCTCCTTGCGCCGCGCGATCGCGTCGCTGGTCCGGAAGTGGCAGTGCAGCGCGTACCAGGTCGCGAAGGCAAAGCGGTCTGCGAGCGGAATCGTCCGCATCCCCGGCATCAGTTTCACGTTCTCACCTCGTCCCCCGGTACCGCCTCGATCCTTGCCACGCGCCGAAAACGCCGGTCAACGTCATTCCACGGCCGCCGGGACACAGGCAGGCGCGGGGCACCGCGACCGGCGCGCGCGTCGTGCGAAGAACGCCCACGCGGAGCGTCCGTCGGGCGTGCGCCCGCGTCCCGTGCTGCGCGCGACATTCTCGTTGACCGCCGGGGGCGCGGTTGGTAGCGGCAGGCAGGCTGCGGGGCCGGCGGCACGCGCCGGGCTGCCCGCCGCGGCGCCAGCCCGACATGAAGATCACGCTCATCCATCCGCCGACCCTGCTCAACCTCGGCACGGTCGGCACGATGAAGCCGACGTTGCCGATCGGGCTCGCGTACATCGCCGCCGCGGCCCGCGCCGCCGGCCACGAGGTGCGCGTCGTCGATGCCATCGCGCTCGCGCCGCACGAGACGTGGCGCAGCGGCGATCTCTCGCGTCTCGGCGCCGGCCCGGCGGAGGTCGTCGCCGCCGTGCCGGACGATACCGAGGTGATCGGCATCGGCTGCATGTTCTCGTTCGTCTGGCCGCACGTGCGCGAGCTGGTGCACGCGCTGCGCGCCCGCTTTCCGGCGGCGACGATCGTCGCCGGCGGGGAGCATCTCACCGCCCTGCCGGAACGGTCGCTCGCCGAGGCGCCGATCGACTACGTCGTGCAGGGCGAGGGCGAGGAGACGTTCGTCGCCCTGCTCGACGTGCTCGCCCGCGGCGGCGATCCGGCGACGGTGGCGGGCATCGCGTTCCGGCAGGACGGCGCGGTGCGGCAGAACCCGCGCCGCGCGCGCATCCGTGCGGTCGATGACATCGCCTGGCCGGCCTGGGACCTGTTCCAGCCGGACGTCTACAACGCGCACCGCTTCTCGCTCGGCATCCGGCTCGGCTACTCGATGCCCATCCTCGCGACGCGCGGCTGCCCGTACCGCTGCACCTACTGCACCTCGCCGCAGATGTGGACGACGCGCTGGGTGGCGCGCGACCCGGTGCGGCTGGTCGACGAGATCGAGACGTATCACCGCCGCTACGGCGCGACCTCGTTCCTCTTTCACGACCTCACCGCCGTCATCCGGCGTGACTGGATGACCGCGTTCTGCGAGGAGCTCCTGCGTCGCGGCCTGGCCATCCACTGGCAGCTGCCCGCCGGCACGCGCTGTGAGGCGTTCGATCAGCCGCTCGCGGCGCTGATGGTGCGGGCCGGCTGTCGCTATCTCTGTTTCGCACCGGAGTCGGGTTCCGAGGAGCTGCGCACGCGGGTGCAGAAGCGGCTCGACCGCGAGACGCTGCTCACGGCCGTGCGCGCCGCGGTCGGCGCCGGCATGCACGTGACCTGCTTCCTGATGATCGGCGTGCCCGACGAAACACCGGCAAGCCTGCGCGATACGGAACGCCTGGCGCGTGTCCTCGCCCGCGAAGGCATCGAGGACATTTCCTGCCACTACTTCTATCCGGCGCCGGGCTCGCAGCTCTATCACGAGCTGGCCGCGCAGGGCCGGCTGAGCGGTGACGACGCCGAGCTCATGGCGCCGCTGCTGATCAGCAACCTCATGCTGCCGCGCGAACGCTGCTACACGACCCACGTCAGCCACCGCGCGCTCAGCCGCTGGCGGCTGCGCATCTTCGCCAGCTTCTACGGCACGCGGTTCCTCACCCGGCCGGGCGCGCTCGTGCAGCTCGCCGGCAACATCCTGCGCGACCGCGAGACCAACAAGCTCGAGGCGTTTGCGCGCGAGATGCGCCTGCGGCTGCGCCTGCGCCGCGAGGCGGCGCGCGACGCCGCCTGATGCCAATTCATTCTTGACTGTCGCGCGACGGGGCTGTTAGCGTCGCGCGCGAAACCGCGCGATTTTGCAAACGATTTCGCGCTTCCGCCGGGGGGAACGCACATGACACCGCTGCAGGTCGCCACGGAGTCCGGGCCAGCATCGCCGGCGGCGTTCGAGCGTACGATGAGCCTCTGCCACGAGTGCCACCGCAAGGTGCCGGCAGAGCTCTTCGAGCAGGACGGCGACGTGTGGATTCGCAAGACCTGCGCCGAGCACGGCCCGTTCGCCACCCGCTACTGGCGTGACGCGAACCTCTACCGCCAGATGTCGGACATCGTCGGCGACTACCGCTTCTGCCGGACGTTCGAGTGTCTCGACGGCGTCGAGTGCGACCGCTGCATCACCAAGGCCTACAACATCATGCTGGAGGTCACGAACCGCTGTAACCTCGACTGCCCGGTGTGCTGCAGCGACGCGAACAATCCCTATTCGCGCGACCCCGCGATCGAGCAGATCCTCAGCCGCCTGCCCGCCGCCCAGCCCGGCCTGTTCGGCCGCCTGCGGCGCCCGAACATCGTCCTGTTCGGCGGTGAGCCGACGGTGCGCAAGGACCTGCCGCAGCTCATCCGCGCGCTCGTCGACCGCGGCTACATTCCGCGCCTGGCGACCAACGGCGTGCGCCTGACGAACGACAAGTATCTCGACGAGCTGTGGGACGCCGGCCTGCGGTGGATCATCCTGCAGTTCGACGGCTTCGACGACGACGTCTCGCAGCGCCTGCGCGGCGAGCGCCTCCAGGCGCACAAGATGGAGGCGATCCGCAAGCTCACCGCGCGCGGCTTCAAGGTGCAGCTCGGCACGATGATGGTGCGCGGCGTCAACACGCACTACGCCGCCGACATCATCAGGTTCGTCGGCGCGCACGACAAGCTGTTCTGGATGAGCTTTTACCCGAACGCCTCGCAGAGCCGCTTCGATGCCGAGCTCGGCGACACGCACACCGCCGACATGTTTGCCGAGATCGAGCGCACCACCGAGGGGCGCATCACGGCGGCCGACTTCGTGCGCTCGATGCGCGTGTTCGCGTGGGCGTACAAGCTGCTGCGCGTGCCGAACCTGCGCCAGAAGCTGAGCACGGCGCCGATCATCCTGGTGTTCGACGGCGACGAGTACTTCCCGCTCGTCCGCCTGCTCGACCCGCGCGTCGCCGTGCGCCACCCGCGGCTCCTGGCGCGGATCGCCGCGGCGCTGCCGAAGCTGCTCTTCTATCAGAGCAGCTACACGCCGCCGTTCCTCAAGTTCCTGGTGGTCGAGCGCTTCCACAGCGAGGAGAGCATTGACCTGCAGGAGGCGTCGAACTGCCACATGTCGTTCATGACCCGCTGGGCGTTCCCGCCGTTCGACCTCTACAACATCGCCGCCAAGCAGCGCGGCGCCTGGGAACCGGCGGAAGTGTTCCACGCCCGCAAGCAGCGCCCGGCCGCCGCCGCGCCGGCGCCGACGCCGGAGCCCGAGATCGTTCCGCTCGGGCGGCTGGCGAAGACGGCGTAAGCCCCGCCCGCGGCCGCCGATCCCCAGGGGTTAAGGGGTTAGGGGTTAGGGGTTTGGGGATCGGAGAGTGTGCTCGAAGCAGGGGAGCATTCGAGCTTTCCGGTCCCCCTAACCCCCAACCCCTTAACCCCCTATCCTCAGGCAGCGCGTTCGCGCTGCAACT
>CBFGUK010000308.1:0-4195 GCA_965651925.1 uncultured bacterium | reverse complement strand
GGTGGGACCGGCGCCCTCCTGTGGGGGTTTTGTATACTGCGCTTGGTGCCGGGGGCCGTTCCGGGGTTGCGACTCGGTGCGGGGTGACAGCGGACCGCTGACAGCTTCCCCGCGTATTGACCCCCCTACCGCACGTCAGTTAGCGGGGGGCGCGTGTCACAGTCCTTCTCGCTCGATGCCGCGCGTCTGCAGCGCCTCCTCGATGACGCTGGCGCGGCGTCCGATTCCGCGCACGCCGGCGCGCACGCGCGCGCTGCTGCCGGCGATGCACTGACCCTCGAGGACGTCGCCGCGCTCTGGGCGGGGCCGCTCGATGCCGGGGCGCTGCTCGCGCTGGCGGGCGCCGCGCGCGCGCGCCGGCCGCGGCCGCTCGAGACGTTCGCGCCGCTCTACCTGACGAACACCTGCGACGCCGAGTGCCGCATGTGCGGCATGCGGCGCGACAATGCGGCCCTGCGCCGCGAGACCGTCGACCTGCCGGCGATCGAGGCGCAGCTCGACATCCTGCAGCGCCGCGGCATGCACGGCGTCGCGCTGCTCACCGGCGAGTATCGCGCCGGCCGGCGCGCCCCGGTGCTCGCGCAGGTCAACGCCGCGCTGCGCGCCACGCAGGCGCGCGGCTTCCGGCACGTGCTGATCAACGTCGGCGCGCTCGACGACGCGGAGTACGGCCCGCTGCTCGACGGCCTCGCGCGGCACGACGACGGCGCGCTCGCGGCGAAGGTGACGACGTGCACCTTCCAGGAGACCTACGCGCGCCCGCAGTACGCGCGCTTCATGGGCGCGAGCGCCGACAATCCGCGCGCCGATTTCGACCGCCGCCTGGCGAACTTCGACCGCGCGCGCGCCGCCGGCGTGCGGGTCGCGAACCCCGGCATCCTCGTCGGCCTCAATCCCGATCTCGGCTTCGAGCTGCTGGCGCTGATCGCGCACGCACGCCATCTGCTCGCGACCGGCATGGAGGTCTACCTGTCCGTGCCGCGCCTGCGGCAGATCGCCGGGCGCACGAACCAGCGCGGCGCCGACGATGCGAGCTTCGTGCGCCTCGTGGCGCTGCTGTCGCTCGCCGTGCCGGACGGCAAGATCGTGCTGACGACGCGCGAGCCGGCGGCGATGCAGCGCCAGCTGCTGCCGGTGATCGGCGTGCTCTCCGCCGGCTCGGCGGCGGTGGCGCCGTACACGCCCGACGGCGCGCGCTTCCCGCTCGAGGCGAGCCAGTTCGAGGTCATCGACCAGCGCCCGTTCGAGCACATCCTCGGCGAGTACGCCCGCCCCGGCGCGTCGATTCAGAATTTCGAACCGCAACACGAATGAACACAGATGAACACGGAACGGATGAGCACGGCCGCAACCGTGTTCATCCGGCTCATCCGTGTTCATCTGTGTTGCGGTCCGGCGGGGCCACCTTGCGACGAGGGTGAGCAGGGGATAAGCGCCCCCAATGCCAGCACCGCGCACCATCGTCTTCTGCGAGCCCCCGTATCTGTTCTGGGACCGTGGGCGTGACCGCCTGCGGCAGGGCGAGGAGACGATCCCCGGCATGGGGGTGCTGATGCTCGCCGCGGTGGCGCGCCAGCAGGGCTACCGCGTGCACCTGCTCGACGCGAAGCAGCAGGGCACGCCGCTCGACGACGTGTGCCGCACGATCGAGGCGCTGCGCCCCGACGTCCTCGGCCTGTCGGCGACGACGATCTCGGTGGCGAACGCCGCGCGCATCGCGGCGCGCATCAAGCAGACGCTGCCCGGCGTGACCACGGTGCTCGGCGGCGCGCACGTCAGCGCGATTCCCGAGCGCACGCTCGCCGCGTTTCCCGCCCTCGACTACGGCATCGTCGGCGAGGGCGAGGTGTCGCTGTTCGCGCTGCTCGACCGGCTCGAGCGCGGCGCGCCGGTCGGCGACGTGCCCGGCGTCGCCTATCGCGATGGCGCGCGCGTCATCGCCACGCCGCGGGCGCCGTACATCGACGATCTCGATGCGCTGCCCGATCCGGCGTGGGACCTGCTGCCGGAGTTTCCGCACCGCTTCCAGCCGTCGCTGTTCAGCTATCCGCGCACGCCGGTCGCAACGCTGATCACCTCGCGCGGCTGCCCGTTCAGCTGCGTGTTCTGCGACCGCTCGACCTCGGGCCGCAAGGGGCGCCTGCACAGCGTCGCGACCGTCGTCCGCCTCGTCCGCCAGCTCGCCGCGCGCGGCGCGCGCCACGTCATCTTCCTCGACGATCTCTTCACCGTCCGCCGCCAGCGCGTCGTCGAGCTCTGCGAGGCGTTCCTCGACGCGCGCCTCGATGTCACGTGGAGCTGCAACAGCCACCCGAACCTGCTCGATGCGGCGACGCTGCGCCTCATGCGCCGCGCCGGCTGCTGGCAGATCGCCTACGGCATCGAGTCCGGCTCGCAGCGCGTGCTCGACACCGTCAAGCGCGAGGTGCGCATCCCGCGCATGCGCGAGACGCTGCGCCTGACGCGCGCCGCCGGCATCCGCACCAAGGGCTACCTGATGCTCGGCCACCCGACCGAGACGCGCGAGACGCTCGCCGAAACCGAGGCGTTCCTGCGCGTCGCCGAGCTCGACCTCTGCCAGATCACCAAGTTCACGCCCTATCCCGGCACGCCGGCGTATCCGACGATCCACCAGCACGGCGCGTTCACCGAGGACTGGGAGCGCATGAACGCGATGCAGTTCGTCTTCCTGCCGAACGGGCTCAGCGAAGCCGAGCTCGAGGAGGCGTTCGGGCGCTGCTACCGCGCGTTCTACAGCCGCCGCGACGTGCTGTGGGGCATGGCGCGCCTGCTCGCCCGCGAGCCGCGCTTCGTCGGCCGCATGGCGAGCAACGCCGCTGTGTGGATGCGGGCGCGCCTGCAGCCGGGGGGACGGATGGACACCGATCCGCTCACTGCGCCGCCGCAGTGAGGTCTTGAAACACGGATGAACACAGTCCCCGCCGCTCCTCCCCGATGAACGCAGATGCGCGGCGTGGTGGTCGCGGGCGTACGCGCATCAAGTGCTGACGTGCTGACGTGAGGGTCAGCAGGTGGCGGACGCCTCGAGGCGTTCCTGCCAGATCAAACCGGTGACGAGGTCAGGAAACGTCAGCACGTCAGCACGTTGACACGTCAGCACTTCCCGGCCGCGTTCATCGGGGCCGGGCGGCGGGGTCCGTGTTCATCTGTGTGAACGTGTCCGTGTCCAGCAGCGCGACGAGCGCGTCGACGTCGGTCGACAACGGCCGGTCGTCGAGCAGCGGCGCGCTGGCGCGGCGCACGACGGTGTGCGCGGCGCGCGTGCCGGCGGCGGCGCGGTCGAGGCCGCGCAGCTCGAGGGCCTGGGCGCCGGCGAGGAGCTCGATGGCGACGATGCGCGCCAGGTTGTCGAGCACCTGCGCCGCCTGGCGCGCGGCGACCATGCCCATGCTGACGACGTCCTGATTGTCGGCGTTGGTCGGCAGCGAGCGCACCGCGGCGGGCGCGACGAGCACCGCGTTCTCGGCCGCCGTCGCGCTGGCGGCGTACTGCAGGCCCATGAAGCCGCTCTCCAGCCCCGGCGTGCCGCGCACGAGGAACGGCGGCAGCCCGCGGTTGCGCGTCGCGTCGAGCAGGCGCGCGAGGCGGCGCTCGGCGAGCAGCGCGAGCTCGGCGGCGGCGAGCTTCAGCTGATCGAGTGCCAGCGCCACCGGCTGGCCGTGGAAGTTGCCGCCGTGCAGCACGCGCTCCTCGTCGGCGAGGAACAGGGGGTTGTCGCAGATCGCGCCGAGCTCGGTCGCCAGCGTGCGCGCCGCCGCGTCGGCGACGTCGCGCGCCGCGCCGGCGATCTGCGGCGTGCAGCGCAGCGTGTAGGCGTCCTGCTCGGCCGCCGCCGGCTCGCGCGCGCGCACCAGGCGGCTGCCGGCGAGGAGCGCGCGCAGCCGCGCGGCGACCGCCATCTGGCCGGCGTGCGGGCGCGCGGCGTGCAGCGCCGCGTCGAGCGCCTCGGTGTGTCCATGCAGTGCCTCGAAGGCGAGCGCGGCGGCGACCTCGGCGGCGTCGGCGAGACGCGCGAAGCGGCGCACGAGCAGCGCCGCGACCCCGGTGTGGAACGAGGTGCCGTTCATCAGCGCCAGGCCTTCGCGGTAGGCCGGGCGCACCGGCGCGAGGCCGGCGGCGCGCAGCGCATCGGCGGCGTCGGCGCGTGCCTCGCCGGTGTCGACCGTGCCCTCGC
>CBFGUK010000307.1:0-4209 GCA_965651925.1 uncultured bacterium | reverse complement strand
GGTCACCGGTCACCGGTCACGCACTTTCGATTTGACATACATGTTTGCCGACCGTAGCCATGACTCATCTCTTCCTTTCCGCCCGAACCCTTCTCAACCCAAGCTCGGAGGGGGGTAGTTCCAGACGCGAGGGCCCCGGTGAACAGCCGGGGCCCTCGTGGCGTTCTGGGGTCCGGATTCAGCGCAGCCGCGCGACCGCGCGGTGGCGCGGGCAGGCGACGATGTGGTCGTTGACCATTCCGACCGCCTGCATGAACGCGTAGCAGATCGTCGGCCCGACGAAGCGGAAGCCGCGTTCGCGCAGCGCGCGGCTCATCGCCTCCGAGACGTCGGTCGAGGCCGGCACCTGCCGGATCGACTCCCAGCGGTTCTGCAGCGGCCGGCCGCCGACGAACGACCAGAGGAACCGGTCGAGCCCGCCCTCGCGGTCCTGCAGCGTCAGCGCCGCGCGCGCGTTGTCGATCGCCGCGGTGATCTTCTGCCGGTTGCGCACGATGCCCGGATCGGCGAGCAGGCGCGCGAGATCGCGCGCCCCGTACCGGGCGACGCGCGCCGCGTCGAAGTTCGCGAACGCGGCACGGTAGGCCGGCCGCTTGCGCAGGATGATGAACCAGCTCAACCCCGCCTGCGCACCGCCGAGCACCAGCGACTCGAACAGCTGCCGCTCGTCGTGCACCGGCACGCCCCATTCCTCGTCGTGATAGCGCACGTACTCCGGATCCGTCCCCGCCCAGGGGCACCGCGTGTGGTTCGGCATGCGCGCTCTCCTACCACCGCCGCTCCCCCAACCCCCAACCCCCCGGGGGGTTAGGGGGTTGAGGGGTTAGCGGGTTAGGGGGGGCGGATGTGGTAGAGCGGGGCGCATGTACGGACCGACGTCGCACTACTTCTACTCGCAGCGCCTGAAGCTGCACTACGTCGACTGGGGGAATCCGCAGAAGCCGCCGCTGCTGCTGATCCACGGCGGACGCGACCACGCGCGCAACTGGGACTGGGTCGCGCAGGCGCTGCGCGACGACTACCACGTCATCGCGCCCGACCTGCGCGGACACGGCGATTCGCAGTGGGCGATCGGCGGCAGCTACGCGATGGTCGACTACACCCTCGACGTCGCGCAGCTGCTGCGCGCGCTCGACATCGAGCGCATCACCATCATCGGCCACTCGCTCGGCGGCTCGATCGCGCTGCAGTACAGCGGCACGTATGCCGACCGCGTCGAGAAGGTCGTCGCCATCGAGGGCCTCGGGCCGCCGCCCGAGCTGCTGAAGGAGCAGCCGCCCGCCCACAAGCGCATGCGCGTGTGGATCTCCGAGATGCGCGCGCTCGCCAAGCGTCACCCGCACCGCTACGCGACGCTCGACGAGGCCGTGCGGCGCATGCAGGACGCCAATCCGCGGCTGACCCCCGAGCAGGCGCGGCATCTGACCATCTACGGCTCGTACCGCGACGAGGACGGCACGTACCTCTGGAAGTTCGACAACTACGTGCGCGCCAGCTCGCCGTACCTGTTCAACATGGTCGATGCGGTCGACATCTGGCGGCAGATCACCTGCCCGGTGCTGCTGCTGCGCGGCACGGAATCGTGGGCGTCAGATCCCGAGATCGACGGCCGGGCGCGCAACTTCCAGCGCTACACGTTCCACAACATCGCCGGCGCCGGCCACTGGGTGCATCATGATCAGCTGGAGGTGTTCCTCGGGCACGTGCGGACGTTTCTCGGGGAAGGCTGTTAGGCTGTTACGCCGTTAGGCTGTTAGGGGTCGGAGCGCGCTGCTCGCACGAGCCGTTATCCCGAGCACTACCTCCGGCCCCCTAACAGCCTAACAGCCTAACAGCCCAACAGCCTGCCTCACGCCGCATCCGTATCCACATTCACCTTCGCCGCGTTCCGCTCCGTCGCCAGATACCGGCGCGTTTCCGCGACGACGACGCCGGAGAGGCCGAGGAGCCCGATGAGGTTGGGCAGCGCCATCAGGCCGTTCATCACGTCGGCGAAGGTCCACACGAGATCGAGCTCGGCGACGGCGCCGACGGCGATGAGCACCACCCACAGCGCGCGGTAGGCGGGGATGGCGCGCGTGCCGGCGAGGAACTCGAGCGCCTTCTCGCCGTAGTAGCTCCAGCCGAGGAGCGTCGTGTAGGCGAACAGCATCAGGGAGATGGCGACGAGCGCGGCACCGCTGCCCGCCGTGAGCCCGGCGCCGAACGCCTGCGCCGAGAGCGCCGCGCCGGTCGCGCCGCTGTTCCACGCGCCGGTAACGAGGATGACGAGCCCGGTGAGCGAGCAGACGATCAGCGTGTCGATGAACGTCTGTGTCATCGACACCAGCGCCTGCGTGACCGGCTGGCGGGTCTTCGCCGCCGCCGCCGCGATCGGCGCGCTGCCGAGGCCGGATTCGTTCGAGAAGACGCCGCGCGCGACGCCGACGCGGATGGTGAGCAGCACCGCGGCGCCGGCGAAGCCGCCGCTCGCCGCGGTCGGCGTGAACGCCTCGGCGAACACCAGCGCCAGCATCGGCAGCAGGCGGTCGGCGTGCGTGACGAGCACGGCCAGCGCGGCGACGAAGTAGAGCAGGATCATCACCGGCACGAGCGCCGATGCCGCGCGGCCGATCCAGCGCACGCCGCCGAGGATGACGAGACCGGTCGCCACGGCCATGATCAGGCCGCTCGCCAGCCGCGGCACGCCGAAGGTGTCGGCGGCGGCATGCGCGACCGAGTTCGACTGCACCATGTTGCCGATGCCGAACGCCGCGATGGTGGTGAACACGGCGAACAGCGTGCCGAGCCACGGCACGCCGAGGCCGTCCCGCAGGTAGTACATCGGGCCGCCGCTGGCGCGGCCGTGCGCGTCGATCCGCCGGTAGCGCACCGCGAGCACCGCCTCGGCGTACTTCGTCGCCATGCCGACGAGTCCGGTGACCCACATCCAGAACAGCGCGCCGGGTCCGCCGGTGGCGATCGCCGTCGCGACGCCGGCGATGTTGCCGGTGCCGACCGTCGCCGCGAGCGCCGTCATCAGCGCCTGGAAGTGCGAAATCTCGCCCGGCTCGTCGCCGCGCTCGCGGCGCACGACCAGCGCCAAATAGAGCGCGTGCCAGAGCAGCCGCAACGGCAGCGCCCGCAGGATCAGCATCAGGTACATGCCGGTGCCGACCAGCAGCACCAGCGTCGGCGGTCCCCAGACGATGCCGTTGACCGCATTCAGCCACGCGAGCAGCTCCGCTTGCATCGGCGCGCTCTATACGAGGCCCGCGCCGCGCCGGCAAAGGCGGTGCGGTGACCGGTCACCGGTATTTGACGAGCGCCGGTCGTCGGGCAGGGCGAAGGGCGAGGGCCAGGAGCGAAGGGCCAGAGCTCGACCCATGGCCCTTCGCTCGTCGCCCCTGGCCGGCCCCATTGCAACCCGGACCTGCGGGCGCCGGCAGGTTCGTCTGGTGACTAGATCGCGCGTCGCTCGGTGCAACAGGCGCCGAGGGACCGGCGCCCTCCATAGGGCGTTTCGAAGGCGACGCCGTGCGCAGAGCTTCATCAGATGCGCTTTGGAGGGCGCCGGTCCCTCGGCGCCTGTTGGATCAGGCAACGCACCGCTCAGCGCTTCGCGCTGAGCGCCTCGACGTAGCGCGCCAGGATGTCCGTCTCGATGTTCACCGGATCGCCGGGGTGCTTGTCGAGCAGGTTGGTGTGCGCCTGGGTGTACTGCACCAGCGAGACGGCGAAGGTGTCGGCGGTCTTGTCGATGATCGTCAGGCTGGCGCCGTCGATGCACACCGGGCCTTTCACCACCATGTAGCGCAGCAGCTCGGGCGGTGTCGTGAAGCGCGCGATGATCGCCTCGGCTTCGGGCGTGAAGGAGTGCACGGTCGCGATGCCCTCGACGACGCCGCGCACGATGTGGCCGCTCAGCCGATCGCTCGGACGCACCGAGCGCTCGAGGTTGACGCGTGCGCCGGGCGCGAGCCCGCCGAGGTTCGAGCGCCGGTACGTTTCCGGCATCACGTTGGCGAAGAACGTGTCGCCGTCGATCTCGGCGACGGTCAGGTCGACGCCGTTGATGGCGATCGAGTCGCCGAGCCGCGCATCGCTCAACACATGCGGCGCGCGGATGCGCAGCGTCCCCGCGCCGGACTCCACGACCGTTCCGACCTCCTCGACGATGCCGGTGAACATGGGGCGTGCAGTAGCACAGGTGCGGCGGGAAGGCGTGCA
>CBFGUK010000306.1:0-4214 GCA_965651925.1 uncultured bacterium | reverse complement strand
CGTCAACACGTCAGCACGTCAGCACGTCAGCACGTCAACACGTCAGCACGTCAACACGTCAGCACGTCAGCACGTCAGCACCGGCGGCGCGTGAGCGCCGCCGACCAGTCACCGGTCACTGGTCACCCGGTCACGCTCCTCGCCCGCGAACAGTACACCGGTTGCCCCGCGACACACCCTCCGTTAACCGGGATCTCATGTCGTCCGGCTCGCATCATCGCGCCGACGTGAGCGGGGTCGCCTGCGGCATCGTCACGGTGTCCGACACGCGCCGCGAGGCGGACGACACCAGCGGCCGGCGCATCCGCGCGCTGCTCGAGGCGGCGGGGCATCGCGTCGCGTTCTACCGCATCGTCCGCGACGAGCCGGCGGAGATCGCGGCACTCGTGCAGGCGGCGCCGGCCGAGATCGAGGTGCTGATCTGCAACGGCGGCACCGGCGTCGCGCGGCGCGACACGACCTACGAGGCGATCACGGCGCTGCTCGACAAGGAGATCACCGGTTTCGGCGAGCTGTTCCGCATGCTGAGCTGGGAGCAGGTCGGCGCCGCGGCGATGCTGAGCCGTGCCACCGCCGGCATCGCCGGCCGCCGCGTGATCTTCTCGCTGCCCGGCTCGACGAAGGCGGTCGAGCTGGCGATGACGCAGCTCATCGTGCCGCAGCTCGGGCACGTCGTCGGCCTGGTGCGCTGATGCGGATCCGCCTGCGCTACTTCGCCGGCCTGCGCGAACGCCTCAAGGTCGCCGAGGCCGAACGCGAGCTGCCCGACGGCACGACCGTCGGCGAGGCGTGGACGGCGCTGTGCGCCGAGCACCCGCAGATCGGCCCGCTCGGCGGCTCGATGGCGTTCGCCGTCAACCGCGAGTACGTCGACCGCGCGCACGTCCTGCGCGACGGCGACGAGCTCGCCTGCATTCCGCCGGTGAGCGGCGGCTGATGAATGCTCTTTTCGGCCTCCGCGCCTCCGCGTCTCCGCGTTGAACTCCGGAGCAACGAATGTTCGAGATCGTCTCCACCCCGATCGACGCTGCCGCGGTCACCGCCGCGGTCGCCGACCCGACCACCGGGGCGACGTGCACGTTTCTCGGCACGACGCGCGACCACAACGACGGCCGCACGGTCACCGAGCTGGAATACGAAGCCTACCCCGAGATGGCGGTCGCCGAGCTGCGCAAGATCGGCGACGAGGCGAAGCGGCGCTGGCCGATCGCCCGCATCGCCATCGTGCATCGCCTCGGCGTCGTGCCGATCGGCGAGGCGAGCGTCGTCATCGCGGTGTCCGCGGCGCACCGCGTCGCCGCGTTCGAGGCCTGCCACTTCGCGATCGACCGGCTGAAGGAGGTCGTGCCGATCTGGAAAAAGGAACGCTTCGACGGCGGCGAGGTGTGGATCGGCTCGCAGACCGGCACGCCGTTCGCCGCCGGCCGACGCACACCGGATTGAATGCAGCGCAGGCGATGCGCCACCTGTCGGCCGGCCGGGGCGAGACGCCCGCCGGCCGCGATCCGCACTGATGTAGAGGAGCCCCCATGCGCGCGATGCTGGTGAAGCAGTGGTGTGATCCGAAGGACATGGAGCTGCTCGAGCTCCCCGATCCGCGACCCGGGGCCGGGCAGGTGGCGATCGACGTCAAGGCGATCGGCTGCAACTTCTTCGACATCCTGATCGCGCAGGGGAAGTACCAGGTGAAGCCGCCGTTCCCGTTCTCGCCCGGCGGCGAGGTGGCGGGCATCGTGCGCGAGGTCGGGCCGGGGGTCGACGGCTTCGCCCCGGGCGACCGCGTCTTCGCGATGCTCGGCTACGGCGGCTACGCCGACATGTGCCTCGCACCGGCGCGCGACACCGTGCGGATGCCCGACGGCATGTCGTTCGAGCACGGCGCGGCGTTCGGCATCGTCTACCAGACGTCCTACTTCGGGCTCGTCTACCGCGCCGCGCTGCAGCCCGGCGAGACGCTGCTCGTCCACGCCGCGGCGGGCGGCGTCGGCCTCGCCGCCGTGCAGATCGGCACGGCGCTCGGCGCGCGCGTGCTGGCGACGGCGAGCTCCGCCGCCAAGCTCGCCGTCGCGCGCGCGCACGGCGCCGACGCGGGCTTCGACTATTCGAGCCCGCACTGGGTCGAGCAGGTGAAGGAGGCGACCGGCGGCCGCGGGGCCGACGTGATCTACGATCCGGTCGGCGGCGACATCTTCGACCAGTCGCTGAAGTGCATCGCGTTCAGCGGCCGGCTGCTGGTCATCGGCTTCGCCTCCGGCACCATCCCGACGCTGCAGCTCAACCGCGTGCTGCTGAAGAACATCGCGGTCGTCGGGCTGCACTGGGGCGCCTATCGCCAGCACGATCCCGACAGGATCCCGCAGGCGATGCGCGAGCTGTTCGCGCTGTATGCCGCGGGCAAGGTGACGCCGCTGGTGTCCTCGCAGTATCCGCTCGCGCGCGCCGCCGACGCGCTCGACGAGATCGCCGCCCGGCGCAGCGTCGGCAAGGTGCTGCTCATTCCCTGAGGCGACGGGGCCTGAGTTACCGCGGATGGCGCGGATGAACGGATTGCGCGGAGATCATTCATCTGCGGGTATCATCCGTGTGAATCGTGTCAGCCGACTCCCGCCCGCTCCGGGCTGGACTCTTCCGGAAAGGAGCCGCCGCGGGCGCCGGCGGAACTGACATTGTCGCCGACGCGCACGAAAATCGTCGCCACCATCGGGCCGGCGAGCGCCGACGCGGCGACGATCGACGCGCTGCTCGACGCCGGGCTCGCGGTGGCGCGCCTCAACTGCGCGCACGGCACCGCGGCGTCGCTGGCGGCGATGATCGCCACCCTGCGCGCCCGCGCCGCGGCGCGCGGCGCGCCGCTCGCCATTCTCGCCGACCTCGGCGGTCCGAAGCTGCGCATCGGGCACTTTGCCGGCGGCTCGGTGCAGCTCGAGACCGGCGACACGTTCACGCTCACCACCGCCGACGTGCTCGGCGACGCGACGCGCGTGCACGTCGACTACCCGGCACTGCCCGCCGAGGTGCACGTCGGCGACGGCATCTTCCTCAACGACGGCCTCGTCCACCTGACGGTGACCGCGATCAACGGCGTCGACATCGAGACGCGCGTCGACGTCGGCGGCGCGCTCAGCGACCGCAAGGGCCTCAGCGTGCCGGAGACCGTGCTCGGCGTGCCGTCGCTCACCGCCAGGGACCTCGCCGATCTCGACGTCCTCGCCGCGCACCCGGTCGACTGCGTCGGCCTGTCGTTCGTGCGCTCCGCCGACGACATCGCGCAGCTGCGCGCCGAGCTCGCACGCCGCGGTTTGCCGGCGACGATCGTCGCCAAGATCGAGAAGGCACAGGCGGTCGCACAGCTCGGGCCGATCCTCGCCGCCGCCGACGCGGTGATGGTCGCGCGCGGCGACCTCGGCGTCGAGTGTCCGATCGCCGAGGTGCCGGTGCTGCAGAAGCGCATCATCGCCGCGGCGATCGATGCCGGCGTACCGGTGATCACCGCGACGCAGATGCTCGAATCGATGGTCGCCAACCCGCGTCCGACGCGCGCCGAGGCGAGCGACGTCGCCAACGCCGTCCTCGACGGCAGCGACGCGGTGATGCTCTCCGCCGAGACCGCCACCGGCCAGTATCCGGTCGCGACCGTGCGCGTCATGCGCGCCATCCTCGCCGAGGCCGAACGGTTCGCCACCGAACGGCGCGCGCTGCCCGGACGGCAGCGCGACGTGCCGCCCCCCGATGCCATCGCGCGCAGCGCCTGCCTCGCCGCCGAGTCGGTCGGCGCCGCGGCAATCGTCTGCCTGACGCAGAGCGGCGCGACGGCGCGCGCCGTGGCGCGCTGGCGCCCGCCACAGCGCATCGTCGCGGTGACGCCCGAGGAGCGCATCTGGCGCCAGCTCGCGCTCGTGTGGGGCGTCGAGCCGCGCCGCCTCAGCCTGCAGGCCGCGGATTTCGATCACGCCTGCAGCGAGCTGGTGCGCGTGCTACGCGCCGACGGCACGCTGCCCGCCGAGGGCCCGATCGTCCTCACCCTCGGCCTGCCGTTCGGCCAGGGCAGCTGGACGAATACGCTGCGCATCCTGTGAGCGCGGCGCCGCTGGCGGAAGCCGTCAGCGGTCAGCGGTGAGCGGCGCCTTCAATGGCGGACCAGTGTAGCCGCGGCAGCGGACCAGTGTAGCCGCGGCCCGCTATGGTGGGTTGTGTCAATTGGTGTCGGTGAAGGA
>CBFGUK010000305.1:0-4221 GCA_965651925.1 uncultured bacterium | reverse complement strand
GCACCTCCGCACCTCCGCACCTCCGCACCTCCGCACCTCCGCACCTCCGCACGCCTTTCTTCTCCGCATTGCGCCTCCCACGTCGCTCCCGTACAGACTGAGGCCCATGCGCCACGTCGACCTGTGCGTGATCGGCAGCGGGCCGGGCGGGCAGAAGGCGGCGATCCAGGCCGCGAAACTCGGCAAGCGCGTGTGCGTCGTCGAGCAGCGCGAGGAGGTCGGCGGCGTCGCGCTGCACAACGGGACGATCCCGTCGAAGGCGCTGCGCGAGGTCATCCTGCGCGCCGGCGGCATCGCCAGCGCGGCGCCGCGCGTGCAGGACTTCCAGGCCGCCGGGCGCCGCGCCTCGCTGCGCGCGTTGTGGGCGCATTACCAGGCGGTGATCCGCACCGAGATGGCGATCGTGCGCGACCAGCTCGAGCGCAATCGCATCGAGCTGCTCACCGGGCACGCGCGCTTCCGCGATGCGCACACGCTCGAGGTGCAGGGCGCGGCGGCAAGCGACGTGGTGTCTGCCGAGTTCATCGTCGTGGCCGTCGGCACCATGCCGGCGCGGCCGGCCTCGGTGCCGTTCGACACGCAGACGATCATCACCACCGACGAGCTCTTCCAGCTGCACGAGGTGCCGCGCTCGCTGATCATCGTCGGCGGCGGCGTGATCGGCACCGAGTACGCCTCGATGCTCGCCGCGCTCGGCGTGCGGGTGACGCTGATCGAGAGTCGCCCGCGGCTGCTCGAGTTCATCGACGGCGAGATCATCGAGGCGCTGCAGTATCACCTGCGCCAGAGTGGCCTGACGCTGCGCCTCGGCGAGCACGTCGAGGCGATCCGGCCGCTGCCCGCGCCCGCCGGCGGTGAGGCGCCGGCGGCCGCCGAGGTGCGGCTGGCGAGCGGCAAGATCGCCGTCGCCGACTGTCTCCTGTACTGCGTCGGCCGCCAGGGCGCGACGGCCGACCTCGGCCTCGAGGCGATCGGCCTGCCGGTCGACGCGCGCGGCCGGATCACGGTCGACGCGTGCTTCCGCACCGCGGTGCCGCACGTCTACGCGGTCGGCGACGTGATCGGCTTCCCGGCGCTCGCCTCGACGAGCATGGAGCAGGGGCGGGTCGCCGCCTGCCGCATGTTCGACGCCCCGTGCGACTCGATGCTCGACGTTTTGCCGTACGGCATCTACGCGATCCCGGAGATCGGCATGGTCGGGCGCACCGAGGAGGAGCTGACGCGCGCGAACATCGCGTACGAGACCGGCGTCGCGCAGTACCGCGAGACGGCGCGCGGTCAGCTGCTCGGCGACGAGAGCGGCCTGCTCAAGCTGCTCATCGGCCGCGACGATCACCGGCTGCTCGGCGCGCACGCGATCGGCACCGGCGCGACGGAGCTGATCCACATCGCGCAGGCGGTGATGGCGTTCCAGGGGACCGCCGACTACTTCGTCGATGCCGTGTTCAACTATCCGACGCTGGCCGAGTGCTACCGCGTGGCGGCGCTGAACGGCCTCAACAAGCTGTCGAACGCGTGATCTCGCTCCGTTCCACCGGCGTCGGACGGCGGCGGCGCCGCGGCGCCGTCCGCCTGTGCCTGCTCGCGCTGCTCTGCGCCGGCGGCGTGCCGGCCGCCGCGCAGGAGCCGACGCCGGAGCCGACCCGCGCCGCGACGCCGACCGCTGCGCCGCTGGCGCTCGGCGACGTCGCGGTGCAGAGCGAGGCGCTCGCGGACGTCCTGCGCGGGGTCGCGGAGCGCACCGCGGTCGACTCGCCCGAGCAGCCGATCGCCGCCGCGCTGCCCGACATCGCCCGCCAGGCGCGCGAGCAGGCCGAGGCGACGCGCCGGCTGCTCGCCGGCAGTCCGTCGCTGCGCGAGGCCGATGCGGCGATCGAGTCGTGGCGGGCGCTGCAGGTGCAGCTCGACGGCTGGCACGGCATGCTCAGCGCGCGCATCACCGCGCTCGAGGCCGAGCTCGCCGACCTCACGCGCCTGCGCGCGGTGTGGCGCGCGACGCGCGACGCAGCGCGCGCCGAGTCGGCGCCGCCGGCGCTCGCCGGCCGCATCGCCACGACGCTCAACGCGATCGGCACGACGCGCGACGTCGTCGACGCGCAGCGGCAGCGCCTGCTCGTTCTGCAGGACGGCGTCGTCGCGCAGCGCGCCGCGATCCGCGAGCCGCTGCGCGCGCTCGACGCCTATCGCGACCGCGGCCTCGACCGCATGCTGGTCGCCGAGGCGCCGCCGCTCTGGCGGTCGGTGCGGGCGAGCGAACCGCGCGCCGCGCTCGCCGCGTCGCTTGCGCGCGGCCTCGAGGAGCTGCGCGCGCTGCGCGGCTACTTCGCCGCGCGTCCGTCGCGGCTCGGGCTCCTCCTCGGCGTCTTTGCCGTGCTCGTCGTCGTGCTGTGGCGCGCCCGGCACGCCACCCGCAAGTGGGCCGCCGAGGATGCGACGCTGGCGCGCGCCGCGCGCGCGTTCGAGGTGCCGGCGTCCTCGGCGCTGCTCGTCACGCTGGTCAGCTCGCCGTGGCTGCTGCCCGACATGCCGCTGCTGCTGCGCAACGGCATCGGCCTGCTCATCCTGCTTCCGGCGTTGCGTCTCCTGCGCCGCCTCGTCGACCCGCCGATGGCACCGGCGCTGTGGGCGCTCGCCGTCTTCTACGTCGTCGATCTCGGCTGCCGCTTCCTCGCCGGCGAGCCGGCCCTCGAGCAGTCGCTGTTCCTCGTCGAGATGCTCGCGGCGGCGGCGTTCCTCGGCTGGCTGCTGCGCAGCGGGCGCTTCCGCGCGCAGTTCAGCGCCGAGTCGCGCTGGGCGGCGACCGCCGTCGGCGCCGCGCGCGTGCTGATCGTGCTGCTCGTCCTCGCCGGCGCCGCCGGAGCGCTCGGCTTCATGCAGCTCGCGCGCTACCTGCAGGAGGCGCTGATCGACAGCAGCTTCGCCGCGCTCGTGCTCTTCGGCATGCTGCAGGTGCTCGAAGGCGTGTGGGCGTATCTCCTGCGCACGCGGCTCGCGCGCCGCCTGCGCATGGTCGAGACGCACCGCGCGATCCTGCAGCGGCGCGGCGAGCGCGTGCTCGGCTGGGTGGCGTTCGCCACCTGGCTGCTCGTGCTGCTCAACCGCGCCCGCCTGCTGCGTCCGGGCTGGGCCCTGGCGCGCGACGGGCTCGCCGCCTCGGTCACGGTCGGCTCGCTGACGCTGTCGCTCGGCGCCGTGCTCGCCTTCGCGTTCACCGTCTGGCTCAGCGTCCTGCTCTCGCGCTTCCTGCGCTTCGTGCTCGAGGCGGACGTCTACCCGCGCCTCGCGCTCGAGCGCGGCATGCCGTACACGCTCAGCCGGCTGACGCACTACGCCGTGCTGCTGATCGGCTTCCTGCTGGCGCTGGCGGCGATGGGCATCGATCTCGACCGCTTTGCGCTGCTCGCCGGCGCGTTCGGCGTCGGCATCGGCTTCGGCCTGCAGACGATCGTCAACAACTTCGTCTCCGGCCTCATCCTGCTCTTCGAGCGGCCGATCAAGGTCGGCGACGTCATCCAGCTCGCGCAGGTCACCGGCGAGGTGCAGCGCATCGGCATCCGTTCGAGCCTGCTGCGCACCGGCGAGGGCGCGCACGTCATCGTGCCGAACGGCGACCTCATCACCGCGACGGTGACGAACTGGAGCGGCGCCGACGCGCGCCGCATCGAGGTGCCGGTCCACACCGCCTACGGCACCGACCCCGAACAGGTGCTGGCGATCCTGCGCCGCGTCGCCGGCGGCCACGCGTTCGTGCGCGAGCAGCCCGCGCCGGCGGCGCTGTTCACCGGCTTCGGCGAGACGGCACTGACGTTCACGCTGATCTGCTGGACCGATCGCGTCGACCGCATGGGCGGCACGCGCAGCGATCTCGCGATCGCCATCAGCCAGGAGCTCGCCGCCGCCGGCATCGAGATCCCGCACCCGACGCGCGACATGCGCGTCACCGGCGGCGCGACGCCGCTCGCGGTCCGGATCACGAAGGACGAGCCCTAATCGGCGCTCAGCCGTCAGCTGTCAGCGGTGAGCCGGAACCCCGCCGCTGCGTCGACGTCCCTGGAGGGCGCCGCTCCGTCGGCGCCTGTTGGGCGACGCGAGCCTCATGCAACAGGCGCCGACGGAGACGCCCGCCAGCGCGTATGGGGATGGTACGCGGTGGTCCGAGGCAACGGGCTGCCTGCAAGACGCGTTGGAGGGCCGCGCTTCCGCGCGGCCGCGGACGCGCGT
>CBFGUK010000304.1:0-4294 GCA_965651925.1 uncultured bacterium | reverse complement strand
AGTACGATGTCGCTCGCCGGCATCCTGCATGCGGGCGGGACGCCCGCGGTCCATCGGAACGGCGTCCAGCCGAACGCTACAGCGACCGCGACGACAGCGCCCCCACGCACAACGCCCCTTCCCGACCGGGCACGGCGCGCGTACAGAATGCGGCATGCGACGCGTGCTGCCGCTCGGCGCCCTGCTCGGGCTGCTGGCGCTGCCGGCCACGGCCGCGGCATCGACCGGCATCGCGCTCGAATACGCGGTGCGCTACGGCCTGCTCGAGATCGTCATGCTGCGCACGACGGCGCGGGTCGAGGATGGGCGCTACGAGGCGACCTCCGAGCTGCGCACGGTGGGCGTCGCCGGCATGCTGTTCCCGTGGACCGCGACGGCGCGCAGCGCCGGCTGGCGCGAGGCCGCCGGGCTGCGCCCGCTGTGGCACCGCTCGCGCGGCGTGTACCGCAGCCGCGAACGCACGGTCGCCATCGACTACGGCAGCGCCGCCCCGCGCACCGTGGTGCATCCACCGCCCGAGGACGACCATCGCCTGCCGGTCGCCGCCGCCGACCAGCTGCAGACCATCGATCCGATCACCGCCAGCCTCGCGCCGCTGCTCGGCGACTGCGCCGGGGCGCTGCGCGTCTTCGACGGTCGGCGCCGCTACGATCTGCTGCTCACCGACCACGGCGTCAGCGAGCTGCCGGCACCGACGCCGGTGTTCCGCGGCGCCGGCCGGCACTGCCGGGCCCGCGTCACCCCGCTCGGCGGCTTCTGGCGCCCCGACGAGCAGCATGACGAGCGACCCGCACAGCTCGACCTGTGGCTCGCTGCGCCAGCCCCGGCACCGTTCGCCGTGCCGGTCTACATGGAGCTGTCCGGACCGCGCGGCACGCTGCGGATCGCGCTGCGCACGATCGAAACGCAACCATGAAAGAGAAGTTGCTAGGTTGTTCGTTGTCAGGTTGTTAGGTTGTTAAACGGCCATGACGGGGCGGGCCGATCGTCTCCTGTTTCATCAGCTCCGACTAGCAACCTAACAACGGAACAACCAACAACCTGTCCCTCACGGTGCGCCGCTGGTGCGGCGTGCGAACTTGGCGCGGCGGCGGCGCACGCGCGGCGCGGCGCGCTGGCGGGCCTCGGCGAGCTCGATCTGCTGCTGCTGGCAGCTGCGGGCGTCGGCGGCGACGCGCACGTACGTGCCGTCGGACTGCAGCGCCCAGGCATCGCCGTTCGGCGCCAGCTGCGCGTCGAGCACGGCGCGCAGCTCGGCGCGCAGCGCCGGCTCCTCGACCGGCACGACCACCTCGATGCGGCTCTCGAGATTGCGCTTCATGCAGTCGGCGGAGCCGATGAAGTACTCCTCCTCGCCGCCGTTGCGGAAGTAGTAGACGCGGCCGTGCTCGAGGAAGCGGCCGACGATGCTGACGACGCGCACGGCCTCCGACAGGCCGGGCACGCCGGGGCGCAGGCGGCACGTGTCGCGCACCAGCAGGTCGATGTGCACGCCGGCGCGGGCGGCGCGGTAGAGCGCGCGCGTGATGTCGACATCCTCGAGCGCGTTCATCTTCATCTGGATCACGCCCGGCGCTTCGGGCGTGTGCCGCTCGCACTCGCGCGCGATCTTCTCGAGCAGCGCGGTCTTCAGCAGCGTCGGCGCCGGGAGCAGCTTGCGGTAGGCGCGCCGCGGCCGGTAGCCGGTAGTCAGGTAGTTGAAGAGCTCGGTCATGTCCTGCCCGACCGCCTCGTCGGCGGTGAGCAGGCCGAAGTCGGCGTACACGCGTGCCGTGCCCGGATGGTAGTTGCCGGTGCCGACGTGCACGTAGCGGCGCAGCCCGTTGTAGTCCTGGCGCACGACGAGGATCGCCTTGCCGTGCGTCTTCAGGCCGACGACGCCGTACGTGACGTGGATGCCGTGCTCCTCGAGCAGGGTCGCGAACTGGATGTTCGCCGCCTCGTCGAAGCGCGCCTTCAGCTCGACGACGACCGCGACCTGCTTGCCGTTGTGCGCCGCGGCGCGCAGGTACTCGAGCAGCTTCGCGTCGGCCGAGGTGCGGTAGAGCGTCATCTTGATCGCCCGCACCTTCGGGTCCTCGCTCGCCTCGCGCAGGAAGCGCTCGACCGACGTCGAGAACGACTCGTACGGATGGTGCAGCAGCAGCGCGCCGGCGTCGCGGATGATGTGGAAGATGTTGCGCGAGCTCTGCAGGCGCGGGTGATCGAGCGGGTGATGCGGCGCGTCGTGCAGCGCCGGGTCGTCGAGCTGCGCGAGCTCCATCAGGTCGCGCAGCGCCAGCATGCCGGGCACGTCGGTGACGTCGGCCTGCTCGTCGAGGCCGAGCTCGGCGGCGAGCATGCCGCGGTGCGCGGGCACCATGCCGGCGCCGACCTCGAGGCGCACGATCGGGGCGAAGCGCCGGTCGCGCAGCTCGGACTCGATCATCGCCAGCAGGTCGTCCGCCTCCTCCTCGTCGCGCTCGGTGTTCGCGTTGCGCGTCACGCGGAAGAGCTCGCACGCACTGATCTCCATGCGCGGCAGCAGCAGATCGACGTGCTGGGCGATGACGTCCTCGAGCAGCACGAAGCGGCGCGTCTCGCCGACGCGCACGAAGCGCGGAATGCCGCTGCCGACCGGCGCCTTGATGCGGATGAGGAGCGGATCGGCGCCGGACTGCTGCGTGCCGCTGATCAGCAGGTTGATCGACTGGTTCGAGATGAACGGGAACGGGTGCGCGGGATCGACGGCGAGCGGCGTGACGAGCGGGAAGATGTTGCGCACGTAGTGCTCGCGCAGCGCCGCCTGCTCGTCGGCCGCGAGCCCGGCCACCGTGCGGATCTCGATGCCCTGCTCGGCGAGTTCCGTCTGCAGCGCCGCCCAGACCGCGCGCTGGCGCTCCTCCATGCCGCGCACGACGGCGAGGCAGGCGACGATCTGCTCCTGCGGCGTGCGGCCGTCGACCGTGCGCTCATGCAGCCCGGCGGCGACCTGCTGCTTGAGGCCGCCGATGCGCTTCATGAAGAACTCGTCGAGGTTCGAGGCGGAGATGGCGAGGAACTTGACGCGCTCGAGCAGCGCATTGCGCGCCTCCTCGGCCTGCACCAGCACGCGGCTGTTGAACTCGAGCCAGGAGAGCTCGCGATTGAGAAACAGCTCGGGATGCGACAGCCCGTCCGCATCGGGCGCCGCCGGCGCGGCCTCGGGCTCGACGCGCCGCCGCGCCGTCCGTCCTGCGAGCCGCTCCGACATTCTGGTTACATCCGCCACAGCATTCTCCGCGCTGCGCGAGTGTGACGGCAGAACGGGCGCGACGCAATCACTCACCCGCGCCGGCGTCGTTTTCGGGAACCGCGCATCCACCGGTTCGGAACCGCCCTCGCCCGCCGCCGGCGCCGCACGCCCCGGCGGCCAGACGCCTTTGCGCCCGGTGTCGGAGCCGGATACTGTTGCGCGCCGTGTCCCGTGTCCGCGACTGGTTCTTCACCCTGCCGTTTCTCCTCGCCTTCGGTCTGACGCTGCTGCTCTTCGACGTCGCGCAGCGCATCGCCCGGCTGTTCGGCCAGCGGCCGCAGGAGTACGTGGCCGGCGCCCTGCAATGGACCCTCGTGCGGACGTTCGCGATCTGCGGCACGCGGCTCGCCGTGACGCGCTCGCCGCGCGTGCAGCCGCACACCGCCTACCTCATCATCGCCAACCACCAGAGCATGTTCGACATCCCGATCCTCGGCGCGCTGCTGTTCAGCAACTTCCCCAAGTACGTCTCGAAGCGCTCGCTGGCGCGCTGGATCCCCAGCATTTCGTACAACCTGCGCCGTGGCGGCAACGCGCTCATCGACCGCGACGATGCCGAGCAGGCGGTCGGCGCGATCTGTCAGCTCGCCGCGCAGGTGCGCGCGCGCGGCGTCTCGGCGGTGATCTTCCCCGAGGGGACGCGCGCGCGGCGCGGCACGCTCGCCCCGTTCAAGCGCCGCGGCACGCTGGCGCTGCTCGAGGCGGCGCCCGACATCCCGGTGGTGCCCGTCTGCACCGACGATTCCTGGCGCCTCCTGCAGGACAACCTCCTGCCGGTGCCGTTCGGCACCACCGTGCGCGTATGGATCGGCGACCCCATCGAACGCCACCCGGACGAGGACCGCGACGCGCTGCTCGCCGACATCGAACGCCGGATCCGCCACGCGCTCGCCGCGATGCGGGGGGAAGAAGAAGGGCGTGACCGGTGACCGGTGACCGGTGACCGGTGACCAGTGATCGGAGGAAGTGCTGACGTGCTGACGTGCTGACGTGCTGACGTGCTGACGTGCTGACGTGCTG
>CBFGUK010000303.1:0-4354 GCA_965651925.1 uncultured bacterium | reverse complement strand
AGCAGCCTGACCGCGTTCCACGTGTCGTCGTCGCGGCCGGTCATCTTGTCCTTCTTGTACGAGCGGCCGTGCGTGACGCCGAAGTTGCCGCGGAAGGTGTGCAGCGCCATGTCGAACAGCAGCACGTCGAGCATCGCCGCGGCGCGCGTTGCGATCGCCGGATCCTCGGCGAACTCGGCGAGCGTCAGGAGGCCGTCGAGATCCTCCTGGTAGTAGACGTTCGAGTGCCACTCGGTGAAGCCCCAGCGGGCGCGGAAGTCGAACCAGCGCAGCAGCAGCGCACGGGCGTGCGCGAGGTGCTCGGCGCCGCTGCGCCCGTCGCGGCCGATGGCGCGGTCGGGGTAGCGCTGGCCGACGAGGTACTCGATGGCGTGGTAGAGAATCTGGTGGTTCTCGGTCCAGTAGTACGACTCGTCGATCACGCCCTCCGGCGTCGGCTCGGTGTACCAGAACTTGAACGTCGTCAGCGCCTGCTCGACCTTCTCGATGAGCCCCGGCGCGAGCGCCGGGTGGTCGGGATAGGCGTAGAGCAGCGTCACCAGCTCGATGGCGTCGAAGTCGCGCGTGTCCTGCAGCGTGTCGAGCTTGGTGAACACGGCATCCCACGCGTCGGCCGCGACCGCGCCGGCCGGCAGCGTGTAGCCGGGGTCGACGCGTGTGCGCTCGAGATGCGCGAGCACGTTGACGATGCTGTTCGGCAGCAGCTCCGCGGTCGCAAAGCGCAGGTAGTCGAGCTGCCGGGCGCGGAACGTCGCCGCCGGTACGAAGCCGTCCGGCGTCGCGGTCGCGGTCGGCGACGGCGAGGCGGTCGGTGTCTCCGTTGCCGTCGCCGTGGCGCTCGGCACGCGGGTCGCCGTGGCGCTCGGCATCACCGTCGCGGTGGCGGTCGCCACCGCCGTGGCCGTGGCCGTCGCGCGCGCCCGCTCGTCGTCATCGTCTCCGCAGCCGGCGATCGCCAGCAGCACCACCGCGGCGAGCAGCACACTCCGCCGCGTCTCCGCGCCTCCGCGTGAGCCGTCCGTCACAGGTATGCCTCCACCTTCTCCCGATACACCCGTTCGGGATCGTCGAGCACGCCGAGCCGCCGCGCGCAGTCGAACAGCAGGATGCGATCGGACGCCGGCCGGCGCGGCGCGCGGGGGTGAATCGCGTCGCGGTCGAGCGCGCCGGTGAGGTGCAGGAACAGCGCCGCGCTGTGCTTGTAGGCCGGCACCGGCGCGCGGAAGCCGACGTTGCCGAGATGCTGCAGGGCATCGTTGCGGGCGAGGAACGCGACGTCGCCCGCCGCCAGCGCCGCGTCGCGCGCCGTGAACGCCGCCGGCGCGAACGTCGCGAGGCCGAGCAGGTAGTCGCTGCCGTAGGCGACCAGGTCGATCGCGAGATCGTTGCCGGTGTAGACGCGGAAATCCGGCCGCATGCGGTCGCGCGCGGCAAGGCGGCGCAGCTCGGTGACGCGGTCGAGCGAGGAGTGCTTCGCGCCGGCGAGCGCTTCGAGGTCGAGCAGGCGGCGGAACGTCTCGTCGTCCCAGATGGCGCCGTGCGGCGCGAACACCGGCCCGAGCTCGAACGCGAGCGCGCGCGCCGTGCCGGCGGTGATGTCGGCGTACAGCGCCGCCAGGCGTGCGGCGTCGAGGCGGTGCATGGCGCGGTGCTGGACGATCACCGCCGTGCCGCCGCGCGCCTCGATGTCGGCGATCGCCGCGCGGTAGCCGGCGACGAGATCGTCATCGCCGCCGAACGCGCCGGCGTAGAACGCGCCGCCGCCGAGCGCCTCGCGCGTCGCATCGAGCACGGCGCGGCGCTCGGCGAGGGTGAGCAGGTCGCCGAAGCCGGTGTCCATGTTGACCGCGACGTCGAGCCCCGCGGCGCGCGTGCGCGCGACATGCGCCGCGAACGCGCGCCAGTCGATCGCGCCCGCCGCCGTGTACGGCAGCAGCACCGCCGCGATCCCGTGCACGCGCCGCGGCGCGAGGCGGCCGTATGCGTCCGCGAGGGAGCTCACCCCTCACGCAAATCACAGCGGCGGCGGCGGATACCAGACCCGGGCTATCCGCAGATGACGCAGATGACGCAGATGAGGATCCATGTAATCCGCGTCATCTGCGGACTCCGGGCCGGATCGCCTCCGCCTCGGGGCGGGCGCGGTAGAAGGGGTCGAGCGGGTAGCAGCCGGAGACGAGGCCGCGGCGCGGGGCGGTGGTGCAGTCGCTGAACGTGCGGCACAGGCGGCGGCGGTCGAGCGGCCGGCCGGCGAGCACGTCGGCGGGCAGGTCGGGATAGCTGAGCGCCATGCGCCCGAGACCGACGGCGTCGCACCAGCCGGCGCGCACGCACGCCTGGGCGACGTGCGGCAGGTACTCCTGCAGGTAGCTCCAGCCCGAGGAGACGACCAGCGCCTCGGGAACGGCGGCCTTGATCGCGCGCGCGGCGTCGAGCAGGCGGGCGACGCCGGCGAGCGGGTCCTCGGGCGGCAGGTAGCCGTCGCTCGGCGGGAACGCCGCCGGACGCTGCGCGTGTGGCGCGTAGTACGGGCTCGCGGCGGTGATGTTGACGAGGTGCACGCCGCGCGCGACGAGCGTGCGGACGACGGCGATCGATTCGTCGAGCGCCGGCCGCGCCGGCGCGGCGGGGTCGAGGCCGAACGCGTCGGCGTAGGGCAGGGACACCGGCTCGGGCGTGCCGACGCCGTCAGCGCCGGGGCGGTGCGGCACGCAGTCGAACACCGACAGCCGCACGCCGATCGCGAGACCCGGTGCCGCCGCCTGCACGGCGTCGAGGATCGCGTGCAGGAGGCGCGTGCGATCGGCGAGCGTCGCGCCGCCCCACGGCCCCGGGCGCCGCCGCGCGGCGAGGAATTCGTGCAGCAGGTAGCCGTGGCAGTGCTTGACGTCGACGAAGTCGAAGCCTTCGGCCTGCGCGAGGCGTGCCGCGCGCGCGAATGCGCCGATCAGCGCCTCGACCTCGGCGTCGCGCAGCACTGCGGCATCGTCCTCAACGGCGACGCGCCGATCGAGCAGCGGATGGCGGAACGCGACGCGCGGTGCCGGACCGGCGGCGGTCGGCCGCGACCAGCGGCCGCTGTGCGTCAGCTGCAGGCCGACGAGCGGGGCGGGGACGCCGGCGGCGTGCGCCGCGCCGCACAGCGCGCGACGCAGCGCGCCGAGCGCGCCGGCGGTCGCATCGGTGAGCAGCAGCTGATGCGGGTTGGCGCGCCCGTCGGCCTGCACGGCGACCGCCTCGCCGCCCCAGATGAGCGCCGCGCCCGATGCGCCGAAGCGCTGCCAGCGCCGTTCGGTCAGCGCCGTCGGCCGGCCGTCGGCGTCGCCGTCCCAGCCTTCCATCGGCTGGATCGCAAACCGGTTGACGAGCGTCGCGTCGCCGTACGCGAGCGGCGCGGCCAGCGGCGACGCCGGCGCGGCGAGCGTGTCGTCGTCGCACGGCAGGGCGCAGCCGAGCGCGGCGAGGCGGGCGCGCAGCGCCGCCGCGCTCTTCAGGCTCGCGACGCGCGGATACTGCGGTGCGGTCATCCGGCCGACGTCTCGAGCCCCGCCAGCACGCCGCGCACGAACGCCGCGTCGGCGGCGAGCTTCGCCTCGACCGGCCGCTCGTCGGCGGCGAGGAACTCGATCGTGTACGGCCCGCGGTAGCCGGCGCCGTGCGCGGCGGTGAGGATGGCGCGGTAATCGAGCACGCCGCCGTCGAGCGCGCCGCCGGGAAACATCGGCCCTTCGGGCTCGGCGTTGGGCTGGTAGTTCTTGAGATGGACGTAGCGCGCCAGCGGCACGAGCTGCGCGGCGTCGGCGGGCTGCGCGGCGGCTTCGGGCATCGGCAGGAAGTCGAGCACCTGGTAATTCAGCGCGACGTTCGGCCGGTCGATCGCGTCGAGCAGGCGGACGATGCGCTCGGGCGAGTCGGCGAACGAGCCGAGGTGGCGCTCGATCACCACCGTGATGCCGTCGGCCGCGGCGGCATCGCAGGCCGCCTGCAGGAGCGCGATGCACGCGGCGGGATCGCTGGCGCCGTCGGGAATCGGCTCGGCCCAGACGCGCAGGAGGCGCGTCTCGAGCGCCGCCGCGACCGCCGCCGCGCGCTCGGCATCGGCGCGCGTCACCTGGCCGAAGCGGCCGAGGTACGAGCCGTAGGCGATCACCGGAATGCCGGCGGCGCGTACCGCGCGTCCGGCGGCGCGCGCGGTGTCGAGGTCGGCGGCGGGATCGAGGTGCGGCGGATGCGCGGTCACCTCGAGGCCGTCGAGGCCGGCGTCCGCCGCGACGCGCGCCGCGTCGGCGAGCGGGCGGTCGAGGGCGGAGTACGAGCAGAAGCAGAGCATGATCCACAGATGGCCACAGATGGC
>CBFGUK010000302.1:0-4384 GCA_965651925.1 uncultured bacterium | reverse complement strand
GGCGACCGCGACGCGCTGGCGGCGCGTCGTCGCCTGGCTCGACGAGGGCGGCACCGCCGGATGGTGCGGCGACGAAGTCGTCGCCGCGGCATGCGAGACGTTCGCCACGCTGCAGCGGTTCCTCACGGCAGCGGAGGCGAACCGATGACGGCGCCGCCGGCGGCCTTCGTTCCGGATCTGAGCAACTGCGATCGCGAGCCGATCCACATCCCGGGCGCGATCCAGCCGCACGGCGTCCTGCTCGCGCTCGCCGGGCCGGAGCTGACCGTCAGTCAGGTGAGCGAGAACAGCGGCGCGCTGCTCGGGCGGGCGCCGGGTGACGTGTTGCAGCGGCCGGTGCGGGCGCTGCTCGACGCCGCGTCGTTCGCACGCGTCGAGGCGGCGCTCGCGGCGCCGCGGCTCGAGGACGCGAACCCGCTGGACCTCGCATGTGGCGGACGCCGGTTCGACGGCATCCTGCACCGCCACGAGGGCGCGCTGATCGTCGAGCTCGAGCCGATCGTCGGCGATGCGCCGACCGACCTGCAGCACCGGCTGCGGCTGGCGCTGAGCGACGTGCAGGCGGCGGACTCGCTGCCGGAGCTGTGCGCCGGCGCCGCGCGCGCGGTCCGGCGGCTGACGCACTTCGAACGCGTGATGCTCTACCGCTTCGATGCCGCCGAGCGGGGCTCGGTCGACGCCGAGGACAAGGCGGACGGGCTCGCGCCGTACCTGGGACTGCACTATCCCGCCTCGGACATCCCGCGCCAGGCGCGCGAGCTGTACCGCCGGAACTGGCTGCGCATCATCCCCGACGCGCGCTACACGCCGGCGCGTCTGGGGCCGGCGGAGCGCCCCGACACCGGCCGGCCGCTCGACCTCAGCTTCTCGGTGCTGCGCAGCGTCTCGCCGATCCATCTCGAGTACCTCGCCAACATGGGCGTGCGCGCCTCGATGAGCATCTCGCTCGTCGTGCGCGGCGAGCTGTGGGGACTGATCAGCTGCGTCAACCACTCGGGGCCGCGCCCGGTGCGCTACGCGCTGCGCTGGGCATGCGAGATGCTCGGCCGGCTCATGTCGCTGCAGATCGCGGCGCTCGCCGATCGCGATGCCGCGGCCCTGCGCGCGGCGCGCCGCGGCACGATCGCAACACTCGCGGATGCCATGCGCGCCGGCGGCGTCGTGCTCGAGGGGCTGCTCGCACGCCCGGCGGAGCTCCTGTCGCTCGTCGGCGCGAGCGGTGCCGCGGTGGTGCGCGACGGGCAGTGCATCACGTGCGGGCGTGTCCCCGCCGCCGACCGCATCCGCGCGCTCGCCGACGCGCTCGCGGCGCGCGGCGCCGGCGAGCCGTTCGCGACCGACGCGCTCTCCGCGCTGGTCCCCGCGGCGCGGGACGATGCCGCGCTCGCCAGCGGGCTGCTGACGTTCGCCCTGCCCGGCATGTCGCCGCGCCGCCTGCTCTGGTTCCGGCCCGAGGCGATCCAGACGGTCCACTGGGGCGGCGACCCGCGCACCCCTGCCGTGCTCGGCCCCGGGCAACGGCTGCACCCGCGCCGCTCCTTCGAGCTCTGGAAGGAGGAGGTGCGACGGCACTCCGTCCCCTGGGCGGCTGCCGACCTGGAGGCGGCCGGCGAGCTGCGCCGCCTGGCGCTCGAGATCGATCTCGAGCGCCAGGTGGCCGAGACACAGCAGGCGGTCCGGGCGCGCGACGAACTCGTCGCCGTGGTCTCGCACGATCTCAAGAACCCGCTCGGTCTGGTGCGCATGCAGACGACGCTGCTCAGGCGGCTGCTGGCCGCCGGCGGCAGCGCGCCGGCAGGCGAGCAGCTGCTGGCCAGTGCTGCGCGCATCGAGCGCGCCGTGGCGCACATGGATGCGCTCATCCGCGACCTGCTCGACCTCGCGAAGATCGAGGCGGACCGGTTCACGGTCACGTGCGCGGCCGTGAACCCCACCGAGATGCTCGACGAGATCCTCATCACGCTGCGGCCGCTCGCCGAGGCGAAGCGCATCCGCCTCGAGGCCGATCTGGGTGCCGCGCCGTCGGTGCTGGCCGATCGCGAGCGCCTCTTTCACGTGCTCTCGAACCTGATTGGCAACGCGATCCGCTTCACGCCCGCGGGCGGCACGATCGCGGTCCGCAGTGTCGTGCGTGCGCGCGAGCTGCTGGTCTCGGTCACCGACACCGGCCCCGGCATTCCCGCAGACCAGATCGCGCATCTCTTCGAGCGCTACTGGCAGGCGGGCACCACCGATCGCACCGGCACCGGGCTCGGTCTGTACATTGCGCGCGGCATCATCGCGGCGCACGGCGGGCGGATCTGGGCGGAGTCCGCCCCAGGCGCCGGCGCACGCTTCTGCTTCACGCTGCGTCTCGCCTAGCGGTCCGCACCCGCTGATCGATCCCGCGCTGGAGGGCCGTCCCTGCCGCACGGCTGTGACGCGCGTCGGCTGATGGGCGGCGCGACTGGTGCCGCGCCGCCCGGCACGTCCGGCGACATCATGAGTGGACGTCGATGAACGCCGCCAGCTTATCGACGCTCTTGCGCCGGGCTACCGCACCGCGCCGCCGGCCAGCCGCTCGTGCTCGGCGGCGCGGGCGAGATACTCCGCCTTCTCGCGCGTGAACTGCGCGATCAGACGCTCGCAGCGGCCGGCGCGACATTCCTGCCCGGCCGGGCGCTTGCGCCGATCGGCGACGCGCTTCGCCGCGTAGCGGCGCGCCGCGAGATCGGCGGCGTGCGCCTGTGCCGAGAAGAAGGCGGCGAGCGCCGCGTGATCGGCCGCGGTCGAGGCAGCGGCGATCCGCTGGTCGACGTTGTCCCTGGTGATCGGTTGTGCGGCGGCCGGCGCGACCAGCGCCAGCGTCAGTACGGCGGCACCGATGACCCCGCCGATGCAAAACGTTGTCGTACGATCAGACACACGATCCTCCTCTGTTGCACGCGTTCAGTCAGGTCTCGGGGGCAGTGGCCTCGCGCCTGCCCGGGCGCGAGGCGCTGCCGTTCGGCGGATCGCGTCCCGCCGCTCGCGCCAGCCGGAGCCGGCCCGGCGCCCCCGCGCTGTCGGCACGCTGCGGAAATCGCGACTCATCGGGCGCTCCATGCGGTGCGCCTGGACGGCGGCACTCGACCGCCTGCTGGCAAGACGACATGACTCCTCCTGCTGGACGTCGCGCGCGGCACGCACCCGTGGCGACGCTGGTGAACCGGCAACCCCGTCGAACGGGGGCGGCTCAGAGGAGGAGCGAGGTGAGCTGGGCGATCAGCGTTCCGCGCAGTGGCGCGGGACGAGCCGCAGCGACGCTGCCGCGGAGCGGTCGGGCGGGCAGCGGCGCGAGGGCGCCTGGAGGCGAGTGCCACGCCGCGGCGAGGATCACCTTGGCGACGGCTGCCCGGGTGCCGCGCACCGGCAGCTGGCGGGCCCACCGGGTGGCATCGGCGCAGCTGCCGTCGGCGTCGAGGTGCGCACCGGCGACGACGCCGGCGCCGTCGACGGCTCCCGGACCCGCAGTCGTCGCACACCCGCCCGGCGGGCAGGTGCGACCGAGCGCTCCTCCGCTCAGCAGGGCGAGCGCGAGGAGCACACCGACGATGCGTGCGAACATGGCGCCGGCGACAATAAAGTCGGGCGCCGGCCCGTGCAACCGCGCGAGCGATGATCGTTCATCGAACGACGAGCGGCAGGCGCGGCCGTGCGCGTCGACGGCTACACACTGATGCGAGCGCGTGCTACGCGCCGAGCATGAAGTTCATCCCGCTCAGCGAGCCGCTGTACGACTATCTCGTCGCGCACGGGCACAATGGCGATCCGATCCGCGCTGAGCTGGCGCGGGAGACGGCGGCGCTCGGGCCGGTCGCGATGATGCAGATCGCACCCGAGCAGGGCACGTTGATGGGCATCCTCGCCCGCGCCATCGGTGCGACGTCCGCGGTCGAGATCGGCACGTTCACCGGCTACAGCGCGCTGTGCGTCGCGCGCGCGCTCGGGCCGGACGGCCGGATCCTGTGCTGCGATGTCAACGCCGAGTGGACGGCGATCGCCCGCCGCTACTGGGAGAAGGCCGGCGTGGCCGACCGCATCGAGCTCCGCCTCGCGCCGGCGCTCGACACCCTCGCGACGCTGCCGAACGACCGCGTCTTCGACTTCGCCTTCGTCGACGCCGACAAGGTCTCGTACCGCGCGTACTACGAAGCGTTGCTGCCGCACCTGCGCGCGAACGCGCTGCTGCTGTTCGACAACGTCCTGTGGTCGGGCCAGGTGCTCGACCGCGACACCCCCTCGGATGACACGCGTGCGCTGCAGGAGCTGAACGATTTCATCGCCACCGATCCGCGCGTCGAGGCGGTCATGCTCGGCGTCGCCGACGGCCTGACGATCGTGCGCAAGCGGGCCGCGAACGAAT
>CBFGUK010000301.1:0-4384 GCA_965651925.1 uncultured bacterium | reverse complement strand
CTCGGCGGCACGAGCCGTTAGCTCAGTCGGTTAGAGCATCTGCCTTTTAAGCAGAGGGTCCTGGGTTCGACTCCCAGACGGCTCATTCATTCGCCCGCTCGCCTGCTGTGATCGGAACGTCACGGCTGCTCGCGACTCTGACCTCTGGCTGAACCGCGCCAACGGTCGCGGGATACATGAGCCTTGCCTTTGGCTCTTGACAGCGCGAGAGTTCCGCGGGGATGGAGCGCGCGAAAGGAACTTCGCCGAGTCCGCAGGCGTGGTATTCCGCGCCAGCCGCAGAGTTCCTGAGCTCTTCGCCGGAGTATGTCGTGGGCTCGTTGACGGCAGACTCCGATGTCCACGTCCGTGTGGACTACCGCGAGGGGTGGCGTGCGCAGATCGATCTGCGCACGCGCGCTGTGCGGCTCGCGACACTAGGGGAGCGGCGGCGCCCGTAGCGCCACCGTGTCCGCGGTACGACCGAGCACCAGTCAGCCCTCGCAGGATTCGCGAACGACTTTCGCAGTGTGGGTGGCAGCGATGCGATCAAGGCGTGTTCAGGTCACCGGAGTCGTGCTGGGGGTGCTGCTGGCGAGTACTGCGCACGCCTACTACAAGTTCGATCGCGCGTGGGGAGGCGCCGGCTCCGGCCCGGGCCAGTTCAGCCTTCCCTGGGGAATCTCCGCCGACGGCTCCGGCTTCATCTACGTCGCTGACTCGCTCAACGACCGGATCCAGAAGTTCGACACCGCGGGAAACTACTTCCGCGAATGGGGAAGCGACTGGCCCCACCCGCCGCCCGTCGGCTGCAACCTCTTTCCATGCGGCATGCTCGAGCTGGATGCCGGCAAGTTGTTTCGCCCCCGGGATGTCGCCACCGACGCGGCCGGCAACGTCCTGGTTGCGGACTACCTGAACAGTCGCGTCCAGAAGTTCGACTCCCTCGGGACCTTCCTCACCAGATGGAACGTCGAATTGCCGCAGCCCGGCCCGAGCGTCCTCGCGTTCCAGCCCACCGCCATCAGCGTCGAACCCGGCGGCACCATTCTCGTCGCCTCCGAGGGGCTGCTCCTCTCGGGCGGCCCGGGCGATTGCATGCTCCTTCGCTACGACGCCGCAGGGGGTGTCCTGCAACGCACGCAGGCCTGCTTCACCGCCGACGTCAACGACTTCGAGCGCCCGTCGGGCATCGCCGCCCTCCCGGGCGGCAACGTCGCGGTCGCGGATGCCGTGAAGAACCGGATCACGAGGCTCGCCTCCGACCTGTCCGCAACCGGGATCACCCACCTTGGCGGCTTCAGTGGTCCGCACGGCATCACGGTCGATGGTGGGGGCATGGTCTACTACGCCGACACCCTCAATCATCAGATCCAGGTACGCTTCAGTGACGGGACGCTCGTCGCCGATTTCGGCACGAACGGCCCCGGCAACGGACAATTCGACAGCCCCCGCGGCGTCACCGCCGACGCGGCCGGCAACGTCTACGTCTCCGACACTTCGAACAACCGGATCCAGAAGTTCTCGCCGTCGCCGCCGGACACCGAGATCGTCAGCGGGCCCAGTGGCGTCACCAGCGCTCCATTGTCCTGGACGTTCCAGGTGACGCATCCCGACGCGGCGCCCGGCTACAACTCGTACCGGACGCCCCTGTTCCAGTGCTCGATCGACCAGGGCACGCCGAGCTTCGCCCTGTGCACCTCAGGCCAGGTCTTCGCCGGGCTTACCCCTGGCGCGTACACCTTCCGCGTGCGGGCACTCGATTGGGACGGCGCGGACCCGTCCCCCGCGACGCGCGCCTTCACCATCGCCGACCCGACGCCGACCACGACGCGCACCCTCACGCCGACGCACACACCGACCCGAACGTTCACCAGCACGCCGACGCGGACGCCGACGACCACGCCGACCGGCACGCCGACGTCGACGCCGACTCTCACGTCTACCGGCACGCCGACGTCGACGCCGACGATCACGGAGACACTCACCCCGACCGCAACGCTGACCGGTACCCCGACCGAGACGCCGACGATCACGCCGACCGGTTCTCCAGCCGAGACGCCGACCATCACGCCGACCATCGAAACGCCGACCATCACGCCGACCGAGGTCGGGACGCCAACGACGACTCCGACATCGACCGCGACATCGACGCCGACCATCACGCCGACCGGTTCCCCAGCCGAGACGCCGGCCGAGACTCCAACCGAGACGCCGCCGACCAGCACGTCGACCGAGACGGCGACGCCAACGACGACTCCGACATCGACAGCGACATCGACGCCGACCAGCACGTCGACCGGCTCCCCCGCCGAGACGCCGGCCGAGACTCCAACCGGGACGCCGCCGACCATCGCGTCGACCGAGACGGCGACGCCAACGACGATTTCGACGTCGACAGCGACATCGACGCCGACCAGCACGCCGACCGGTTCTCCGACCGCGATGCCGACGCAGACGTCGACCCCGACTCCCGTCGCGCCCGTGATCACCGGCGGCGCCGAGGTCGGCTCGTCACGAGTGCGGTGCAGCGGCGTGGCGGACGAGCCCGACGGTTGCATCGTGATCTGCGAGGCGGGCCCCGATCGCGTCTTCGACAACTGCGCGACGGGCAGCGACGACGAGATCCTCGGCGTGGGCGGCACCAACGCGGCCGGCAGCTGCACGGAGGCCGGACGGATCGGCATCGATCTGGATCAGTCCGACCCGCCCAACCCGGCGACGCCGCTCGTCGCCGGCACCGTCGTCTGCATCGTCGACCGCTGTGCAATCGACAGGAACCCCGACGAATCCGGCACCGTCGCCGGCAGTTGCCTGCGCGTGCTCAACCCCGTGCCCGTGCCACTCTTGTCGCCGAGCGCGCTGGCGATGGCGCTGGGCATCTGCGCCGCGATCGGCGGGCTGGGCGTGGTGAGACGGCGACACGACCCGGCGCCGTAGTCGCGGCCGCATCGTCGGAGCTGGCGTAGGCACCGGTTCTCCGGCGCGGCGCACGCCGGGCATGGGGGCGTGCTCCGCGCGCGCCCGCTGCCAGCCACATGCTGCGCCGGCCGTCGTCCGAGGCGCGCCCGCGCTGGTGCTGATCGGCCGACGGCGCTAGTGCGCTGTGTCCGGAGACCGCGCCAGCATGAGTCCGCATCGACCCCCCTCGCGTGCTGCGCTCGTCGGCGGACTGTGCGTGGTGGCGCTGGCGGCAGTCGTCGCCGCTCTCGCGTACGACCCGGTGCCGCTCAACGAGGACCTCGCGCGGCATTTCCTCATCGCCCAGGACTGTCGTGTCTTCTCGGAATGCGGCATCGGTGCGCCGAGCTCGTGGCTGCTCTGGGAAGGCGGACTCTGGATCCGCATCCTCGCCGGTCTCACCGCGGTCGGTGGCGGCATCGAGGGGCTGCGGCTGCTCGTCATCGGCGCACACGCGCTCGCCGCGGTGCTGGTGTATGTGGCGCTGCGCCGGGTGGTGCCGCCGATCGAGAGCGCCTGTGCGACGGCGATCGTGGTCGGACTGAACCTGCTCGTCGCCGGCGAACCGGTGATCTGGAACGTGTCGCTCGCGCCGGTCGCCGCCGCGGGCTTCTTCTGGCTGCTGATCCGTCTCGCCGAGTCGGGCCGCAGCGGCTTCGCGTTCGCCGCCGGCCTCACCGCCGCGGTCTGTGCCGAGTTCCATCTCGCCGGCCTGCTGCTGCTGCCCGCGGCGCTGCTCCTCGCCGCCGCGTTCGCCACCCGGCCGGCGCACGGGCTCGTCGCCTGCCTGCTCGGCTTCGGCGTGGTGCTGCTGCTCGTTTCCGCCGAGGCCACCGCGCGCAACCTGCAGCGGCTGCCGGCCGAGCTCCTGGCCATCGCGCTCGTCGCCGGCGGCGTGACCGTCGCGATCGGGTGCGCGATCCGCCCCGTCATCCGCAACCGCCCGTTTGCGGTGCACGCGTACGTGATGCTGGTGGTCGTCGTGCTCGCCACGCTGGCGCCGCCGGGACTGGCCCGCCTGCTCGAGCACCCCGTCGCGTGGCGCTACGTGCCGCTGCTGCCGGTCGCGGCGGGTCTGTTCGCCGCCTGTTCCTTCACGTGGTTCGGCACGCACCGGCTGCTGCGCGCCGTGGCGGTCGTGGCGGTGTCGGGCGGCGCGATCGTCACCATCCGCGGCTGGCTCGCGGAACAGGAACCGCGGCTGGTGGCGCGGCCGGAGACGTCGTTCACGTATGCCGAGGCGAGCCGCCTCGGGGAGGCCTTCCGGCGCGAGCAGGCGGAGTTCGCCGGGCTGGCGACGGCGCTGCACGGCGAGCGTCCGCGCGAGCTGCTGATGGCCATCGCGGCGCAGTTCCCGCTCGCGGCACCTGACGCGTCCGAGGCCACCGCCACGCTGCTGTTCCGGCGCGACGCGTCCCTCCCGCCCTTGTCCGGCACCCGCGCG
>CBFGUK010000300.1:0-4463 GCA_965651925.1 uncultured bacterium | reverse complement strand
GGCCCGGCGCCGACGAGGGGCGGGTCGTTGCCGGGATCCTCGTCGGTGTAGAGCGCGGCGCGCGCATCGAACGTCGCGAGACGGTCGTCGATGAGGGCGACGTAGCGGTATCCGTCGGCGGCGAACGCGCGCGCCGCGTTGTACCAGGTGCGCGCGTCGTCGAGGCGGCCGGCCTTCAGGTAGAGGTCGCCGAAGAGCAGGAACGAGCCCTGGATGTTGTGCGGCGCGCGGCCGTCGTTGCCGCAGATGCGCGGATCGGTCGCCGGGTTGCAGCCGCTGTCGAGGCCGGCATCGAGGTAGACGATCGCCTGCGCGAAGAGCGGATCGTCGGGCGTGGTCGCCGCGGCGACGGTGCCGAGATACGAGAAGGAATTGAAGAGGAAGTTCGCCTCGATCGCCGCGTCGAGCTGGGCGAGGCCGAGCGCGACGAGCCCGGGATCGTCGGTGACGAGGCCGAGCGTGTACGTCGCCGCGCCGCGGAAGCCGGGGATGCGGCTGTCGGCGGTGAGCAGCGGCACCGCGGCGTCGAGCGCCTCGCGCGCCCGGCGCACGTGCTCGATCGCCGCCGGGCTCGGATTCGCGTAGTCGGTCAGCGTCCGGCCGGCCTGCAGCATGTGGTACATGCCGAGCAGGAACCACGACCAGCCGTCGGCGGGATCCTCGGCGACGGCGGCGGTGAGCTGCGCGAGCGCGCGCGCCTCCTCGGCGGCCTGCGCCTCCGCCGTCGGCGGCACCTGGTTGAGCGCGCGATAGAACGCCGCCTGTCCGATCGCCGCCGCCGGGCAGCCGTCCAACACGCTGCGGATCGCGCGCGTCACCTCGTTGGCGCGTACGCGGCCGTCGCGATTGACGTCGCCCGCCGCGCAGGCATCGAGCGGCGTCACGCCGTTGATCACCGCGACCATGGTCATGACGTCGGCGATGCCGACCTCGCCATCGACCGCACAGTCCCCCGGACAGAGCGTCTGCTGCGCCGCCACCGGCGCCGCGAGCAGCGCGATGAGGAGTCCTACCCCGGTTCGCACCATGCTCCGTGCTTATGCCGGTGCCGCGATTCCGACAAGGCGAGCGCGAGCCTTGGCCACCGAGGTGGGGAGGACACCGAGTCGAACCTCAACGCAAAGCCGCGGAGAGCTCGTTCGCGTTTCATCGGGTCCGACCTGAGATCTGCCCGACTCCGTGTCCTCTCCACCTCGGTGGCCAATCTTCCTTCCGAAGGATTACCGGTCACCGGTCACCGGTCACCGTCTTTCATCACCTTGCCTCAACCGCCGGCATCGGCCACTGTGCCGCTCATCTCGGGAGGTCCACGTGATGCGCGCCGCTCTCACCCGTGGGATCGCCTGTGCCGGCCTGCTCCTGCTGCCTGCGGTCGCCGGGGCGCATCGCAACGGCATCGTCGGCTATTCCGGGCAGGACGGCTTCTTCTGCAACGAGTGTCACGACGACGGCGGCGTCGCCGTGCCGCCCGACGTGCGCATCGAGGGGCCGGCGCAGGTCGAACCGGGGGCGATGGCAACCTACCGCATCGTCGTCGTCTCCAACCGCGCCGAGCAGGTCGCCGCCGGCTTCAACGTCTCGGCGAGCGCCGGCGACCTGAACCCCGGCGACGACACTGGCGTGCGTCGCCAGCGCGACTCGTTCTCGCAGCGCTTCGAGCTGACGCACGCGGTGCCGCGCGAGAACGACGCCAGCGGCGAGGCGGCCTGGGAGTTCGTGTGGACGGCGCCCGACACGCCGGGCGAGGCGGTGCTGTTCGCCGCCGGCAACAGCGTCAACGACGACTTCACGTTCGGCGACGACGCGCCGGCGATCACCATGCTCGCCGTGCAGGTCGGCGACGGCGGCGGCGCGCCGACGCCGACCGCGACGGTGACGCCGGGCTCCGGCGGCGACTGTCCCGGCGACTGCGACGGCGACGGCAGCGTCGCGATCAACGAGCTCATCGCCGGCGTCACCATCGCCCTCGGCAGCGCCACGGTGGACACCTGCACCCCGGTCGATGCCAACGGCGACGGCAGCGTGGCGATCAACGAGCTGGTCATCGCCGTGAGCCGCGCGCTCGATGGGTGCTGAGGCGGCGCGCGTCGTGCGGATCGCGTCTGCCGCGATCTGCCGCCCGGTTGCACGCACCTCCCACCCGGCATAGACATCGCCGGCTGGCCGCGCGGTCCGGCGCGGCGAAAGGGAGGACGCATGAAGATTGCAGGAACTGTTGCCCTGGTGACCGGCGGGGCCTCCGGCCTTGGCGCCGCCACGGTGCGCGAGCTCGTCGCCGCCGGCGGCAAGGTGATGATCGTCGACCGGCCGCAGTCCGACGGCGCGGCGCTCGCGAAGGAGCTCGGCGACGCGGTCGATTTCGCCGGCGCCGACGTGACCAGCGAAGCCGAGGTCGCGGCCGCGGTCGAGCAGACCGTGACGCGGTTCGGCACCGTGCACATCAACGTCAACTGCGCCGGCACCGGCGCGGCGATGAAGACCACGAGCCGCGGCGGCCCGATGCCGCTCGAGATCTTCGCCAAGGTGATCGAGATCAACCTGATCGGCACGTTCAACGTGCTGCGCCTGTGCGCGACGCAGATGGCGAAGAACACGCCCAACGACGACGGCGAGCGCGGCGTCATCGTCAACACCGCCTCGGTGGCGGCCTTCGACGGCCAGATCGGCCAGGCGGCGTACTCGGCGTCGAAGGGCGGCGTCGTGGCGATGACGCTGCCGATCGCGCGCGACCTCGCCTCGCTCGGCATCCGCATCTGCACGATCGCGCCGGGCACGTTCGACACGCCGATGCTCGCCATGCTGCCCGATCCGCAGCGCCAGGCGCTCGCCGCGCAGATCCCGTTCCCGTCGCGCCTCGGCCAGCCGCCGGAATTCGCGGCGCTGACCCGCCACATCGTCGAGAACGCGATGCTCAACGGCGAGACCATCCGCCTCGACGGCGCGCTGCGCATGCCGCCGAAGTAAGCCGAAAGTGGAAAGGGAAAAGCGGAAAGAAGGGAACGTGTCGTCTGCGACCGGGCGTTGTCGAATGTCGCATCGACATCCCCTTCTTCCGCCTTTCCACTCCGCTTCCGCCTTTCCGCTTTCCACTTTCGGCTTCCGACCTTCCGCTTTCCGCTTCCAACTGTCCGCTTTTCCCTATTTGCTTTCCGCTTCCCGGCGGTGACCGTGCGCCCCGCCGGCCAGCCGCCCGTTTCGTCCGCGCCCGCCGATGCGGGGAGCGGCGGCCTGCCGCCGGCGAACCGCTTCGCGGTCCGCTTTTTCGCCTACCTCGTCCTCGCCAGCCTGCTGCTCTGGGCGACCGCCCTGCCCGACCGGCTCGGCGCCGTGCAGCGCGCGCTGGCATCGGCCGCCACCGCGCTCGCGCGGCTCACCGGCAGCGCGGCGTTCGTGCTCGGCGACGAGATCCACGTCCGCGGCCTGCTCGTGCACATCAACTTCGAGTGCACCGGCGTGTACGTGCTGGTGATTCTCTTCGTCTTCCTGCTCGCCTATCCCGCCAGCTGGCGGGCGCGGCTCGGCGGCGCGGCCCTCGGCGTCGTCGCGCTGCAGGCGCTCAACGTCGTGCGCATCGCCGTGCTGGTGCGCGTCGCCGAGCTCGAGCCGGCGCTCTTCGACTACCTGCACGAATACGTGTGGCAGGGACTGTTTCTCGTCCTGACGATCGCCTACGCGATGGCGTGGGTCGAACGCAGCCGATGAGCCGCCCGGCGTTCGTCCTCCGCTTCCTCGCGCTCTTCGCGCTGCTCATCGTCGGCGGCTGGCTGACCGCCGCGCCGCGCGGCTATGCCGCCGCCCTGCGGCTCGCCGCCGCCGGCGTCAGCCCGCTCGTCACCGGCTGGAATCTCGAACGGCGCCCGCCGGCCGCCGACGGCCGCCCGCAGCTCTGGTTCCGCCGCGGCGCCGAACAGCTGCGCCTCGCGCTCGGCCTCGAGCAGCTCGCCCTCGGCCTCCTGCCGCTGCTCGCGCTGCTCGGCGCGACGCCCGGCCTCGGCGCGGGCGCCGCGCTGCGCGCCGCCACGCTCGGCATCGCCGCGCTGTTCGCGCTCGACCTGCTCGTCGTCGTCCTCTACCCGTGGCTCGTCCGCCCCGGCGCCCTGACCGACATCACCGGCACGTTCCTCGGCCTGCTCACCTTCGTCGGCGGCCCCGTCATCCTCTGGTTCGCCCTGACGTTCCGCCACCTGCGCCCCGTCTGGCGCCTGTAATCGCCCGCCGTCTTCCCCGCGGTGACGCGCTGCACGGCGCGCGCAGGCGACCGACCGACGCCACCGGCGCTGCCCTTCGCCCGTTATGCCGCCAGGCGGGGCGCCCCCGCCACCTCCGCCGCTACCTGCGACGCCGCCGCAGAAGTCATTGGACCAGCAGACATTTCAGCGCTACGCTCGCCCCGTGCCGACCACCATCATCCCCCCACCCCCAGGCGGGGGTCGCCGAAACCGTTAGTCTGGATAATTGTAGTT
>CBFGUK010000299.1:0-4469 GCA_965651925.1 uncultured bacterium | reverse complement strand
GGGCGCCGCCCGGGGGGGGGGGGGGGGGGGTTTCCTGCTGTGTGGGTGTGGGGTGCGGCGGGCCCCCCCCCCCCCCCCCCCCCCCCCCCCCACGCCTTCCGCCTCATGACCACGTCCGCCGATTGCGAGTCCGCGCGCGGCAGCCGTGCTAGGAGTGGTCGCGATGACGCTCGATCCGGCGACCTGCTATCGCGCCATGCGGGCGCGCGACCGGCGTTTCGACGGACGCTTTTTCGTCGCCGTGCGCACGACCGGGATCTACTGCCGGCCGATCTGCCCGGCGCGCACGCCGCGGCGCGAGAACGTGCAGTTCTTCGCCTGCGCGGCGGCGGCGGCGGCAGCGGGGTTCCGGCCCTGCAAGCGCTGCCGGCCGGAGACGGCGCCGGGCACGCCGGCGTGGCTCGGCAGCTCGGCGGTGGTGTCGCGCGCGCTGCGCCTGATCCGCGAGGGCGCGCTCGCCGATGACGACGTCGGCGCGCTCGCCGCGCGGCTCGGCATCGGCGACCGCCAGCTGCGCCGGCTCTTCGATCAGCACCTCGGCGCCTCGCCGATCGCGGTGGCGCGCGCGCTGCGCCTGCACACCGCGCGCGTGCTGATCGACCAGACGGCGCTGCCGATGACCGCGATCGCCGCCGCGGCGGGCTTCCGCAGCCTGCGCCAGTTCAATCACGCGCTGCGCGCGACGTTCGGCGCGCCGCCGCGGGCGCTGCGCCGCGGCCGGCCGCTGGCGGCCGACGCCGACGCGCTCGCGCTGCGCGTGCCGTACCGGCCGCCGCTCGACTGGCCGGCCATGCTCGCGTTCCTCGCGCCGCGCGTCACGCCCGGCGTCGAGAGCGTGCGCGACGGCACGTATCGCCGCATCATCCGCCTCGGCGAGCGGCCGGGCCTCGTCGAGGTCACGGCCCTCGCCGGCGAGGCGGCGCTGCTCGTCCGCGTGCGGCCCGCCGACGGCGCGCACGTCCCGGCGCTGCTCGAGCACGTACGGCGCGTCTTCGACCTCGGCGCCGATCCGCTCGCGATCGGCACCCAGCTCGCCACCGACGCGCGCCTGCGCCCACTCGTCGCCGCGCAGCCCGGGCTGCGCCTGCCGGCCGCCTGGGATGCGTTCGAGGCCGCGGTGCGCGGCATCGTCGGCCAGCAGATCTCGGTGCGCGGCGCGACGACGATTCTCGGCCGGCTCGCGGCGCGGTGCGGCGAACCGGCCGCGCTCGCCGAGGGGCTGACGCACGCCTTCCCGTCGCCCGCCGCGCTGGCCGCGGCCGATCTCGCCGGCATCGGCATGCCCGGCGCGCGCGTCGCCGCGCTGCAGCATCTCGCCCGCGCGGTCGCCGACGGCACGCTCGTGCTCGATGCGGCGCGCGGTCTCGACGAGGCCGTCGCGCGCCTCACCGCGCTGCCCGGCATCGGACCGTGGACGGCGCAGTACATCGCGTTGCGCGGCCTCGGCGAGCCGGATGCATTCCCCGACGGCGATCTCGGCCTGCGCGCCGCGTTCGGCAACGGCGCCGGTCCGGTGCCGGCACGCGAGCTGGCGCGCGCCGCCGACGCCTGGCGCCCGTGGCGCGGCTACGCGGCCGTGCTGCTGTGGCAGAGCCTTGCACCGCAACGGGCACGAACGACCGGCGACCCGACGGCGCCGGCTCGCAACGGAGGATCGCAATGAGCGAACGCCTGGCACTGCACCGGCTGCAGTTTCCGCTCGGCGAGCTGCAGGCCGTGACGCGCAACGACGTGCTGTGCGCGCTGACCTTCGTCGAATACTGGCCGCAGATGCAGATGCGCCTCGCGCGCCGCTTCCGCGGCGCGGCACTCGACGAGACGGCCGATGGCGGGCTGCAGCGGCGGCTCGACCGCTACCTCGCCGGACGCTTCGATGCCTTCGACGAGGTCGCCGTCGATCCCGGCGGCACGGCGTTCCAGCGCGCGGTGTGGGACGCGCTGCGCCGCGTGCCCGCCGGCGCGACGACGAGCTACGGGGCGCTGGCGCGCGCGATCGGCTCACCGAACGCGTCGCGCGCCGTCGGCGCGGCGAACGGCGCGAATCCGATCTGGCTCGTCATCCCCTGCCACCGTGCCATCGGCGCGAACGGCACGCTCACCGGCTACGCCGGCGGCCTGGACCGCAAGGCGTGGCTGTTGAAACACGAGCAGGCGGCCGGCGTGCGAACCGGAGCCGTGTAGCCGCGGCCCCTGTGGCCGCCGGCGACGCGCAGCGTCGCCCGGAGAGGCGGGCGCGTGGCAGAGGCGTAGAGCGTTCCCAGGCACCCGTATCGGCGTCATCAGCGTAATCTGCGGATTCTGCCGGCGCCCCTGCGAGCCGCTACTCGTCCCCCATCCAGTTGCCGTGGAAGCCGAACGGCACGCGGCGCGGGAGATGGACGACGGCGACCGGGGGCCGGCGGATGTCGCTCGCGTCGAGCAGCACGAAGTCGCTCGCATCGCGTGCCGCGTCGTAGACGAACTGCATGACCCAGCCCTCGTCCTCGCCGGCCTGCGCCGAAGCGGGGACGAAGACCCCCTCACTCGGCGTGCGGCCGGGCCCGAAGTCGTGCGCGGTCGTCGCCCCGGTGTGCAGGTCGTACTTCACCAGCGCGCAGGCGCGGCTGCGATCGTCGCCGCGTTCGAAGACGCCGGCGGCGGCGTAGCCGTAGCGGTGCGGGAGACCGCTGCGCCGGTCGTCGACGCGCGGGAACTCGATCGCGCGGTCGTCGCGCGGCTCCTCGCGCACGCGGCCGGCGGCGAGGTCGATCGTCCAGCGGTGCAGCGTCGCGGTGTCGATCGCGTCCGCCGAGCCGCGCCACAGCTCGGGGTAGCGGGCGACATCGATGACGATCTCGCCGGCCGGTGTGTCGTAGGCGTTGAACGGGTGGAACACGTAGCACGGCTCGATGGGGAACCAGCGCACGGCGGCGTTCGTGCCGCGGCGCGGCAGCACGCCGAGGCGCGCGCCGTGCGTGTCGCTCCAGCGGTACGGCATGCCGCCCTGTGCGGCGCGCTCGAAATCGAAGACGATCGGCAGGTCCATGAAGACGACGTGCCCGGCGGTGAGCGCGAAATCGTGCATCATCGTCGGCGCCGGCACGGTGATCTCGGCGCTGTGCACGAGCGCGCCGGCGGCGTCGAGGACGTGGTAGGTCAGCCACGGCGGCAGGAAGCCATAGCCGAAGAAATGCAGCTCGCCGCTGGTCGGGCACGCCTTCGGATGGGCGGTGAACGCGGTGCGCAGGCGGCCATCGAAGTCGCAGACGCCGATCGTGTCGAGCTCGGCGGTCACCTCGACGGGATAGGAGCTTTCGACGAGCGCGAGCAGGCGGCCGGCGTGCCGGATGATGTGGGTGTTGTTCACGCCGGCGCTGTGGTCGACGGTACCGTTCGCGTCGACGAACCGGGCGCCCTCGGTGAACGTGCGGCCGCGCACGTAGCGGTTGCGGTACCACCGGGCGCGCCCATCGGCGAGGCGCACCCCGTGCAGCATGCCGTCGCCGAGGAACCAGTGCGCCGAGCGGCCGTCGCGCGGATTCGGGCCGTTGCGCAGGTAGACGCCGCGCAGCGCGGGCGGGATCGCGCCGGTGACCGGCAGGTCGACGACGGTCAGCTCGTCGGCGACCGGCGCGAAGTTGCCGCGCAGGTGAAACGGCAGGTGCTCGTCGCCGCGGTCGGACATGTCATCGCTCCTGCGCGCCGCCGGACGGCACCGGGTCACGCGCGAACGCGCGCCACTCGCCATCGACCAGCCGCTCGTGCGGCAGGAAGCGCGCCTTGTAGGCCATCGCCGCGCTGCCGGCGACGTACAGGCCGAGGTAGAGGTAGCGGAGGCCCCAGGTGCGGCACAGCTCGAGCTGCTTGAGCACCGAGTAGGTGCCGAGGCTGAAGCGCGCGAACGACGGATCGTACAGGCAGTAGACGGCCGAGAGCGCGTCGGCGGCGCGGTCGGTGACCGCGACCCCGACGAGCATGCCGTTGAGCGTGTAGCGCAGCTCGATCGTGTCGGTGCACGTCTCGACCAGGAACTGCTCGTAGCCTTCGGCATCGATCAGGCCGTCGCTCGACAGCAGCCCGCGCTCGAGCTTGTGGCGGTTGTAGAGCGCGACCTTCTCCGCGGTCACCGACGGGCGGCCGATCAGCGTGCGCAGCGCGGCATCCCCGCGGCGCAGGATGCGCCGCTGCGTCTTGTCGGGCGCGAACGCGTGCACGTCGAGCCGGATCGCCTGGCAGGCGGTGCACTGCGGACACTTCGGCCGGTAGAGCAGCAGCCCCTGGCGGCGGTCGCCGGCGGCCAGGCGCGCCCCGAACTCCGCCGCGCGCAGCTTGCGCATCGGCAGCCGCAGCGGCAGGTGCGCGGTCTCGCCGGGGAGATACGGACAACGGCTCGGCTCGTTCCACACCAGCCACTCCGGCGGCGCCCCGGGCAATCGGACGGGACCGTCCATGCGGTCGAGATATAGGAGCCGACGCGGATGCAAAAGGGG
>CBFGUK010000298.1:0-4504 GCA_965651925.1 uncultured bacterium | reverse complement strand
TTTCGTCACCCGCCGAGATCGGGGATGATGCTTTCGAACGGGGTGATCCCGTGGTGGGCGCGGATCGCGCCGATGGGTTTGGGCCACTCGCGGTGCCAGTCGATGCGCATGAGCGGGGGGGTGGTGCGGCCGTGGCGCCAGCCCTCGAAGGTCACCTGCAGCATCGGGTCGGCGAACAGCGGCGTCGAGCAGAGCAGCAGGGTGGCGACGGTGGCGAGAAAGATCGCCGAGTAGTTGTGGCCGAACTGCGCGAGCTGGAAGCCGGAGATTGCCGTCTCGTGCAGCGGGCTGGTGCTGTAGCCGGCGACGAGATGCCAGATCTCGTGCTGCTGCAGGATGCGGCGATTGGTGCCGTCGAGGCCGGGATGGAAGCCGGTGACGCTGTCGGGATCGAGCACCTCGGGATCGAAGCCGTTGTCGACGATCAGATGGTAGTAGGCGTGCCCGAGCGTGTCGGGCGGATAGCCGGCCAGGCTGTCGATCGCGACGCGCGGTGGCCACGGCTCGCGGGCGAGCGCGGCCTGCCCCTCGTGCAGCAGCACCGCGCGCGCACACGCGTCCTTGAGCGTCTCGTCGTACGTTGCGCCGAACGCGGCGATGGTCGGCGTGATCGTCGCCGGATCGACCTGCTGGCCGACGACCCGCCAGAACAGCGGCGGCAGGCCGCCCGGCAGCTGTCCGGGCCGTGCGAGCAGCGCCAGCGCGCGGGCTTCGGCGGCGGCATCGACCGGCGCCGGCGGCGGCAGCGCGAGCGCCGCACGCACGCGGTCGAGCGACTGTCCCTCGAAGACCGCCCAGTCGACCGTCGGCAGCCGCGTCGCTGCCTTGCCGCGCAACCAGCCGTCGGCGAGCCGGTCGTAGACCGGCAGCGTCGCCTCGGGGTCGACGAAGCCGACGCGCAGCATTGCACCGGCGACGGCGAACAGGCTCTCCGGGGTCGGGCACTGCGCAGCCGTGAAGGCGTGCAGCGCGAGCGCGTCAAGCGCCGAGTCGCCGAGGCCGAGCAGCGTGCGCCAGCGCGCCCGCTCACCGCGCACGCACGCCGTCAGCTCCGCCGCGTCCGCCGCGCCGGCGCCGCGCGCGAGATCGTCGAACGCTCCGCGCCACTCGGGCTCGCCATGTGACGCCATCGCCGCCAGCAGCGCCGCCAGCGCCGTGGCATCGGTCTGCGGGTCTTCGACCACGCGCAGCAGCGCCGCGCGAATCCGTTCGTCCAGCATCGCGCGAGTCTGCCCCGGCCGACGCGCGATGCGCAAACATCCGCAGATTACACGGATTGCGCAGATGCGCGGCGCCTCCGGGATCGAAGCAACCGGCATCCGTGCTGACGATTCAGGTCAGAACGTTCCGCGTTCCGCTTTTTCCTTTCCGCTTCCCACCACCACACGCAGGAAGCGCGCGATCATCGCGTTCACCTGCTCCGGCACCTCGAGCTGAATGAAGTGGCCGGCGGCGGCGACCTGGGCGCGGACGAGTTGCGGGCACAGCTCGGCGAGCCGCGCGAGATCGCAGTGCGGCGCGCTCGAGCCGATGTAGAGGAACGGTGCGCGCAGCGCGGCGGCGGCGCGCGCACCGTCCCAGGCGAGGATGCCGCGCAGCGTGCCGCGCATCACGTCGCGCGGCGTCGCGCTCATCGCCGCGGCGAGTGCCGTGCGTCGTGCGGGATCGTCGTACGGCAGGAAATATGCGCGCTCGATGGCTTCCCGCGCGGCCCGGCGATGATCCGCCTCGTCGAGCCGGGCGAGCAGCGTCGCCCAGGCCTGGCGCGTCGCCGCTGGCGGCAGGATGGAGGTGTCGAGCGCCACCAGCGCCGCGACGCGTGCCGGGCGGGTCGCGGCGAGCTCGAGCGCCACCGCACCGCCCATGCTGTGGCCGATCAGGATCGCCGGGGCGAGCGCCAGCCGCGCGCACAGCGCGGCGACCTCGTCCGCCTGCGCCGCGATGCCGTAGTCGCGTGCGCCGCCCGGGCTGGCGCCGTGGCCGGGCAGGTCGACGCTGATGACGCGGTACCGTGCGGCGAAGGCCGCGCGCTGCGGCGCGAGCGCCGCCCGATCGCAGCACCAGCCGTGCAGCAGCACGACCGGCGGGGCATCGCCGTCGCCGGTGTCGTCGAAGGCGAGATGGCCGCGCTGTGTGTCGCCGTCAGGCATCACCGCCGCCTATAGCGCCACGCCGCGCGCGTGTGCACGTCATGGCGTCGCCGCCCCGTCGTCGCGCTGTACGGCGTCACCGCGGCCAGCGCGACTGGTGTCCGCTTTGCACCCGCGGCAGCAAAATGCCGCCGCACCGCACCACGAGGGATGCCGTGATCCGACCTGTCCGCCCGATTGCCCGGTCGCGTGCCGTGCTGCTCGCCATGGCGGCGCTGCTGCTCGCCGCCGCTCCCGCCCGCGCCGACGTCGCGGTCTACACCGACGCGCTCGCCGCCGGCTGGCAGGACTGGTCATGGGGCGGGGCGACGCGCGAGTTTGCGCGCACCGCGCCGGTGCACGGCGGCTCGCATGCGCTCGGCATCACGTTCACCGGCGGCTGGAGCGGCGTGCAGCTCGGGCGCAACGACGCCGTCGACGTCGGCACCGCCGACGTGCTGCGCTGCTGGATGCACGGCGGCAGCGCCGGCGGGCAGACGGTCGAGATCGAAGTCGGCAATCATCTCACCGGTGCGAAGACGCGCGTGGCGATCGCCCCGGTCGCGAACACCTGGACGCGCGTCGACGTGCCGCTCGCCGGCCTCGGCACGACGCAGATCACGTATCTCTACTGGTTCAACGCGACGCCCGGCGCGCAGGCGACGTTCACCGTCGACGACGTCGCCTTCGTCGCGACGGGTGCGCCGACGCCGACGCCGCCCGGGCCGGTCGCCGGCCCGGCGCTGCACGTCGCCGCCACCGCCGGCCGCCACGCGATCAGTCCGTACATCTACGGCATGAACTTCGCCGACGAGGCGCTCGCCACCGAGCTGCGCCTCACCGTGCGCCGCTGGGGCGGCAACGCGACGACGCGCTACAACTGGCGCACCGACACCGCCAACCGCGCCAGCGACTGGTACTTCGAGAACGTCCCGAACGAGAACCCGAACCCCGGTGCTCTGCCCGCCGGCTCGAGCAGCGACCGGTTCGTCGAGGAGAACCAACGCGCCGGGGCCGAGACGTTGCTGACGATCCCGATGATCGGCTGGACGCCGCGCGGCCGTGCGTACGGCTGCGGATTCAGCGTCGCGAAATACGGCGCGCAGCAGTCGACCGATCCGTGGCGGCCGGACTGCGGCAACGGCGTGCGCCCGAACGGCAGCGAGATCACCGGCAACGACCCGACCGACATCAGCGATCCGATCGGCCCGGCGTTCGTGCAGGAATGGATGCAGCACCTGATCGGTCGCTACGGCAGCGCAGCCGAGGGTGGCGTGCGCTTCTACAACCTCGACAACGAGCCGATGCTGTGGGCCGACACGCACCGCGACGTGCACCCGGAGCCGCCGGGCTACGACGAGCTGCGTGACCGCACGCTCGCCTATGCGGCGGCGATCAAGGCGATCGACCCCGACGCCGAGACGCTCGGGCCCGCCGAATGGGGCTGGTCGGGGTACTTCTGGTCGGCGCTCGATGCCGCGCCCGGCGGCGCGTGGTGGACCAACCCGCTCGACCGTCTCGCACACGGCAACCTGCCGCTCACCGCCTGGTACCTGCAGCAGCTCCGCCAGTACGAGCAGCAGCACGGCGTGCGCCTGCTCGACTACCTCGACCTGCATTACTACCCGCAGGCGGGCGGCGTCGCGCTCAGCGGCGCCGGCGACCTCGCGGCGCAGGCACGCCGCCTGCGCGCGACGCGCTCGCTGTGGGATCCGACCTACGTCGACGAAAGCTGGATCGGCGAGGCCGTGCGCCTGATTCCGCGCATGCGCGACTGGGTCGATCAGTTCTACCCGGGCACGAAGCTCGCGATCGGCGAATACAACTGGGGCGCGCTCGACCACATCAACGGCGCGCTCGCGCAGGCCGACGTGCTCGGCATCTTCGGCCGCGAGGGGCTCGATCTCGCGACGCTCTGGGCCCCGCCGGCGAGCGGCCAGCCGGGCGCGTTCGCGTTCCGCATCTACCGCAACTACGACGGCGCCGGCGGCGAATTCGGTGACCTCGGCGTCGCTGCGACGTCGACCGACCAGGGCAGCGTGGCGATCTACGCCGCCGAGCGCACCGCCGACGGCGCGCTGACGATCGTGCTGATCAACAAGACGGCGACACCGCAGACCTCGACACTGACGCTCGCCGGCTTCACGCCCGGGGCCGCCGCGCGGGTCTACCGCTACGCGCCGGCGAACCTCGGCGCGATCGTCCGCCTCGCCGACCAGGCACTCGCGCCGTCGGGTAGCGCGCTGACGCTGCCGGCGAGCTCGATCACGCTGCTCGTCGTCCCCGGCGCCGCCGCCGCCGCTTCGCCGACGCCAACGCCCTCGCCGATGCCGCCGACCGCGACACGCACGGCCACCCGCACGCGCACCGCGCCG
>CBFGUK010000297.1:0-4523 GCA_965651925.1 uncultured bacterium | reverse complement strand
GAACGGCTGCAAATCCACGCTCGTCCGCTGCGTGAGCAGCAGCTCGGCGACGAGGTCGGCGGTGACGGGTGCGAGCAGCAGGCCGTTGCGGTGGTGGCCGGTGGCGACGGTGACGTTGGCGTAGTCGCGCAGCGGGCCGATGAGCGGGCGCGCGGGGCGCGCGAGCGGGCGCATGCCGGCCCAGACGCGGGTGACCGGTGCGTCGGCGAGCGCCGGCACCATGCGCACGGCCTGGTCGAGGAGGCGCGCGGCACTGCCGGCGGTGACCACCTTGTCGCGCGCGCGGCGGTCGCTCGTGCTGCCGATCAGCACGTCGCCGTCGGCGTGCGGCACGAGGCACGCCTCGCCCCAGAAGAGCGGCAGCGGCAGCGGCGTCGCGGGCCGCACGGCGAGCATCTCGCCGCGGTCGGCACGCACCGGGATCGCGGCGTGCAGCCGGCGGCCGACGGCCGCCGACCACGCGCCGGCCGCGACGACCACGTGTCCGGGCGTGACGCGCGTCTCGCCGACCTCGAGCGCCAGCACGCGGCCGCGGCGCACGTGCACACGGCGCAGCGGCGCGCCGGCACGCACGGTCACGCCGCGCGCCGTCACCGCGGCGCGCAGCGCCTCCATCAGCCGCTCCGGATGCACGGTCGCGTCGTCGGCGAAGAACGCGCCGCGCCACACGGCGGGATTGACGTCCGGATGGGCGGCGCGCACCGCGTCGCCGTCGAGCGCCTCGACGCGGAAGCCGCGCTCCGCCTGGCGGCGCGCGAAGCGCGCCAGGCGCTCGGCTTCGCTGCTGCTGAACGCGAGCTCGAGCACGCCGCGCTGCGCGAACTCCGGATCGATGCCGGCCTCCTCGTGCAGCGCCGCCGCCCACGCCGGCCAGCGCGCCAGGCTGGCGCGCTTGAGCGCGCCGAGCGCGCCCGCCGCGCGGCGGCTGCTCGCCACCGCGAGGACGCCGGCCGCCGCCGTCGACGCCTCCGCTCCCGGCTCGCCGCGATCGACGAGCAGCACCCGCTCGACACCGGCGTGCACCAGCGCGCGCGCGATCGCACAGCCGATCACGCCGGCGCCGATGATCACCACGTCCGGAGACATGCAGCGCCGGCTTAGCCGGGCGCGGAGTGAGGGGCAACTGCGGTGGAAGCCGGTTGCCTGTGCGTGGGCGTGGGACCTGCCCCGGCTTCGCCCAGCAGTTCCGAAGATCAGCCACCGAGGATGGAGGAGGACACCAAGTCGCTGGGCCGTCGGATGCGATGAAACTGATTCGCCTTCGCGTCCTCTGCGCCTCTGTGGCCAATCAATCTCGTCCGGCGAGGCGTCCGCTGGTGGGCTGGAACACTCCTTCCCCGCTGACGACGAACCCTGACGGCCTGACGGCCTCAGCGACTGAAGTAGTACTCGCCGACGCGCACCGGCTCGCGGCCCTCGATGTTCTCGGGCTGCAGGACGCCCTGGCCGTCGGCGATCGTGAAGACGTCGTCGGCGGCGTGGTCGGCGTTGGTGGTCACCAGCCCGGTGAGGCCGCCGACCGCGGCGTTGCACACCGTCAGCGCCAGGCGCACGGGCACGTAGACGATGTTGGCCGCCGCGGCGGCCAGGGCCGCGCCGGGTTCCGGCTGCCGCTCCGGCAGCGGCTGCATCGGCGCCATGTCCGCCGCCACGGGCGCGACAACGAGCATGGCACCTGCCAGTCCGGTGAGAACGATCCGTCGAATCCGCATGCGTGCACTCTCCCGGGGTCGACACGGTAGCGGCAGAACGCCGCCCTGTCAGCCGCGAAGTTGATTCGCGCCGGTGCGGGTGGCAGTCACGAGGCTTCCCGCATGGCCCCCACCGACCGCACCTTCGGCCGCGTCACCGTCCTGCTCGGCGAGAAGACCGGCAAGTATCCCGACGGCAACAGCGTGCTGGTGCGCGGTCGCGACACGACGGTGCTGATCGATCCGTCGCTCAGCGCCGGCCGGCGCGCCGCCGGGATCGGCGCGGTCGACCGCATCCTGCTCAGCCACGTGCACGAGGATCACGTCGCCGGCCTGCACGCGTTCGCCACCGCACACGTCGCGGCGCCGCGCGCCGACCTGCCCGGCCTCCAGTCGCTCGACGGCCTGCTGGCCATCTACGGCTATCCGGATCCGGCGCTGCGCGCGACGCTGCGCGAGTGGGTGCGCACGCAGTTCCACTACACCGCGCGGCCCGACGCCGAGCCCTACGACGACGGCGCGCTCGTCGACCTCGGCGGCACGCGCATCCGCGCCATCCACCTGCCCGGACACACGCGCGGCCATTCGGCGCTGCTCATCGAGCCCGAGGGCGTGCTGTTCCTCGGCGACATCGATCTCACCGGCTTCGGCCCGTACTACGGCGATGCGTGGTCGGATCTCGCCGCCTTCGAGGACTCGCTGGCGCGCGTCGCCGACATTCCGGCGCGCGCGTGGGTGTCGTTCCATCACGCCGGCGTGATCGACGATCCCGCCGAGTTCCGCGCCCGCCTGGCGCGGTTCGCCGGCCGCATCGCCGAGCGCGAGGCGGCGCTGCTCGACTACCTCGCCGCGCCGCGCACGATGGCCGAGCTCGTCGCGCACCGCTTCCTCTACCCCGCGCACGCGCAGCTCGCGTTCATCGACGCCGCCGAGCAGCGCACGATCGCGCAGCATCTCGCGCGGCTCGTCGCCGCCGGCCGCGTCGCGGCGGGCGACGACGGCACCTGGTGGCGGCACTGAGCGCATGGCGGCCTCCTGCGTCATCGTCGGTGCCGGCCCGGCCGGACTCGCCGCCGCCCATCAGCTCGCCGCCGCGGGCTGGAAGGTCACCGTGCTCGAGGCGGGCAACGCGATCGGCGGGCGCACGCACAGCGAACGGGTCGGCGACTTCATCGTCAACACCGGCGCCGGCTTCCTGACGACGTTCTATGACGAGACGCGGCGGGTGCTGGCGGCGCTCGACATCGAGACCTGCGCGCCGACGCCGCAGCTCGGCGTCATGGCGACGCCGTTCGGCAAGCTCGAGCTCGAGCTGCGCTCGGCGCGCCGCATCATGCGCTTTCCGCTGATCTCGATGGCGGGCAAGCTGCGCGCTGCGGCGGTGTTCGGGCGCGCCGCGCTGCGGCGGCGCGCCCACATCGCGCGCCCGGCGCGGCTGGCGCGCCTCGACCGCGGCGAGACGGTCGCCCAGTGGGCGCAGCGCGCCGTCGGCGAGACCGGCTACCACTACCTCGTGCGCACCGGCGTCGAGCCGTTCTTCTTCATCGGCGGCGAGGAGCTCTCGGCGGCGGTCGGCAAGGCGCTCGTCCGCCACGCGCTCGGCTGGCAGCTGCTCGTCGTGCCGGTCGGCATGGGGGCGCTGTGCGACGGCCTCGCACGCGGCATCGAGGTGCGCACCGGCTGCGCGGTCGGCGGCATCGACCTGCGCGCCCACTCCGTCGAGGTGCGCCACGCCGGCGGCACGATCGAGGCCGACCACTGCATCCTCGCCGCGCCGGCGACGGCGCTGGCGCGCCTCGACGGGCCGCTCGCGAAGGAGGACCGCGCCGATCTCGCCGCCGTGCGCTACATGCCAAGCATCGCGCTCTACTTCGGCTACGAGCGGCCGCTCACCGTGCAGTATCCGCTCGTCACCCCGGCGGGCCCCGGCCGCCATCCGATCGCGCGCGTACGCACCTGGTCGACGATCACGCCGGCATGCGTGCCCGACGGCAAGGAGCTGCTCTCGATCCAGGCGATGGGCTGGCGCAGTGCCGAGCTGCTCGACCGCGATCCGAGCCGCATCGGCGCCGCGCTGCGCGCCGATGCCGAGGAGGTCTTCGGCCGCCTCGCCGATCCCGACTGGATCCGTCTCTATCCGCGGCGCGAGGGCACGGTGATCACGCCGCCCGGGCACTTCCGCCGCATGACGGCGTTTCTCAAGCGCGCCCGCGCCCGCCTGCACTACGCCGGCGACTGGCTCACCGGCTCGACGATCGAGGGCGCGGTGTGGTCGGGCCACACCGCCGCCGCCGCGGTGCTGCGCGCCCGTCCGTAGCCGCGCCGTGCTCGCCTACCTGCATCCGCTCAGCGGCGCGGTCGTGCTGGCGCTGCTGCTCTACGTCGGCGTGCTCGGTCTCCAGCTGCGGACCGCGCGCCGCGGCCGCGCCGCGCTCGCCGCACGGCACGCGCGCTGGGCGCGCCTCGTCTACGTCGCGGTGCTCGCCAGCTGGCTCGCCGGCCTTGCCTCGGTGCTCCTCGGCCGCGCCGAGCTCACACCTGCCGCCTCGCTGCACTTCCGCAGCGGCACCCTGCTCGCGCTGCTGCTCACCGGCAGCGCGCTCACCGCGCGCGCCATCGGACGCGGCCACGCCGCCGCCCGCGACTGGCACCCGTGGTTCGGCGCCGCCGCGCTGCTGCTCGCCGCCGCGCATGCGGCAACGGGGTTGCGGCTGACGCCGTGAGGGGGAAGCTGTTGGGCTGTTACGCTGTTCAGGCCTTTAGGCTGTTAGGCTGTTAGGCTGTTAGGGGTCCGGAGGCGCGGCCTCGGAAGAGGAGGCACGGAACGTCTCG
>CBFGUK010000296.1:0-4540 GCA_965651925.1 uncultured bacterium | reverse complement strand
GACCGGTGACCGGTGGGGGCGCGCGCTGCGCCGCTGCCGGTTGTTGATAGAGGGCCAGCGCTTCGCAGACGCGGGCACGTGTCCGCCGCATCGGAGCCCCCGGTGGACGCGGGGAGGCGGGGACCGGTCACCGGTCACTGGTCACCGGTCACGCCGTTCTCCGGTTTGACAAACAAACGTTTGGTGCGTTACGGCTCGCGGCGCGCGCCGGTCGGGCGCGGAGCAGGAGTCAGTGAGCATGAGCGCGCCAGGGACGGTGGAACCCATGTACCAGGATCAGGTCATGGAGTTCCCGTACAAGCACTCGACCGGGGAGACGATCGGCCGCTTCCTCGCCGGGCTGAAGGAGCAGCAGACGATCTGGGGGCAGCGCGTGGCGGGGCAGGGCGTCGTCGTGCCGCCGCTCGGCTACTCCGAGCACGATGCCTCGGGCGGCGGCGAATGGGTGGCGGTGGCCGACACCGGCGTGATCACCGCCGCGGCGATCGTCCATCAGCCGATCGAGCGCCTGCACCCGTTCAGCGAGCCGTTCGCGTTCGTGCTCGTGCGGCTCGACGGCGCCGACACCGCGCTCGCGCACGTCGTGCGCGCCGATCTCGATACGGTGCGCGTCGGTGCGCGCGTCCAGGCGGAGTGGAAGCCGGCCGGCGAGCGCGTCGGCAGCGTGCGCGACATCATCGCGTTCCGCGTCGTCGACTGAGGAGGCCGCATGGCGCCGAAAGAACCGCCTGCCGAACCGGTCAAGTACGTCGACGCGCACGTCTACCTGCCGTACCGCTACATCGCCGGCGACTACCGCGCCCGCGCCATGCGCGGGCTGAAGGAGAAGCGGTTCGTCGGCTCGCGCTGCTCGCAGACCGGCAAGGTGTTCGTCACGCCGCTGGTCGCCTCGCCGGAGAGCTTCGCGCCGGCGACCGAGTTCGTCGCGCTCGAGGGACGCGGCGTGGTGACGACCTTCTGCATCGTCAACATTCCGGTCATCGGCCGCGACCTGCAGCTGCCGTACGTCGCCGCCTCGGTGGCGCTCGACGGCGCCGACATCTCGATCTTCGCGGCCATCCAGGAATGCGCGGTGGCGGACGTGCGCATGGGCATGCGCGTCGAGGCGGTGTGGAAGCCCGACGGCGAGCGCACCGGCTCGTTCGACGACGTCCTGTACTTCCGCCCCACGGGCGAACCCGACGCCGCCCCGGAGACGTACCTGAACCGTTTGTAGAACACCTCAACGCGAAGCCACGGAGGCGCGCTTCGCGTCTTCGCGCCTTCGCGTTGAAGAGGATGGAATGACGACACTTCGAAACGTCGCCGTGGTCGGGTTCGCGCAGGCGCCGATCGTCGCGCACGATCCGCATCGCATGGCGACCGAGATGCTTTATCCGGTCGTGCGCGAGGCGCTGGCGCAGTGCGGGGTCGAGCGCGACGCCATCGACTACCAGACCGCCGGCTCGGCGGACTACATCGACGGCCGGCCGTTCGGCTTCGTTGCGGCGCTCGACGTGATGGGCACCTGGCCGCCGCGCCAGGACTCGCACCTCGAGATGGATGCCGCGTTCGCCGCCCACTACGCCTGGATCCGCATGCAGGCCGGCGAGTGCGACTCGGCGCTGGTCGTCGGCTACGGCAAGGTCTCCGAAGGCCAGCCGGAGCGCATCCTCAACCTGCAGCTCGATCCGTACTACCTCGCGCCGCTCGGCCTCGGCCCGCTCAGCACCGCGGCGCTGCAGGCGAGCGCCTATCTCGCGCGCAGCGGCGCCACCGACCGCGACCTCGCCGAGATCGCGGCGCGCAACCGCGCCGCGGCGGCAAGGAACGAGCTCGCGCAGGTGCGCGACGGCGCCGATGCCGACGCGCTGCAGCGCACGCCGTGGGCCGTCGAGCCGCTGCGCGAGGGCTACGTGCCGCCGGTCGGCGAGAGCGCCGTCTGTCTGATTCTCGCCGCCGAGGGCAAGGCCGAGCAGATGTGCGACCGGCCGGCGTGGATCCACGGCGTCGATCAGCGCGCCGAGATGCAGACGCTCGGCGCGCGCGATCTGTCGCGCAGCGCCAGCGCCCGGCTCGCCGCCGAGCGCGCGCTCGCCATGGCCGGGCTCGGCAGCGCCGGCGAGGCGGACGTCATCGAGCTCAGCGCCGCGACGCCGGTCGAGGAGATGATCCTGCGCGAGGCGATGGATCTGCCGGCGCGCGGGGCGACGCGGGCGGCGATCAACCCCTCCGGCGGACCGCTCGGCGGCCACCCGTTGATGATGACCGGCCTCATCCGTCTCGGCGAGGCGTTCCGCCAGCTGAGCGGCCGCGCCGGCGCGACGGCGGTGCCGGATGCGCGACGCGCGATCGCGCACGCGACGCAGGGGCAGTGCCTGCAGCAGAATTGCGTCTTCGTGCTCGGCAGCGAGCGGAGGTGGTCGTGAAGCGTCCGGTGGCGGTCGTCGGAGTCGGCCAGACGAAACACAGCGCGCGGCGCTCGGACGTGAACATCGCCGGGCTGGTGCGCGAGGCGGTCGATCGCGCGCTGCTCGATGCCGGGCTCGAGCATCGCGACATCGATGCGGTCATCCTCGGCAAGGCGCCGGACATGCTCGAGGGCGTCATGCAGCCCGAGCAGTTCCTCGTCGGCGCGGTCGGCGGCCACCTGAAGCACGTGGTGCGCATCCACACCGCCGGTTCGGTCGGCGCGACCACGGCGCTCGCCGGCGTCACGCACGTCGCCTCCGGCCTCTTCGACCGCGTGCTGGTGATCGCGTTCGAGAAGCAGTCGGAAGGCAACGCGATGTGGGCGCTGTCGCCGAACATGCCGTTCACGCCGCCGCTCGTCGCCGGCGCCGGCGGCTACTTCGCCCCGTACGTGCGCGCCTACATCGCGCGCACCGGCGCGCCGCCGCACATCGGCCCGATGATCGCCGCCAACGCGCGCGACAACGCGACGCGCAACGAGTACGCCCACCTGCAGGAACCGATGACCGTCGAGGACGTGATGGAGTCGCCGTTCCTGTGGGAGCCGATCCGCTACCTCGAGACGTGTCCATCGTCCGACGGCGCCGTGGCGATGGTGCTGGCGAACGAGACGCTGGCGCGCAAGGGGCCGCGCCAGCCGGCGTGGGTGAAGGGCGGCGCCTCGTACGCCGAGGCGATGTGGGTACCGGGCCGCGACCAGGTCAATCCGCTCGCCGGGCGCACGTGCGCGCAGCACGTCTATGCGCAGGCCGGCATCACCGATCCGTGGAACCAGATCGACACCGCCGAGATCTATGTGCCGTTCGCCTGGTTCGAGGCGATGTGGCTCGAGAACCTCGGCTTCTGCGGCCTCGGCGAGGGCTGGAAGATCGTCGAACGCGGCGAGCAGAAGATGGGCGCGCATCTGCCGATCAATCCGTCCGGCGGCGTGCTGGCGAGCAATCCGATCGGCGCCTCCGGCATGCTGCGCCTCGGCGAAGCCGCCCTCCAGGTCATGGGCCGCGCCGGCGCCCACCAGGTCGACGGCGCCAGGGTCGCGCTCGGCCACGCGTACGGCGGCGGCGCGCAGTATTTCGCGATGTGGGTCGTTTCATCGGAGCTGTGACCTCGAGTCCGAAAACGTGACCGGTGACCGGTGACCAGTGACCGGTGCCGGAGGCAAGTGGGAGAACCGACCGGCAGTGATCGATTGCAGGAGCTCGACTCGATTGAAGAAGGCACGTGACGCTGAATGAAGCACCCAGAACCGGTCACCGGTCACTGGTCACCGGTCACGCTTTTTCCGACTGAGGATCTGAATGTCCGAACCCGCACTGCTGTATGAGAAGGACGGCCACGTCGCCGTCCTCACCATGAATCGTCCGGAGGCGCGCAACGCCGTGAATCCGGAGATGCTCTGCCGGCTCGCCGATGCGTGGCAGGACGTCAATGACGATCCGAACATCCGCGTCGCCATCCTCACCGGCGCGGGCGAGCAGGCGTTCTGCGCCGGCGCCGATCTCGACAAGCTCGTGCGCATGATGCAGGGGCAGATCCCGCCCGAGAACGAGTACGACGAGCGGATCAAGAACGACGTCAGCCTGATCTACAAGGGCTTCCTGCGCAGCTTCGACGTCTACAAGCCGATCGTCGCCGCGGTGAAGGGCTTCTGCGTCGCCGGCGGCCTCGAGATCCTCAACACCTGCGACATCCGCGTCGCGGCCGAGGATGCGCAGTTCGGCCTCGCCGAGGTGAAGTGGAGCCTCTTCCCGATGGGCGGCTCGACGGTGCGCATTCCGCGCCAGATCCCGTGGCCGATCGCGATGGAGCTGATGCTGACCGGCGAGCGCATCTCGGCGCAGGAGGCGTACCGCGTCTGCCTGATCAACAAGGTGGTGCCCGCCGCCCAGGTGATGGCCGAGGCGCGCCGCTACGCCGAGATCCTCGCCGCCAACGGTCCGCTCGCCGTGCAGGCGGTCAAGCGCTCGGCGCTCGCCAGCCTCGGCGTGCCGACCGCGAAGGCGCTCGAGCAGGAGCTCGAGATCGGGATCCCGGTGTCGATGTCCGAGGACGCCCGCGAGGGACCGCGCGCGTTCAAGGAAAAACGGAA
>CBFGUK010000295.1:0-4551 GCA_965651925.1 uncultured bacterium | reverse complement strand
GAGCCGCGCCCTCCAACGCGTGTCGTGATGAGCGGTGAGGTTCGATACGTCGGCTCGCCTCCATACGCGCTGGAGGGCCGTGCTCCCGCACGGCCGCGGACGCGCGTTGCCTCATGCGAAATCGACACGTTCAGCCGGCGCCGCGGCGCCACCCTGCCCCTCTCCCCTGGCGGGGAGAGGGGACCCGAGAAGGCAACGGCCGTCCGCGGCGCGGGTCGTCAGCGATCAGCCTGCCACGGCTGACCGCTGACTGCTGATCGCTGACGGCGGTCCCGCCTCGTTGTGCTGCCCTGACAGCGAACGGCCTGACAGCCGAGCGTGTCCCGTCGACTCCGTGTCCTCCCCACCTCGGTGGCGACGTCTCTGATCGCCTCGCCCTTCACGGCAACGCGTAGCGCGCGATGCGCCACGCGACGGCACCGGCCGGGCCGGCGGCGCGCGCGGTGCCGGCGAGGAGGACGGCATCGGGCCCGGCGGTGGCGAGCGCGAGCGCCTGCTGGCCGTCGGCGCCGGCGGCACGCCAGCGCGGCGCGCCCTGCGCATCGAGGCCGGCGAGGACCCAGCCGGTGCCGGAGCTGCCGGCGACGACGGTCTCGCCCGTCGGCAGCAGCGCGAGCGCGTGCGCCGCCCCGGCCGGCGGGGCCGGTTCGACGTAGGCCCACTGCGGGGTGCCGGCGGCATCGAGGCGCTCGACGCGCAGCGCGCGCCCGCCGTGACCGGTCCACGACCCGGCGACGGTCACCGCGCCGCGCGCGTCCACCGCCACGGCGGCGGCGATCGCGCCGTCCTGCATCTGCGTCGCCGGCGGCACGGTGTGCTCCCAGCGCGGCGTGCCGTCGGCGGCGGCGAGCGCCTCGACGCGCCAGAACAGCCGGTCGTTGCCGGCGACGACGAGCGTGCCGTCGGGCGCGATGGCGAGCGCGCGCGCCACGCCGGGCCCGCCGCGCCGCGTCCAGCGCGGCGTGCCGTCGGCGGCGAGGCTCGTCACCTGCCAGTGGCCGTCGTCCTCGCCGGCGACGTAGAGGGCGCCGGCGGCGTCGGCGGCGATGGCGTGCACGCGCTGGTGTCCGCTGCCGTCGAACGCGCGGCGCCACACCTCGCGGCCGTCGGCGGCGAGCGCGACGACCAGCGCGTCCCAGTCGTCGGCGAGCGTCATCGTGTCGCCGGCGACGACGACGCGCCCGTCCGACGCGCGCGTCAGCGCGCGCGCCACGGCGGCCTCGGAGCCGCCGAGCGTGAAGCGCCACTGCTCGTGGCCGCCGGCATCGAGGCGCAGCACGAGCCAGTCGCCGGGGCGGCCGAGCTCGCCGGCGACGGTCGCCGAGCCGTCCGCGTCGGCGACGAGCGCCTGCGGCGCGTTGCGGCCCGTGCCGGTGACCGTGTGCTCCCAGACGACGCGCGGCGTCGCCGTCGACTGCACCGGCCGCGTCGGCCCGACGGTCGGCACGCGCGCCGCGATCTCCGTCCACGACTGCTCGCGCGGCCGGCCGGCGACCGAGCGGATGATGCCCTGCGGGTCGACGGCGCGGATCGCGTGGTTGTAGCGGTCGGCGAAGTAGAGCGTGCCGCCGGCGTCGACGGCGAGGCCGAACGGGAACCAGATATGCGCCTGCGCGCCCGGGCCGCCGTCGCCGCTGAAGCCCGAGTCGCCGGTGCCGGCGATGGTGCTGATGACGCCGTCGGGCGTCACCTTGCGCACCCGCCCGCCGTCCTGGTCGCTGACGTAGATCGTGCCGTCGGCGGCCGCGGCGACGCTCGCCGGGAAGCTGAGCTGCGCGGCGGTCGCCGGGCCGCCGTCGCCGGGCCCGGCGCTGCCGCCGCCGACGACGGTGGTGACGGTGCCGTCGCGCGCCAGGCGGCGGACGCGGAAGTTGTACTGGTCGCAGACCAGCAGGTCGCCCGAGGGATGCAGCGCGAGGCCGGTCGAGGCGGTGATCTTCGCTTCCGTGCCCGCGCCGCCGTCGCCGCCGTAGCCCGGCAGACCGGTGCCGAGGATGGTGTGGATCGTGCCGTCGCGCTCGACGCGGCGGATGCGCGCGTTGCCGAAGTCGGCGATCACCAGCCGCCCGTCGGCGTCGAACACGACGGCGAACGGACCGTTGAGCTGCGCCGCGGCGGCCGGGCCGCCGTCACCGCTGAAGCCCGCCGCGCCGGTGCCGGCGACGGTGGTGATGATGCCGTCGCCATCGACGCGACGGATGCGGTTGTTGCCGTGATCGGCGATGTAGAGCGTGCCGTCGGGCGCCACGGCGACGCCGCCCGGCAGCTGCAGCTGCGCGGCGAGCGCCGGACCGCCATCCCCGCCGCCGCCGGGATTGCCGGTGCCGGCGACGGTGGTCACCGCGCCGGTGGCGAGATCGACGCGCGCGACGCGGTGGTGCATCTGGTCCGCCACGTAGAGATGGCCGCGGCCGTCGAGCGCGATGTTCGTCGGCTTGTTGAACGTCGTCTGGTCGTACGCCGGCGGCGTCGGCACCGGCGTCGGCGTGGCGGCGAGACGGATCGTCGTCGCGCCGCGGTTGAGCAGCACGGTGAGCGTGTTGGCCCGCGTGTCGGTGGTGACCAGATCCATGCGGCCGTCGCGGTCGAAGTCGCCGGCGGCGATCATGCGCGGTTGGCGGCCGACGGCCTCGGTCTGCGCCGGCTGCCAGCCGCCGTCGGGGCGCGCCAGCGCCAGGCCGACGGCATCGTCGGCCTGCGCGCTGGCGGCGAGATCGAGGCGGCGGTCGCCGTTCAGGTCGGCGACCGTGACGCTGCGCAGCCCGTGGCCGGCCGGCACGCGCGCCCGGCGCGGAAACGCGCCGCGGCCGTCGCCGAAGGCGACGAGGATCGCCTGCGCCTTGATGTCGGTCCAGACGAGATCGCGGTGGCCGTCGCCGTCGACGTCGGTGAGCACCAGCGCGTACAGGCCCCAGCCCTCCGACGGCACGTGCAGCGGCCGCGTCAGGGTGCCGGTGCCGTCGTTGAACAGGATGACGAGCTCGTTCGACTTCCAGCAGGCGACGCCGACGTCGGCGTCGCCGTCGCCGTCGAGGTCGGCGGCGGCGACGGCCGACGGCGAGCGGCCGACGGGCACGTGCGTCACCGGGGCGAAGCCGCCGCTGCCGTCGTTGCGCAGCACGCCGAGCTGGTTGGCCGCCTCGAGCGCGACGACGATCTCCGGCGCGCCGTCGCCGGTGAGATCGACGGCGGCGAGCTCGAACGGGTGCGAGCCGGCGGGCAGGGCGACGGGCGCGGCGAAGCTGCCGTCGCCGGCGCCGCGGTGCAGGCTGACCGCGTTGGCACCGTTCGCGGCGACGGCGAGATCGAGGTGCCCGTCGCGGTCGAAATCGGCGACCGCGAGATGGCGCGGCAGGAGGCCGGTCGGCAGCGGCGGGCGCGCGTCGAACGCGCCGTCGCCGCGGCCGAGATAGATCGAGACCGCGCTCGTCTCGGGGTTGGTGGCGAGGATGTCGGGCGCGCCGTCGGCATTGATGTCGGCGGTGACCACCGCGAACGGCTGCCCGCCGCCGGGCAGCGTGCGCCGTTCGAAGGCGACGCCGGGCTGCCCGGCCGGTGGCACCGGCGTCGGCGTCGCCGCCGCCGGCCCCAGGGCTGCGAGCAGGCCGATCGCAGCGAGCAGGACAGGCGTCGGCATGTACATGGCCAGCTCTCAAACAGAGCCGCCGCCCAGATGCCAGCGAAACACCCGCGCGCGTCGAGGATTCAGCGACAGAGGAGTCGAGGAATCGGCCACAGAGGGGGAGAGGAATCAGCCACAGAGGGGGAGAGGAATCGGCCACGGAGGGGGAGAGGAATCAGCCACGGAGGGGGAGAGGACGCCGAGTCGAATTCATTTCAGGAGAATCGATGTGACGGGATCTGTTCGACTCCATGTCCTCTCACGCTCGGTGGCCAATGATCCTCCGCGGACGGACGTTGCCATTGGCATGAGGCGACGCGCGTCCGCGGCCGTGCAGGAGCGGCTACCGCGCTGTTCTCACGTCAGGGCCGCGAGCAATCGGTTACCGGGCTGCATGAGCTGCAGGCATTGTCCGGCAGCAGGCGTTGGTTCTGATGCAGATGTGCCCCTTCCCGAACGCCGCCGCCCCGCACATCCGCTTCCCGTCATTCGGCAAACGGCCGAGTGCATCGTGTTCGTGACCGCATGCACGTACCGTCGCAAGCGGATCCTGGCAGACGATGTCGCGCATGCCGTCCTGGTGCGCGCGTGGTGCGCTGCCGATGCCTGGCGGGTTGGTCGGTACGCGATTCTTCCCGATCACGTTCACCTGTTCTGCGCGCCTTATCGCGATGTGTCGCTGATGACCTGGGTTCGATTCTGGAAGTCGCTCGCGAGTCGGTGGTGGCCTGATCCTCGCCACCGACCGCTATGGCAATCTGGTTGTTGGGATACGCAATTGCGCTCGGCGGACGGATACGAGCTGCGCTGGGAGTACGTTCGCAACAACCCCGTCCGGCATGGCTTGGCTCGCTGCGCGGAGGATTGGCCGTACCAGGGTGAGCTGACGATCCTGCGTTGGTGACGGCCGCACGAGGCAACCTGCGTCG
>CBFGUK010000294.1:0-4640 GCA_965651925.1 uncultured bacterium | reverse complement strand
TGAGGCAACGCGCGTCCGCGGCCGTGCGGGAGCACGGCCCTCCAGCGGTTGTGATGACGGGCCGCGTCACGGTCGACGACTCCAGCGCGAGGCGGTCCGCTTCTGCGCGGGCGCCGACGCGCATCACCGGGGCGCGGTGAGGTAGGCGACGGCGAGGGTGACCAGTTCCTCGATGTGCGCGGCTTCGCTACCCGGTTCGCCGTGGGCGACGACGCGGTGGGTGAGGCCCTCGATGGCCTGCACGAGGACGGCGGCGGCGAGGTCGGGATCGGGCGCGGTCACCGCAGGATGCTGCCGCAGCCAGGCGGCGACGTGCCCGGCGATGACCGCCTCGACGTCGGCGATGCGGCGGCGGAGATGCGGCGGCAGCGGCGCCTCCTCGAAGAGCACGCGGTGCAGGCGGCGGTCGCGCGCGTGCAGCTCGACCATGGCGCGCACGAGCCGGGCGGCCGCCTCGCGCAGCGACAGCGCCGGGTCGAGCGCCTCGGCGCCGGCGGCGGCGAGGATCGCCTGCCCCTCGGCGATGTGCGCCTCCATCAGCGCCGCGAGCAGCGCGTCCTTGTTCGGGAAGTATTCGTAGAGCGAGCCGACCGACACCCCCGCCTCGTCGGCGATGTGGTTCGTGGTCGCCGCGGCGTAGCCGCGACGGGTGAAAATCCGAGCCGCGGCGGTGAGGATGGCCTCGACGGTGGCGCGCGAACGCGCCTGCGACGGCTGTTTTCTGGGCCTGAGCTCCGTGGCGCGACGCGACCGCATTCGCCCTCCGAATCCGAGTTGCCGAATCCGAGTAATTGCTCGAATATCGCCGTCACTGCAAGCCCGCGACGGTGTCGCTCGCGTCGGTGGTGTCGAGCGGGGCTGAGCGCCCCGCCGTGCACCGCGCCGAACGGAGCGACGCCCGCCAGAGGAGGACGATCATGCCCCGTTTCGCGCTCGCCGCATTCGCCGTCTACTTCGCGCTCGCCTTCGGGTTGCGCACGCTGGTGCACTGGCGGCGCACCGGGTCGACCGGCTTCCGCGGCATCACCGGCGCCGTCGGCTCGGCGGAGTGGATCGGCGGCGTGCTGTTCGTCGTCGCGCTCGTCGCCGCCGTGCTGGCGCCACTCGCCGATCTCGCCGGCGTGCTGCCGCGCCTCGCGGCGCTCGACCATGCGCCGGCGCAGCGCGCCGGCGTGGTGCTCGCCGCGCTCGGCACGGCCGGCACGCTGTGGGCGCAGCTCGCGATGGGTGCGTCGTGGCGCATCGGGGTCGACGCGGATGAGCGGACGGCGCTGGTCGCCGGTGGTCCGTTCCGCTGGGTGCGCAATCCGATCTTCACCAGCATGGTCGTCGCGCTCGCCGGGCTGGCGCTGCTGACGCCGAACGCGTGCGCGGTCGCCGCGGTGCTCGCGCTGATCGGCGCGCTGCAGCTCCAGGTGCGGCGCGTCGAGGAGCCGTATCTCCTCGCCACGCACGGCACCGCGTACCGCCACTACGCGGCGCGCACCGGCCGCTTCGTTCCCGGGTTCGGCCGGCTGGCGCGCTGATCGGTGTGGGCGCGTCTGCGGTAACCATCGGATCGGCCACCGAGGGCGGAGAGGACGCCGAGTCGACTCATCCATCGGGATCCAGCAGACGGGATCCACGTCGACGCCGCGTCCTCGGCGCCTCCGTGGCGATTCGTTCGTCTGGAATCACCCGGAGGAACGGAGAAACGGAGCAGGCATCAGATCGGAACGACCTCCGTTCCTCCCTTTCTCCGTGTGAATTCCCTTCCCCGCGCACTTTTTCACTTTCGGGGGTTTGCTCGCGGGACGCAGCGGAGTAGCGTTCGTCTTGACGACATAACCGCGGCGCGGGCTGGCAACGGCTGCTTCCTCCGGCCACTCCCGATACCGGTTCTGCTCTTCCGCTCTTCCGCCTTTCCGCTTTTCCTCCGCCTCGCCTTCCGACTCCACCCGGCGTTTCTGCCGAGGCCGCCGCACGCGCGGCGCAGGCGAATGGGCGTCTGCGTCGCGCGGTGCCGGCCTGCGCACGCACGAGCCGAAAGGGGGTCCGGATGCAGCAGTCGTTCTCGTGGGCAGCGGGCGCGTCGCTCGGCGCACTCGTGCTCCTCCTGCCGGTGAGTGTCCTCGGGCAGCTCACCAAGGATGAGCAGAAGTGCATCGACGGGATGAACAACAAGGCGCGCCTCGTCTCGAAGGCGCAGAACAAGGAGGTGCGCACCTGCATCAAGAACTCGGGCAAGGGCAAGGAGGCGTCGGCGGAGACCTGTCTGACCGCCGACGCGAAGGGCAAGGTCGCGAAGAAGCAGTCGAAGGTGCAGGACACCTTCGCGAAGAAGTGCACCGGCAGCGAGCCGATTCAGCAGGGCGTCGCGGCGATGAACGCCGCACACGTGCAGGGACCGCTCGATCTCGGGCACGATCTGTTCGGTGATCCGATCGATCAGTCGACGGTGACGCCGGCGGAGAAGGCGGCGCAGAAGTGCCAGGACAAGGCGATCCAGCGCGCCGGCCAGGTGTTCGACACGCAGGTGCTCGAATTCCGCAAGTGCAAGAAGGACGGCATGAAGAGCGGCGCGATCACCTCCGCCGCCGAGCTGCGTGCCGCGTGCATGACGCCCGCGATCCCCGACGCCAAGGGCAAGATCGCGAAGAAGGTCACCAAGCTGCAGGACGACGTGGCGAAAAACTGCGGCAGCGTGGCGGCCGATCTCGGCACGCTGTTCCCCGGCCTGCCGGCCGGCACCTGCCAGGCGACGGTCGCCGACCTCGCGTCGTGCATCGGCGATCGCGTCGACTGCCGCGTCTGCCAGACGCTCAACGCCGCCGACGGCACCGAGCGCGACTGCGACGAGTTCGACAACGGCGTGCTCGACGGGTCGTGCAGCGGCGGCTTCACGCAGGTGAGCTGCGCGCTCGCCGGCGGCGGCGCGAGCCGCATCCAGATCTTCGCCGAGGCGTTCGGCGGCACGCCGCTGGTGTTCGACATGAGCGGTGCGATCGACCTCGCCGCCCTGCCCGCCGATCCGGGCACCGGCGTGAGTGCCGCGCGCTGCGACGTGGATGCGATCGATCCGGTCAGCATCCCGGCGATCGGCGTCGTGTGCATCGCCCCGGCGGCGGGCTGCCCGCTCGGCGAACGCGACTGCAACGGCGGCAGCGCGCTCGGCGTCGACATGCTCGCCGACGGCAACGTCGGCGCCTGCACCGGCAACGCCGACTGTGCCGCCACCTGCGATGCGCACTGCGCCGGCCTCGGCCTGTCGTACACGCAGGCGAGCGCGGGCTGTACCGGCTACTGCACCGAAGGCACGCAGGCGCAGTGCGACGCCGATGGCGACTGCGCCGGCGGCAACGGCGCGTGCAATGGTCCCGACGGCGTGCGCACCAACGGCAGCGGCGATCTCTGCCAGTGCGCCTGCCAGGATACGACGGCGTTCGGCGACGGCGGCGCCGGGACGTTCGCGTGTCAGCTCGGCGCGACGCTGAACGTCGAGAGCGCCGCGCCGTGCGGCGACGGCGACGTCCTGATCCCCGTCGGCGAGAGCTGCATTCCGCTCACCACGCAGCGCGCCGACGTGCTGGTGACGAACGCGAACTTCAACGGCTGCGGCGCGCCGCCGTGTACCATCCCGCCGGCGGCGGCGAGCGTGACCGGCAGCAATCTCGCCTGCCCGGTGTTCGACGGCGGCTCCGCCACGGCGCTGAAGGGCGTTGGCGGCGTCACCTTCTTCGGGTCGACGCTCGGCGACCTCGCAGTGACGCTCGAGGCGACCTGCCAGTGAGCTGATGCTGCGCGCACGCATGCGCCGCCGGTGCTCCCGCCGGCGGCGCATGCCGCGCCGCGGTTGATTGGCGGCGCCGGTTGTTCGCAGAGTGCGCGGATGAGCCGCGCCGCGCCGCAGCAGCTGCGCATCCGGCGCACGCGCCGCACGACGACCCTGCTCGTCGACGGCTCGTGCGCGACGGTCTGGCACGCCGGGCGGGCGACGACCGGCGGCATCTGGGATCTGCTCGCCGCGCCGGTGCTGCTCGCGCCCGATGCGGAGACGCCGCGCGTGCTCGTGCTCGGCGTCGGCGGCGGTGCGGTGCTGCGCGTCCTGCGCGCGCTGTGCCCCGCCGCGCGACTGACCGGCGTCGAGCTCGATCCCGCCGTGCTGGCGCTGGCGCGCCGCGAGTTCGCGCTCGACGCGCTCGGCGCCGACCTGCTGTGCGGCGACGCGCGCGCGATCGTGCGCGCCCTGCCGCGGCGGCGCCTGTTCGACGTGATCATCGACGACGTCTACGTGCGCGCCGCGGACGGCATGCGGAAGCCGCCCGGTTGGGCGGCGACGCTGCGTGCCGCCGCCGCGCGCCGGCGCGCGGGCGGGCTCCTGGTGTGCAACGCGCTCGCGGCTGCCGACGCGCGCGCGATCGCTGCCGCCGTGCCGCTGCCGTGGCTGGCGCTCGAGCACGAGGCGTACCACAACCGCATTCTCCTCAGCGCGCGCGACGCCGCGCCGACCGCGTACGCGGTCAGCCGCCGTCTGCGCACCGCCCCGCCCATTGCCGACACGCGGCGCCGAACGCGCGTGAGGCGCGTGCCGTGACAAACGAATCGTAGGCTCGCCTCCGACGCGCGGGAGGGCCGTGCTTCGGCAAGGCCGAGGAAGCGCG
>CBFGUK010000293.1:0-4647 GCA_965651925.1 uncultured bacterium | reverse complement strand
GGTTGAAATCACCCTCCGCCTCGCGGCGCGCGAGATCGCCGGTCGTGCGCAACCGGTGGAGGGCGCGGCTCCTGCCGCGCCGCCAACGGATGTTGCCTTTCGCATGAGGCAACGCGCGTTGGCGGCCGCGCGGGAGCGCGGCCCTCCACCGGTTGAAATCACCCTCCGCCTCGCGGCGCGCGAGATCGCCGGTCGTGCGCAACCGCTGGAGGGCGCGGCTCCTGCCGCGCCGCCGTGTCCTCTGCGCCTCTGTAGCTGGATCTATCCGGGCGCGCGCGGCCGTTGCTCGCGCTGGAGATGTCGGACGCCCCTCACCCTGACCCTCTCCCCTGGCGGGGAGAGGGGACCCCAGGGATGAGACGCGCGCGTTGGCGTCCGCGTTGGCATTTCGTCGCAGGCCCGGCGCCGTCCAGAGCATCGCAATGGGGGCACCTGTTGCTGAATGCAGATTTGCACTAAACTCACGTTCCATGCTAAACAGCAGTCATGGCGACGGCAGGCACGCGCGCGGCGCGGGCGGCGGCCGGCGAGGCGGTGCCGCAGCAGCAGGCGCTGCAGGGGTTCTTCCGCATCATGGAGCTGTGGGGAGCCGACAACGCCGAGGCGCGGCGCATGCTCGGCTCGCCGCCGGAGCGGACCTTTTTCGAGTGGAAGGCGGGGCGGGTGCGGCGCATGCCGGAGGACACGGTGCGGCGCATCGGCTACGTCGCCGGCATCTACAAGGCGCTGCAGATCCTCTATTCCGATCCGGCGCAGGCGGATGGCTGGGTGAAGCGGCCGAACCGCTTCTTCGGCGACCAGACGCCGCTCGCGCGCATGGCGGCCGGCGACGTCACTGATCTCGCCGCCGTGCGCGCCTATCTCGATGCCGCCCGCAGCGCCTGGTCGTGAGCCGCCGCGGCGACGGGTGCGCTGGGCGCGCGCGACGCGCATCATCGCGGCGCGCTATCCGCCGATCGATCTCTTCGAACGCGTCTCGTCCGATCCGGCGGTGTGGGAGGCGCTGATCGCGGCCGAGCAGCTGGTCAATCCGCGGGTGCGCGACGCGATCGGCGAGATCCGGCTCGTGCCGCCGGAGGAGCGCGTCAGCGGTCCCGGGGCGTCGTACGTGATGGCGGCGTTCACCCACCGCAATCCGACGGGCTCGCGGTTCAGTGACGGCACGTACGGTGTCTACTACGCGGCGCGCGCGCTGCGTACCGCGGTGCGCGAAACGGCCTACCACTTCGCGCGCTTTGCCACCGACAGCCGCGACCCGCCGCGCTACGAGGACATGCGCGTGCTCGTCGGCCGCATCGACGAGCGCTTCGTCGACGTCGCCCGGCTGCCGGCGGCGGCGCGCGCGCGCGTGCTCGATGCCGGGACGTACGGCGCATCGCAGGCGTTCGGCGCCGCGCAGCGCGCCGCCGGCGCGGCCGGGGTCGTCTATCCGAGCGTGCGCGACCCGGGCGGCGAGTGCATCGGCGCGTTCCGCGCGACCGCGGTCGGCATCCCGGTGCCGGGCGCCATGCTGCAGTACCACTGGGACGGCACGCGCGTGGCGCGCTACTTCGATTACGCGAGCGGGCGGTGGATGGCGGTGTGACAGGGGAAGCCGTCGGCTGTGGCATTCAACTGTCAGCTGTCGGCGGCAGCGGGATATGCGACGCGCGATGAGCCGCACGCATGCGGTGTACACGCTCGCGCCGGGGCTGCTGCTGGTCTTCAAGCCGCGCGGCCACCGCGAGGCGGCGCACGCGCACGACACCGCGCAGCGCCTGCGCGTCCTGCGCGGCGTGCTCGATGTGCGCACGGCGCGCGGCACACGCCGGGTGACACCCGCCAGCGGCGTGGTGCGCATCGCCGCCGGGCGCATGCATGCGACGACGGCGCGGGCCGATACCTGGCTGATCGCCGAGCGCGTCGCCGCACCTACGCGGCGGCCGAGGCGGGCGCCTCCGCCACCGCCGCGGGCACGGCGGCGGCGCCGTCGAGCGCGCCGCGCAGCGCCGCCGCGAGCCGCGGGCCGGCGGACAGCACTGTCGTGATGCCGCAGCGCGCGCACTGTTCGGCGTCGGGCAGCGCCTCGGGCGCGGCGATCGCGATGACGCGCAGCCGGCGGCTTTCGGGCAGGCGGCGCAGCGTCGCGAGCTCCTGCCAGAGCGTCGGCCCGGTGAGATCGGCAACGAGGTGCGTCGGCCCGAAGCAGCGCGTCATCAGCGGCAGCTGGCAGAATCCCGAGGCGATGCGGAAGACGTGTGCGTCGCTGCCACGCAGCGCCGTGGCGGCCGCCTCGGCGACGGCGCCCTCGGCGCGGCCGACGAGCAGCACGCGCCGCGCCGGCTCGGGGCGCGTCGTGTCGATCACGTCGGCGGCGACGGCGCGAAACAGCAGGCGGCATACGCGGCGGTAGGTGTCGAGCAGCGCATCCTCGAGCGAGCGGATCGAGCCGTCGTGCCCGAGGCGGAACGGCGCGCCCGAGGCTGCCTGCGCCATCGTCTCGCCGAGCTGCCGCGACAGGTCGGCGGCGAGCTCGTGGAACGAGCGCGTGCGGTCGGCGGCGCCGCCGGGCGCATCGACTTCCTCGACGTGCACGCCCTCGAGGCCGGCGCGCAGGGTTTCGAACACCGCATCGAGCTGCGCGCGCCGCTCCGCCGGCAGGGCAGGGCGCGGCGTGACGGGCTCGGCCTCGTCGGCGCCCTCGTCGCCGTCGTCCGCCCGTGGCCCGGCCGCGGGCACGACCGTCGGCGCGGCGGCCGCGGCAGCGGGGGCCGTGTCCGGCAGCGCGTGGACGGCGACCGGAGTGACGAGCGCCTCCTCGATCACCGCGTGCACCTGTTCGGGGGTGAACGGCTTGGCGAGGTAGGCGACGACGTTGTCGAGATCCTCGTACACCTGGCGGATCTCGGCGCCGCGCGCCGAGACGAGCACCACCGGCACGCCGCGCGTGCGCGCGTCGGTGAGGAGCGCGCGGCACACGTCGCTGCCGCGCATGTCGGGGAGGATGAAGTCGAGCAGCACCAGATCCGGCGGCGTCGCGGCGGCGGCGGCGATCGCCTCGGCGCCGCTGCTGGCGAGCGTGACGACGTGCCCGGTCGGGGCGAGGATGAGCTGCAGCGCGGTGCGGATCGTCGCGCTGTCGTCGACGGCGAGGATGCGGGCGGGCGTGGTCATCGGATCGCTCCTGTGTGCGGCAGGGTCAGGCGGTGCGCCGGCGGCGCGCGGCAGGCTGCGCCTCGAGCGCGGCGATGATCGCCGCGGCGATGCTGTCGAGCGGGCCCGATGCCTCCGCCGCTGCGGCATCGGCGAACGTCGCCTCGGCCGGCGCGCCGCTCAGCAGCGCGGCGAGCGCCGCGCGCCCGGCGAGCGGGCCGGCCTCGACCGCGGCAAGGCGCCCGTCGACGAGCTCGACCGCGCCGCTCGTCTCGCCGGCGCGCACGCTGAGCCGGCCGCTGCGCCGCGCCGCGGCGAGCGCGAGCAGCCGCCGCGGCAGCTCGTGTGCCGGCTCCGGCGCGCCGCCGTCGGTCGCCTCGGGCAGGCAGGCGAGCACCAGGCGTGTCGCGGCCGCGGCGCGCGTCCGCCCGCTGCGCTGGCAGAGCCCCGCATACGTCCGCAGCAGCGCCGCGCTCGGCGTTTCGCGCAGCTCCTGCCACGCGGCGTCGAGCCGCCGCAGCCGATCGCAGGCGCCGCGGGCGCGGCGGGCGACCGGCAGCAGCGCGTCGCGCAGCCGCGCATCGAGCAGGCGCGCCGGGTCGAGCACGACGAGCATGCGTCCGTCGAGCGCGACGAGATGGCCGAGCGGCAGCCCGTCGTCGCGCTGCAGGCCGCTGGCCACCGGGCGCTGGCTCGCGAGGTCGAGCGTGCGGATGCCGACGCAGTGATCGACCGGCAGGGCGAGCAGGAGCGGCCCGGCGTGCAGCACCAGGTACGCGTCACGCGTCGCGCCGCCGAGCACGTCGGCAAGACCGAGCGCCTCGCGCGGATCGACGACCACGGCGGGCTGGCCGTCGTGCACGATGTACGCGCGGCGCTCGCCGCCCGCGCTGCGCAGCCAGTACGCGGCGGTGCTGGCGACGGGATAGACGGCTTCGACGCGCGTCGCCTGTACGCCGAACAGGCCGCGGTCGACCGCGCACACGAGAACGCGCGCCGCGGCCTCGGCGGCGGACTGCGGAGCGGCGGAAGCATGGGTGGCGTCGAGCATCTGGACAGGCCCCTCCTGCGGGTGGCCGAGTCCAAAGCAGGTGTCATGCCAAAGCGCCGCGCATTCCGCGCGGCGCTGCGGAACCGGGCGCGCCCGCCGCAACGGGCGATTTCGTGACAGCGCGGCGCTGCGCTGTCGGGAGACAGGGGGTTCCATCAAAGCTGGAAACTATATTTATATCGATATTTCTAATTTTATGCAAGATATTGGCGGTATAGAAACCGCTTTTCAGCAATTGATAAAACTTAAAAATATTGACCCCAATGGTGAATGTATAGAATGGTATTTAAATGATGATTCGTGCAGATGTATGGTGAGGGTGATTTAAAAATTACAATTATGGCAACACCGAAAATAAAAAAGACCTGCAAGTTTGGTCATAAATTTTATAAAAGTAGTGACTGCCCAACCTGTCCTACTTGCGAAAAACTGAAAGAACCTGCTTCCGGATTTTTAGCACTTTT
>CBFGUK010000292.1:0-4649 GCA_965651925.1 uncultured bacterium | reverse complement strand
TCGGCGAGCAGGTCGAAGGCGACGAGCAGGGCCGGGCGCTCGTTTGCGAGCCGCGCGATGCGGCTCGCCGCGGGATGGATGCGCTGCAGCAGGTCGTCGAAGGAGAGCTCGCCGGCGACCGGCACGACGAGCTCGCCGTCGAGCACGACGCGCGGCGCGGCGAGGGCGCGCAGCGCGGCAACGATCTCCGGGAAGTAGCGCTCGAGCGGCTGGCCCTTCTTCGAGCGCAGCGCGACGTGCTCGCCGTCGCGGAAGGCGAGGCAGCGGAAGCCGTCCCACTTCGGCTCGTACTGCCAGCCGGTGCCGGTCGGCAGCTCGGTGACGAGCTCCGCCTCCATCGGCAGCGTCGATTCGGCAACCGCGAGCGTCATGCGCCGGGCAGGCGCACGCGGCCGGTCGGCGCGAGCAGCGGCGCCCACAGATCGCCGCGCTCGGCGAGGCGCTCGCGCACGTTGTCGAGGCGGAAGTCCTCGATGCGGATGCCGCGCTCGATCTCCTCCCAGGTGACCGGCGTCGACACCGGCGCGCGCGGCTGCGGCCGCACCGAGTAGACCGAGGCGAGCGTGCGCCCCCACGCGTTCTGGTTGTAGTCGACGAGCACGCGGCGCGCCGGGCGGCGGGCGATGCGGTACTCGGCGGTGATGAGGTTCGGACGCGCCGCGGCGAGCGTCTGTGCGAACTCCTTGGCGAAGGCCCAGACCTGCTTCTGGGTCGGTCCGCGCTCGAGCGGCACGTAGACATGGATGCCGCGCGAGCCGGTGGTCTTCGCCCACGACGGGATGCCGATCGCCTGCAGCGCCTCGCGCACCAGCAGCGCGGTCTCACAGACCTGCGCGAAGCGGCCGCCCTCGGTGGGATCGAGATCGAAGTGCAGGACGTCGGGGCGGTCGACGTCGTCACACGGTGCGTACCACTGGTTGAGATCGATGCAGCCGAGGTTGATCACCCAGAGCAGCGCGAGCAGATCCTGGATGACCGGGAAGTCGATGACGTTGCCCGAGGCGTGCTCGATCGCGCACAGCGTCAGCCACTCCGGCCGCCCCGCCGGCGCCCGCTTCATGAAGAAGAACTCGCCGGTGCTGCCGTTCGGGTAGCGCTTCATCACCATCGCGCGGTCGCGCAGGTGCGGCAGGAGCAGCGGCGCGACGTCGGCGTAGTATTGCAGCAGGTCGCCCTTGGTGATCCGCGGCCGCTCCCAGAACGGCTTGTCCAGGTTGGTCAGCGTGACCTGACGGGCGCCGAGGCGCACCACGGCGCGCTCGCCGGCGGCGCGCAGATCGAGCCGCGGGATGGCGTCGGCGGCCGGGAGCGGCGGCGCGCCGCGGCGGCTGGCGGGATGGTGCGTGCGCGACGGGGCGACGCTCATCGCGTCGCCGCACCCGCCGGCCGTCCCTCAGCCGTGCACGACATCGGAGTCGGCCTCCTCGGCCTCTCCGAGCTCGGCGAGATACTGCCCGAGCTGCGCATCGAGCTGCGCCAGTACGCGGTCGCCGAGCTGCTCGGCCAGCGGCAGCAGATCCTCCTCTTCCTGCTCGATGTGCAGGCGGACCGTTTCGCGCAGCGCGTGCACGAGCACCGGCGGTGCGCCGGCACCGACCGCTTCGTCGAGCAGGGCGTCGGCGGCCGCATGGGCTGCCATCGCCTCGGCGACGAGCTCGGCGGCCGCTTCCGGGAAGCGGTCGCGCAGCAGCGGGTAGATCAGCTCTTCCTCGACGGTTTCGTGCGTCTTCAGTTGCTCGGCCAGGTGCAGAATCAGCCACATGCGACTCTCGGGCTCGCTGGTGAACTCGAGCTCGTCGAAGGTGGCGTTGATCGCGCGATGCTGGCGCCGGATATGGCGTAAAGCTCTCATCAATGGTGCTCCCGGACGGGGGTTATCCAAAAACTTCGCCGTCGCGGACGGCACGCCCGGGCGGAGCCGCACCGCGTTGCCGTTTACCAATCGCGTGTAAGAAGGGGCCCGGAGGCGCCTCAGACGATCTGCCCGGAGACGCGAAGGAGGCGAAGTCGAGGAATCGTGCCTTCGGAGAATCGTGTTCCCGAGCTCGCGAGCTCGGGTGATGGTTCGACTCGGTGTCCGCTCCAGCTCGGTGGCTGGTGCCGCAGAATGAGGAACAAACCCCTTCTGACCGACCGCGTGTAAATCTGACCGGTAGTTTTGACCAAACCGCCCTTTGGGCGGTCCGAGCAACCACTTACGCTCGATCACGCCCCCACCGGCATGCGTCGTGCTCTCTACCAGCCCGCATGCCCGGGAGGCCGCCGGCGCTGCGGACGCACCCCCACCTTTAGCGAAAACAGTCCGGCGGCCTCCCCCTTGCACCCCTTTGGCGTCGCGGCGGCTTCGCCGCCCGGAGGGGAAATCCCATCAAGGAGAACAATCGTTTCATGCTCACCGTTGGAGATCAGTTCCCGCAGTTCGATCTGCCCGCCGTCGCGAGCCTCGAGACGGGGTCGGAATTCACCCAGGTGTCGACCACCTCGTGTCACGGGAAGTGGATCGTCCTGTTCTACTGGCCGATGGACTTCACGTTCGTCTGCCCGACCGAGATCGCCGAGTTCGGCCGGCGGCATCGGGAGTTCGTCGATCGCGACGCGGTCGTGCTCGGTGCGAGCACCGACACCCACTACGTGCACCTCGCCTGGCGCCGCCAGAACGAGGAGCTGCGCGACCTGCCGTTCCCGATGCTCGCCGATCACCGGCGCGAGCTTGCACAGCAGCTCGGCATCCTCGACCGGCGCGAGGGCGTGGCGCTGCGCGCGACGTTCATCGTCGATCCCGACAACGTCATCCGCTGGGTGAACGTCAACGATCTCAGCGTCGGCCGCAGCGTCGGCGAGACGCTGCGCGTCCTCGACGCGCTGCAGACCGGCGAGCTCTGCCCGTGCGACTGGCAGCCGGGGCAGGACACGCTGCACGCGGCGTGATGGACGCGCTGCAGGACGTCGCCGCACGCATCCCGGAGCCGGGCCGCGATCTGCGGCTCAACCTGGAAGCGGTGCTGCGCGACAGCGTGCTCAGCGACGCGCAGCGCTGGGGGGTGGCGGTCGCCACGGCGATCGCCACCCGCAACCCGGCGCTGCGCGCCGCGGTCAGCGCGCGGGCGGCGGTGCACGTCGAGCCGGCGGTGCTCGACGATGCGCGCGCCGCCGCCGCGCTGGAGCTCGAGTGAGCGGGCGCGGCGCGGTCGACGGAGCGGGTGCATGACGGCGGTGCGCCGCATCGAGCGCCCGTGCGCCGAGATTCCCGTCCTGCTCGTCGGCCCGCGCAGCGGCCAGCTCCGTCTGCGGCGCCTCCTCGCCGATGCCGGCCATCCGGTCGTGCAGGCGACGGGCTGGGAGGCGGCCATCGACTGTGCCGCGGGGGTCGACGTGGCGATCGTGCTCGGGCCGCTGGCGCACAACGTCACGCGCGCCGACGCGCTGCGCGCCCGGCAGCCGCGCGTGCGCGTGATCCTCGTGCCGACGATGCTCAGCGCCGAGCTGGAGGAGGAGATCGCGTTGCGCGAGTTCGTCCGCCTGCACGTCGCCGGCCCCGACGTGAACCCGCTGCACGAGCTCGTGCACGGCATCCTGACGCCGACACCCGATCCGCATCCGACCGCGCTGCCGTGATCGCGCGGCGCGCGCCGGGTCAGGCTGCCGCGCCGGACCGCCACCGAGGGCAGGGAGGACACCGAGTCGACGGTGACATCGAACTCGGTGAGTGAGAGTCCATCGACTCCGTGTCCTTCCAGCCTCTGTGGCTGATGGATCAGATCTCGTCCGCCGGGCGCACGTCGGCGTCGAGGACGCGCGCCATGTGGCGCAGCGCGTGCGCGTTGTCGTCGGGGTCTTCGGAGGCGATGCAGTCGCGCGGCACGATGAGGTCGTAGCCGCGCATGTGCGCATCGTGCGCGGTGCACTGCACGCAGATGTCGCCGGCGAAGCCGGTCAGCACGAGCGTGCGGACGTGCAGATGGCCGAGGAGCAGCTCGAGGCTGGTGTTGTAGAAGCCGGAGAGCTGCGGCTTGAGGACGAAGTGATCGCGCGCCGCCGGTGCGAGGCGCTCGAGCAGCGGCAGCCCGGGCGGCCGCTGGGCGATCAGCTCGTCGAGGATCTCGCGCAGGCCGAGGTGCCAGTGCCCGAAGTTGTCGTTCACGTACACCACTGGCACACCGCGCGCCGTGAGCCGCTGGCGCAGCGCCGCGATGCGCTCGGCGGCCGGCAGCGCGTGCCGCGCCAGGGCGGCGCCGCCGCGGAACGTCAGGGGATTGAGGACATCGATGAGCAGCAGCGCGATGCCGTCGCCGCGCGGCCCGGGTCTCACGCAACGCCCTCGCCGGCGACGCTGAAGTTGATGAGGGCGAACGCCAGCTCGTCGAGCGAATCGTAGCGGTAGGCGTCGCCGACGGTGTCGTCGTGCGCGATCCGCCAGCCCTGCAGCCGATTGCCGGCGACGAGGATCGCCTCGTCGCCGACGTGCACGACGAATTCGTCGCCCATCAGCGCGAGCTGGCGGCGGAGCATGCCCTCGGTGCTGCTCATCATCCGTGCTCCCCGTGCGGGCGGCGGCGCGGGCGGCGGCCAGCGCCGCCGCCGCCCGGTGTCCCGTTAAAACGCTGGAAAGTGACGGAAGGGAAAGTGCGCAGCTGTAAGTTCGGGGGGGG
>CBFGUK010000291.1:0-4673 GCA_965651925.1 uncultured bacterium | reverse complement strand
GCTCAATCTGCTCGCGCTCGGGCTGCTCGCCGTGGTGCTCGCGGCGTGGGCGGCGGGCGATGCGCGGCGGCAGCGGTATGCGCTCTCGGCGACCGGCAGCGTGCTGGTGATCGTCGCGGCGTGGCTGCTGTTCGTCTCCCCCGCCGACATCCCGATCGAGTGGATCACGATCATCCACGAGGGACAGGGCTACAAGAGCATCCTGCAGCTCTACGTGCGCGCGACACACGCCGGCGCGAACTTCCACCTCCTCGCCTCGCTGCCCGCCGGCGGCGGCGTGCCGTCCCTCTACGACATCGTCTGGCTCAACCTGCTGCTCGCGCTGGTCAGCGCGGCGTGCTTCCTGCACCTCGCGGCCTACCTCGCCGGGCCGCTGTGGGGCGTGGTGTGGACGGCGGTCTTCGCGCTCAATCCGGCGACGTTCCTCGCCTCGTTCTCCGAGCTGCCGACGCACATGCTGGCGCTCTACTTCCAGGCCGGCGTGGTCGGCTGGGCGGTGCTCACCGACGAGCGGCCGCACGGCCGCGCGGTGCGTGTGGCGGCGGCCGCGCTGTGCGCCGCGCTCACCGTGCTCGCCGGCTGCACGCGCGCGGAGGTGGCGCTGATCGGCCTCACCGCGCTCGGCGTGCATGCCCTGCACGCGCTCGTCGGCGCGGCGCGCTGGCAGGCGGCGAGCGCGCAACTCCTCGATGCCGCCCGCCGCGGGATCGCGTGGCTGGCCGCGCGCCCCGCCGTCGTCGCCGTGCTCGGGCTGCTGTCGATCTGGCTCACGCAGGGCGGCCTGCCGGGGGTCAGCCGCTCGGTGACCGCCGGGCTCTATCCGTTCAATCCGGCGCTGTTCTCGCTGCCGCTCTTCTTCCCGATGATGCTGCTGCCGGTGGCGGTGAGCATCGCCGTCGTCGCCGGCTTCGTGTACGCGCTGTGGCACTTCCGCCGCTTCGGCGGTCTCGCGCTGTCGCTGTTCATCCTCGTGCGCACGTACTTCGCCGCGCAGGACCAGTACTACGAGACCGGCCGCTATCTCAGTTACGTGCTGCCCGCCGTCTTCGTGCTCGGGGTGTACGGCACGACGCAGTTCAGCGCGCTCGTCGCCGGGTGGCGACCGGTCTGGGCCCAGCTCGCGCGCGTGCTGTTCATCCTCGCGTGGTTCACGCGCGCGCTGCCCGGGGTGCCCGACTTCTACCTGCGCCCGCCCGGCGATCCGTCCAGCAGCGGCTTTGCGCAGGTGCTGCTCGACCGCAACAGCCAGCGCGAGGTGCGCCACCTGCTGCACGTGACGCGCGCCCATCCCGAATGCGTCTTCGTCGCCCGCGTCATCGAGAACTACATGCGCCGGGAGATCGAACCGCGCCAGTATGCCTATGCGTTCTTCGGCACGCCGCTGCGCACGCCGGCGTTCGTCTCGGAGCGCGACGCGTCACTCGCCGACGCGATCGCGCACGTCGCACCCGATGCCGCCTGCGTCCGTCTGTACCGCGGCGGCGACTGCAACCTCGTCGAAGCCGACGGCTGCCGCGACTTCATCGCCGGCCGCCGCCTCATCGAAGAGGAGCGCTTCTGGTCGCGCCTCTACAACAACCCGTTCGACTACGGCTACGCGAAGGGCGAAGTCGTCCTCGGCGTCTACGCCTGGCCGTGAACACGGCCGGCGCGTCCACGGCGCTTTCCTGGGTCCCCTCTCCCCGCCGGTGAGGGGCATCCGACACCTCCAGCGCGAGCAACGGGCCGCGCGCGCAGCGCGCGGCCGGAGCGTGCAGGCCATTGGGTCGATGCCGTCGTCCACGCCGGCTGCCGGCGGTCTGCGGAGGCGCAGATTCCTTCACACGCCCGTCGCTCCGTCGGCGCCCGTTGGATCGAGCTGCCGCCGTCGCCCCCTCCGCGACGCAATATCGCTGCCGCGGGCGCTCTTCGCGGACGGCAGGCGCCTCCATCGCGAAGCCCCAGAAACGAACGGGCGCCGTGCGGATGCACGGCGCCCGTGTTGCGTCTGCGCGGTTCGCGTCGCGTCAGAACGTGAAGATCATGTCGATGCCGATGATTTCGCCCTCGACCACCGGCAGCCCGATGATGTTCTTCGCCGAGTTGTCGTCGGCCGCCGGGCTCCACTGCCAGCGGATTTCCGGACGGATGATGACGTTCGGGATCGGCTTGAGGTTCAGGCCGACGGTCGACTCGTAATACGACACGCCGTTCGGCTTCCACCATTCGAAGCGCGTACCGATGCCGATCTCGTCGACGAACCAGTACATGAGATACTGGTTGATGCCGATCGTGCTGTAGTCGTGCCCCGAGCCGAACACGTCCTGGTCGACATCGAGATAGTCGCTCTGCAGGACGTAGTTCAGGCCGGGCAGCAGCGAGCCGAGCGGCGTCGTGTTGACGACGACGCTGTGCGAGTAGCCCTTGCCGATCGCGCCGAAGTTGCCGGCGGTCAGGATGTAGGTCAGCGACGCTTCGTCGATCGGCTGGAAGTTGAAGCCGCCGAGGAAGTTGCTGCCGCCGGTCTCGAACTGGTCGAAGCCGGTGTCCCAGCCCGCCGTCCAGCCGGCGTAGAACTCGAACATGTCGAGCCCCGAGTACTTGAGCAGTGCACCGGTGTGGGTGAACGCCTCGCTCAGGTACATCGTCATCGCGTGGCTGAAGAAGAAGTTGTCCGGCGCGGTGACCACCTCATAGCCGAGCAGCGTGTAGAAGTGGCCGCCCATCAGCGAGAAGTCCTTGTAGGTCAGCTCGACGTACAACTGCGGGATCGCCCAGCCGTACCCGGCCCCGCGGTCCCAGTCGATGTCCCAGTGGTCGGGATTGTTGCCGAACGCCTGCGTGTCCTGGCCGTCGCCGCCGTACATCGCGTCGAAGCGGAAGCCCCAGTCGATGACGTCGAGGCTCTTCGCCTCCTTCTCGACGAACAGCCACGCCTGGTGCACGCGGACCTCGCTCGGAACGTTGTTGAACAGGCCCGTCGAGCGGCTCGTGTAACCGAGCTGCAACCAGCCGCCGAAGTTCAGGTCGAGCGGGCGGTCTTCGCCGAGCGTCAGCTCGGCCACCGAGTAGCCCTTGCCGTTGTTGCTGAGCGTCTTGATCGGCTCCATCCCGTAATACCCGGGTCCGAGCGATCGCGATTCCTCGGCCTCCTCGGTCTGCTCGCCCGAGACCTCGGCCGCGCCGGTCTCCTCCCCTTCGGAGCCGAGCACCTCGCCGCGCGCGAGGTTCGCACTCGCGACCATCAGCACGACGGCAGTCATCACCTTGAAAAGTTTTGTGCGCATCATCCTCCCCTGTCAGTACGCGTGCACACCCGGCGGTTGCTGCGGGCGTGGTTTCGCGGGCCCCCAAGAGCAATGCCGCTGCCAAACTCCTCCGCTACGGAGGCGAGCAGCAAATTTTGCCTTGAGGAGCGGCGCGCCGGCTCCGTGGGCAGTCGCGTGCCTAATTTCTAGGCACCGCCGGAGCAGTCACACAGGGAGGTGTGCGAGGTAGCCTGCGCGGACGAACGCCACGTCCGGATTGAGGGCCTTGCCCAACATTCCGCCTCGCCAGGGGAAGACGATCCGCCACAGAGGCGCAGAGGACGCGAAGTCGAGCAATCGGATCCCATCAGATCCGATGACCAGCGACTTGGTGTCCTCTGTGCCCTCGGTGGCTGAGCTATCGGCAAAGCCCGGTTCGGGGCGCCATGGACGACGACCTACGCGCGGCCGAACTGGCGCTCGAGCGCCTGCCGCGCGGCGGCGGCTTCGGTGAGGATGTCGGCGATGATGGCGGCGGCGGGGCGTACGTCGCGCACGAGGTCGAGGCCTTCGCCTGCCCAGACGAGGGCGGTGTCGAGGTCGCCGGCGGCGGCCGCTTCGCCGTAGCGGCGCTGCTCGTCGGGGAGCGCGTCCGCCAGTGCGCTTTCGCGCCCGTGCCAGCGTTCGGTGAACGCGTTGCGGATGGCGCGACCGGTGAACCCCGGCGGCCACGTCAGGCCGCGCACGATGTCGAAGACGCGCGTGCGCACCGTCGCGTCACCGCTGCTGCTGACCAGGCGTGCCTTGGCCGCCTCGCTGCCCAGCGCCTCCTCGGCCGCGGCGAGGCGCGTGCCGAGCAGCACCCCCTGGGCGCCGAGCGCCAGCGCGGCGAGGAGGCCGCGCCCGTCGGCGATGCCGCCGGCGGCGAGCACGGGCGTCGGCGCGACGGCATCGACGACCGCCGGCAGCAGCGGAAACAGCGCGCGCTCGGCGCCGTGTCCGCCGGCTTCCGTGCCCTGCGCGACGATCAGGTCGGCGCCCAGCGCCGCGGCGTGACGCGCCGCGGCGAGCGTCTGCACCTGGGCGATGACCGGCGCGCCGGCGCGCCGGATTGCGGGGAGGAACGGTTCGGGATCGCCGAACGACAGCATCACCGCCGCCGGCCGGTGCGCGAGCGCGACATCGAGGCGCTCGGGGGTGCGCGCGAGATCCCAGGTGATGAAGCCGATCCCGACCCGTTCGCCGGCGGCAGCGGCAAACTCGGTCTCGATCCAGTCGGCGCCGAAATAGCCCGGCCCGATCAGGCCGAGGCCGCCGGCGCGCGACACCGCGGCGGCGAGCCGGCCGCCGGCGACGGCGCCCATCGGAGCGGAGACGATCGGACAACGCAGGCCGAAGCGACGGGTGAGCTCGGTGTCGAGCGTCATGTGGTCGTCGTACGCCCGC
>CBFGUK010000290.1:0-4695 GCA_965651925.1 uncultured bacterium | reverse complement strand
CCGCACCTCCGCCTCGCGCCTTGGTCGCATTGCCCGGCCATGCCTGATAAGCGAAGGGAATGGCGGCAACCACCACCACCCCTGTCGTGGGCAAGGACGTCGACAGCTGGTGCACGAAGTGCAAGCTCGTCCTGGCGCACACTGTCGAGGCGGTCGTCAACGGCCGTATCACCCGCGTGCACTGCAACACCTGCGGTGGGCAGCACGCGTATCGCGCCAAGGCGCCGGGGACGACGGCTGGCCGGACGACGCGCACCCGCAAGGCTGCGGAGCCAAAGGTCCCGGATTACGCCGCGCTGCTGCGCGGTCGCGATCCCGCCAAGGCGAAGCCGTACGCGACCACCGAGCGTTTCGCGGAAGGCGACCTGATCAACCACGCGACGTTCGGCGTCGGCCTGGTCACGCTGCGCAAGGACGTCAACAAGATCGAGGTCGTCTTCGCCGACGGCCCGAAGGTGCTGGTGCACAAGCGCGCGTAAGCGCGCGTTTCGGGCGCAGGGCTCCGGAATCGCCGTCCGGCCCCGGGCCCACGCGCTCAGCCCTCCCGCGTTGCTGCCGCGTCGCGCGGCGCGGTCGTCAGCGCCCCTTGCGCCGCGCCGGCTTCGCCGCCGCCGTGCGCCGTGACGGCGCCTGTTTCGCCGCGGTCGTGCGCCGCGCCGGCGCCTTCGCCGCCGAGGTGCGGCGGGCCGGCGGGCGCGGCGGCGCCGGGAAGAACTCCGCGGTGGGGATGCCCTTCCACGCGCAGTAGCGCGCGATGCCGGCGCGCGCCATGCCGAACGCGAGCTCGAAGACGATCGCGTCATCCATCGAGCCGACATTCGGGATCCAGTCCGGAATCACATCGACCGGGTCGCTGAAGTAGAGCAGCGCCACCGACAGCGTCGCGATCGTGTAGTACGGGATCTGCGGGCAGCGGCCCTTGTGATGCTCGCCGACGATCTCGAGCGCGAGCTCGATCTGGCGTCCCATGCGCACGCGCCCCGCGGCGAGCGTGCGCGCGCGCCGGCGGATGGCGGCGGCCTGGGCGAGCATCGTCCGCACGTCGCCGGGCGCGATCTGCGTGCACTTCTCGTTCAGGTAGCCGGTGAAGTCGGCTGACTGCAGCAGCGGCGTGCGGCGGGCGGATGCGGGAGCCTTCGGCATGCGCGGCACTAACCGCAAATCGCGCGGCGCAGTCAAGGAACGCCGCCCGATCCGCAGCGCCAACCGCGGCGATGGGCCCCGGCGCCGCGTTTGCGCGCCCGCCGCCGCCCGCCTACTCCTGCCGGCGATGCGCGCAGTGCCGGGCGAGAGCCGCGAGTGGCTCGAGGCGGACGGGCTCGGCGGCTTCGCCTCGGGCACGGCGGCGGGGGTGCGGACGCGCCGCTATCACGCGCTGCTGCTCGCCGCGACGACGCCGCCGACCGGCCGCATGGTGCTGGTCAGCGGCTGCGATGCGTGGCTCGAGACCGCCGCCGGGCAGCAGGCGCTGACCACGCAGCGCTACCTGCCGGCGACGCTCTATCCCGACGGCTGCTGGCAGATCGAGGCGTTCACCACCGACCCGTGGCCGCAGTGGCACTATCGGCTCGCCGACGGCACGCGCCTCGTGCACGAGCTGTTCGTGCCGGCCGGCCGCGCCGCGGTGGCGCTCAGCTGGCGGCTCGACGCGCCGGTGGCCCGCGCGATGCTGCGCGTGCGCCCGTTCCTTGCCGGCCGCGACTACCACGCCCTGCATCACGAGAATCCGGTGTTCGACTTCGCCCCGGCGCCCGACGGCGCGGCGCTGCGCTGGGCGCCCTACCCCGGCGTGCCGGCGGTGCGCTCGCTCGCCAACGGCACCTACACGCACGAGCCGCAGTGGTACCGGCAGTTCCTCTACACCGAGGAACGCGAGCGCGGACTCGACTGCAGCGAGGACCTCGCGGCGCCGGGCGTGCTCACCTGGGATCTCGCCGCCGGCGAGGCGGTGTGGATTCTCGAGGCGCTGGACCACACGTCGCCGGCGGCGGCGGACGATGCCGCGCGCCAGCTCGCCGAGTGGCGCGCCGCCGAGCGGGCGCGGCGCCGCTTCCCGTCGCGCCTGCACCGCGCCGCGGAGGCGTACGTCGTGCGCCGCGGCACCGGCCGCTCGCTCGTCGCCGGCTATCCGTGGTTCACCGACTGGGGGCGCGACACGTTCATCGCGCTGCGCGGACTCTGCCTCGCGGCCGGCCGGGCCGACATCGCGCGCGAGGTCGCGCTCGCCTGGGCGGAGACGATCGCCGACGGCATGCTGCCGAACCGCTTTCCCGACCAGGGCGCAGCCCCCGAGTACAATGCCGTCGACGCGGCGCTCTGGTTCGTCGTCACCGTGCACGAGCTGCTCGCCGGCGGGCACGTCGAGGGACCCGAGGCGGCGCGCCTCCGGGAGGCGGTCGAGGCGATCCTCGCCGGCTACACGCGCGGCACGCGCGACGGCATCCGCGCCGATGCCGACGGCCTGCTCGCCGCCGGCGCGCCCGGCGTGCAGCTCACGTGGATGGATGCGCGGGTCGGCGCGCGCGTCGTCACGCCGCGCAGCGGCAAGCCCGTCGAGGTCCAGACGCTGTGGCTCACCGCGTTGTGGGTTGCGGCACAGTGGGCGCCGCGCTGGGAGGCGCCGCTGGCGCGCGGGCGTGCGGCGTTCGCGGCGCGCTTCTGGAATCCGGCGCGCGGCTGCCTGTTCGATGTCGTCGACGTCGAGCACGTCGCCGGCACGGCCGACGCCGCGCTGCGCCCGAACCAGATCCTCGCCGTCGGCGGCCTGCCGCTCGCGCTGCTCGACGGCGCGCGCGCCCGCGCCGTGGTCGAGACCGTCGAGCGCACGCTCTACACGCCACTCGGCCTGCGCTCACTCGCACCGGGCGAACCGGGCTACGCCGGGCGCTGCACCGGCGATCCCGCCAGCCGCGACGGCGCCTATCACCAGGGCACCGTCTGGCCGTGGCTGCTCGGCCCGTTCGTCGAGGCCTGGGTGCGCACGCACGGCAACGATGCCGCGGCCCGCGCGACGGCGCGTCGGCGCTTTCTCGCGCCGCTGCTCGCGCACCTCGACGAGGCGGGCATCGGCCACGTCAGCGAGATCGCCGACGGTGACCCGCCGCACACGCCGCGCGGCTGTCCGTTCCAGGCGTGGTCGGTCGGCGAGGCGCTGCGCCTCGATCGCGTCGTGCTCGCGTGAGCCGCGGCGGGAACCGCATGGCGCCAGGCGACCCCGTCTGATACAAGACTCGGGTACCCGGTCGCCGACCGACGGGTTCCATGCCCGTCGGCGCACCACTGGTGGTCGTGGGCGAAGCATCACGGGCCACACCCGCGCCGGCAGGCGCCGGTCGCTCTCTCTCATCCGGTCGCTGCCGCGGCTGCACAACCCACGCGCACCGCGCGCGCCAGCGGGCGCCGCTCGACCTCGGTCGGGCAGGAGGACCGTCGCATGTACCAGCGTACCAACACCCGTTCCGGGCGGCCGAACAAGAACGAGCTCGTGCTCTGCGTCGGCTGGCACGCCTACGTGAACTGGCTGCCGACGGGCACCGATCCGGCAGGGCAGCTGCCACTCATCGATGCGAGTGGCGGAACGATTAGCAACGACCTGCGCGACGGCGACGAGGTCGAGATCCTCTCCTGGCGGCCGCGCTCGCGCGAAGGACTCGCCTACCAGATCCGCCGGCTCAGCGACGGCAGCGAGTGGTGGATCGCCGCCACCTGGCTGCGGCGGCGCGCCGAGCGCGGCGCGAACGCCCCGGTCTGACCAGAGCGTGCCGACGGCATCGTCGGCACCGCGCGACAGCTGCGAAATCACTCGCCCGAGGCGAGCGGCCGCTGTCGCTGCTGGCGCAGCCACTCGTCGAGGCCGCGGCGCAGGTAATCCGGCTGGATGTTCAGCGCCTCGCTGATGCTCTCGAAGGAATACAGGCCAGTGTTGATGCGGCACGCGAACCACGCCGCGGCTTCCTCGAACAGCTCGCGGCCGGCGGGATCGGTCGCGCCGGCGTATTTCTGACAGCAGTCGACGGCGTTCTGCAGGACGGCCAGCATCAGGCGCTTCTCGCTCGAGAGCGCCGTCGCATCGCGCCGGGCGCGCGCGCCGAGCTCGCCGATCAGCACGTCCGGTTCGTAGAGATTGTCGTATCGCACGGTGTCACCTGCTCCGCCGGATGGAGATCGGAGTTGAGAGGACCGCGGAGGCCCGGACGGCCTCCGCGGAGCCGCACGTCAGACCTTCGTGACGTTCGACGCCTGCAGTCCCTTTTTGCCCTGCGTCACGTCGAACGACACCCGCTGACCCTCTTCGAGCGAGCGGTAGCCGTCGGCAACGATGGCGGTGTGATGCACGAAGACATCGTCACCATCGTCACGGCTGATGAAGCCGAACCCCTTCTCGGGGTTGAACCACTTCACGGTTCCCTGAGCCATATGCGCTTCCTCCTTTCTGCGAATTGTCGCTTGGGGAAGCTGCTGACTCCGAAACGCCGTGAGGCGTGCAGGGGCTCAATGAGACAAACCCCGGAAACAACCGAAACCTTCTTCCCGTCTGAGACCTGACCTGTGTAGCGGACGATCGGGTGAGGTGCAACGCGGAGGTGAAGAAAAGCGTGACCGATGATCAGTGACCGGTGACCGGTGACCGGTGACCGGTCAGGTGCGGAGGTGGTCACGCAGCGGGGACGCGTCCGGGAGCGCGGGCGGCCCGCC
>CBFGUK010000289.1:0-4712 GCA_965651925.1 uncultured bacterium | reverse complement strand
CAGGTGAGGAGGTGCTCATGTCCGAGCAATCGACCGGCTGCCGCCCGCAGACGCTCGCGGCCCAGGGACCGGTGCGTATCGACCTGTGCACGTGCGGCCAGGTCCACCTGTCGATCAGCGCCCTGACCGTCCGGCTGTCGCCGGCGGTACTGCGCCTGATCGGCGAAGCATCGCACACGGCGCTGGCGCGCCTCGAGCGGCCGGCGGCGCCGCTGCCCGTGCATTGAGGAAAAATGTCGTCGATTCGTCTTGATAATGGAATTCAGAATCAGGTAATCACCGGATCAGATCGTCCGGGAACAAGGAGCCGCAGCCGATGATCGTGTGCCACTGTGCCGGCGTGACCGATCACGCCATCCTGCAACTGGTCCGGGAGGAGGCCGTCCAGTCCGTACGGGACGTCGTCCGCCAGACCGGTGCCGGTCGCTGCTGCGCCCCCTGCCGTCAGGAGATCGCCAGCCTGCTCAGTCAGGGGCAGGCCGTCGCCACCGCCGACTGACGATTGTACAGCCCTTCCCTTCGCCGCCCGTTTCGCTATCGTGCGCGCCGGGAGGCACGGCCGGCTCCCGCTCATCAGTACCAGCACACGCGGAGGTCGGGCATGAAGGGAAACGTCAAGCTCATCGAGACGCTGAACGAGATCCTCACCGGCGAGCTCACCGCCATCAACCAGTACTTCATCCACGCGAAGATGTGCGCCAACTGGGGCTACAAGCGCCTCGCGCACAAGATCCGCGAGGAATCGATCGAGGAGATGAAGCACGCCGACGATCTCATCGAGCGGATTCTCTTCCTCGAAGGCGTCCCCAACATGCAGCGCCTCGAGAAGGTGCGCGTCGGTGAGACCGTGCTCGAGCAGCTGCAGCTCGACCTCAAGCTCGAGGAAGTGGCGGTGCCGCGGCTGAACAAGGCGATCGCGCAGGCGGTCGAGGCTGGCGACAACACCACGCGCGATCTCCTCGAGGACATCCTCGAGTCCGAAGAGGAGCACGTCGACTGGCTCGAGGCGCAGCTCGAGCTGATCCGCCAGGTCGGCGAGCAGAACTACCTCTCGCAGCAGATCCGCGACTGACCGCCGCGGCGGGCGACGGCGACGGGCCCGGCGTGGCGGGAATCGACGGGCTCGCAGCGGGCGCGCAGGGGACGGTCGCGCTGCCGGTCATCGGCCATGCCCGCACGCCGTGGCAGCGGCGTGAGGATGCGCCACATCAGCCGAGCGCCGCACCCGACGCCGTCGGCTGCCTCGAGATCGCGCCCGCCTACCGCGACGCGCTCGCCGACCTCGAGAGCTTCGAGCGCATCTGGCTGCTCTTCGTGTTCGACCGCAGCCGCGGCTGGGCGGCGCGCGTCAAGCCGCCGCGCGGCGGCCCGAAGCGCGGCGTCTTCGCCACCCGGGCGCCGAACCGGCCGGCGCCGATCGGCCTGACCACCGTGACGCTCACCGCCGTGGCGCACGCCGCCGGGCACGTGCACGTGCGCGGCATCGACCTGCTCGACGGCACGCCGCTGCTCGACATCAAGCCGTATCTGCCGGGCATCGACGCGTGGCCGGAGGCCGGCCACGGCTGGCTGACGCCGTACCTCGAGGCGGGGATCGAGCCCCGACTCAGAAAACCGTACCGGCCGATGCGGTAACGATCAGAACTGGCAGCCGAGCCAGCACGCGAGCTGGTAGCTCGCGGCCGCCGCCGCGCACATCCCCGCGTACGAAAGCAGGTGACCGAGCGCCATGGTATTCCCCCGTGTTGCTGCGTGCGCGCCGGTCACGAATTGCCACCGCCCCACTCCCCGACTGCCGGCTTCGTGTCGACCGGCTCGCCGCTGGGTCGCATGCCATCGCACTGCGCGGTGTTGTGCAATCGAAATCGGCGCTGCCATCGGCCCGGCGCAATGCAAGCCGACTGCCAGAGCGGACCGGATTGCTGCCCCTGCCGCGCGGCCGCGGCGGGCTCGTCGTCACGGACAAAAATGTCACCCGCACGTGTAAATCGCTCCGCGTCCGTCACCGCGGCGCCGCGCACGGCGCACAGCACCGGGCAATCGCGGTGCCCCGGTGCCGGCGCGGGCGGCGCCATGCTAGCGGAGGAAGCATGCCTCTCCGCATCGGAGGTGCATCGCCTCGCCGCCGCCGCCCGGCGTTCCGCGCGTGGCTGGGTCTCGCGCTGCTGCTCGCAACCGCGCCGGTGCGCGCGACCGACGACCCGCCGCCGATCCTGCCCGGGCCGTTCACGCTGCGCGATGCGACGATGCACCTGCCGCCGCTGGCCCAGCTCGCCCCCGAGCTGGCGGCGAGCCCCCGGCTGCTGGAGGCGCCGTCCGCTCCGCCCGACAGCGAGACACCGCAGCGCGAGGGCGGACCGCTCAGCTGGCAGTTCCGCTATCAGCGTTCGAAGCTCGACACGATGAGCAGCCGCGGCCTGCGCACCGACACCACCACCGGCTTCTCGCGCGAGCTCGATCGCGACGTGCTCGAGCTCGGCATGACGTGGCGGCTGGCCGGCAGCCGCATCGGCGTCGGATACGAGCTCCAGGCGTCGCGCGAGCTCGACGAAGGCTTCAGCCGCTTCCTGCCGGGCAGCGCCAGCGCGACGCACGCACTGACGCTCGGCGTCACGCGCGAGTTCGGGCGCGGCGCGCCGCCGCCCCCGCCCGCACCGCCCCTCGGGCTGGTGCCGCCACCGACCCGAGCGCTCGACATCGCGCCGCTGCCGGAACCACCCGGGCCGTGAGCAGGCCGCGGCGCGTCCCCGCCGCGATCGTGCGCCCGCACCGGGTGGTGTCGGATGCTGCCCGGTGGCGCCGCCTCTGCTAGCGTGTCGCGCCGATGTGCCGCTTCCGCCCCGCGCTGCGCCGATCCCGCGCCGCGCGCTGACCGCCCGCCCGTGCCCGACACCGTCCGATGAGCCGGCTGACCGATCAGGACCTGTACCTGTTCAACGAAGGCACGCACACCCGGCTGTACGAGCGGCTCGGTGCGCATCCCGGCGCGGCCGACGGTCGCAGCGGCGTGCACTTCGCCGTCTGGGCACCGAATGCCGAGCACGTCTCGGTCATCGGCGACTTCAACGGCTGGCAGCGCGGGGCGCATCCGCTGCAGCCGCGCGGCGTGTCGGGCATCTGGGAGGGCTTCGTGCCCGACGCCGGGCCCGGCAGCGTGTACAAGTACCACATCGCGTCGCGCGTGCGCGGCTATCGCGTCGACAAGGCCGACCCGTTCGCGCGGCGCACCGAGGTCCCGCCGCGCACGGGCTCGATCGTCGCCGATCCGCGCCACGCGTGGGGCGACGGCGAGTGGATGGCGCGGCGCGCCGCCGCGCAGCGGCTCGACGCGCCGCTGGCGATCTACGAGGTGCACCTCGGCTCGTGGCAGCGCGATCCCGCGCACCCCGAGCGCCTCCTCTCGTATGCGGAGCTCGCCCCGCGGCTGGCCGCCTATGTGCGCGAGATGGGCTTCACGCACGTCGAGCTGCTGCCGATCATGGAGCACCCGTTCTACGGCTCGTGGGGCTACCAGACGACCGGCTACTTCGCCCCGTCGGCGCGCTACGGGACGCCCGAGGACTTCATGGCGTTCGTCGACGTGCTGCACCAGCACGGCATCGGCGTGCTGCTCGACTGGGTGCCGTCGCACTTCCCCGCCGACGAGCACGGCCTCGCGTTCTTCGACGGCACGCACCTCTTCGAGCACGCCGATCCGCGCCAGGGGTTCCACCCCGACTGGGGCAGCCTGATCTTCAACTACGGCCGCAACGAAGTGCGCGCGTTCCTGATCAGCAGCGCGCACTACTGGCTCGACCGCTTCCACATCGACGGCCTGCGCGTCGACGCCGTCGCGTCGATGCTCTACCTCGACTACTCGCGCCGCGCCGGCGAGTGGATTCCCAACCGGCACGGCGGCCGCGAGAACCTCGAGGCGATCGCGTTCCTGCGGCACTGCAACGCGAGTCTGTACGAGGCCTTCCCCGGCGTGCAGACGATCGCCGAGGAATCGACCGCCTGGCCGATGGTGTCACGGCCGACGTACGTCGGCGGCCTCGGCTTCGGCTACAAGTGGGACATGGGCTGGATGCACGACATGCTCCAGTACCTGGCGCGCGCGCCGATCTACCGGCGCTATCACCACGACGCGCTGACGTTCCGCATGCTCTACGCGTTCACCGAGAACTTCGTCCTGCCGCTCTCCCACGACGAGGTCGTGCACGGCAAAGGCTCGCTGCTCGGTCGGATGCCCGGCGACGAGTGGCAGCGCTTCGCGACGCTGCGCCTGCTCTTCGCGCATCAGTGGACGCAGCCGGGCAAGAAGCTGCTGTTCATGGGCGGCGAGTTCGCACAGACCGGCGAGTGGCGGCACGACCACAGCCTCGACTGGCATCTGCTCGAGCACGCGCCGCATCGCGGCGTACAGGCGTGGGTCCGCGACCTGAACCACCTCTACGCCGCCGAGCCCTGCCTGCACGCGCGCGACCACGACGGCAGCGGCTTCGAGTGGATCGACTGCAACGACGCCGACGCGAGCGTCGTCTCCTACCTGCGCCGCGGCGCCGACGCCGATCGCGCCGTGCTGGTGCTGCTCAACTTCACGCCGGTGCCGCGCCACGACTACCGCATCGGCGTGCCGTGGGACGGACACTGGGAGGAGCTGCTGAACAGCGATGCGCCGCTCTACGGCGGCAGCGGTCAGGGCAACTGCGGCGGCCTCGACGCCGAGGCCG
>CBFGUK010000288.1:0-4832 GCA_965651925.1 uncultured bacterium | reverse complement strand
GAGGTGGGGCTCCGCTGAAACACCTCCGCACCTCCGCACCGCCGCATTTCCGCACGCCGTTTCTGCTCGCCCTGACGCTCGCGCTGCTCATGTCGGCCGCCGCCGTGCGCGCCGACGACCTCGTCGCCCGCGGCAAGGAAGTCTTCGCGCTCGCCGGCGGCTGCGGCTGTCACTCGATGGCCGACGGCCCGGTCGGTGCCGGCGGACGGGCGCTGCCGACGCCGTTCGGCACGTTCTACGGCACGAACATCACGCCCGATCCCGACACCGGCATCGGCGCGTGGAGCGACGAGCAGATCATCGCCGCGATCCGCCTCGGCGAGCTGCCCGACGGCAGCATCCAGGCACCGGTGATGCCGTACTACCGCTACGCGGGCATGTCCGACGCCGACGTGCGGGCGCTGGTCGCCTATCTGCGCACGCTGCCGCCGGTGCGCCGCGCGAACCGCCCGCCCGAGACCACCGTGCCGATGCCGCGCATCGCCTACCGCGGCTGGCGCTACTTCTTCGCGCCGGCAGTCGACCCGCCGGCGGAGACGCCGACCGATCCGCTGGCGCGCGGCCGCTACCTCGTCGACCACGTGTCGATCTGCGGCGACTGCCACACGCCGCGCAACCGCGCCGGCGCGCCGCGCCGGTCGCTCTATCTCGCCGGCACCGCCGACGGGCCGGACGGCAACCCGGTGCCGAACATCACGCCCGACCGCGCGACCGGCATCGGCAAGTGGCGCGAGTCGGCGATCGTCGAGGTGCTGGAGAGCGGCTTCCTGCCGAACATGGACAACGTCCAGGGGCTGATGGCGGAGGTCGTCGACGGCTACGGCGGCGGGCCGGGGTACGGCGACGCGCCGCAGTCGGAGTTGCGCTCCATCGCAAAATACATGAAAAGCGTGCCGCCGGTGCAGCACGACGTGGGCAACTAGCGCGGGCCGCCGGCGCCCGCGCCCGACGGGATCTCTCGAGCGAGCGAAGGAGGGAGCGATGCGTATCACCGTGAGGTGGGTGGCCGTTCTGGCGATGGGGCTGGCGCTGGCGCTGCCCGGTGGCCTGCGGGCCGACGAGGACGACGACGCGCACGACAAGCTGCCGGCAGGCCCGATCCGCGATCGGCATTTCCTGATGGAAGAGATGGGCGACCAGGCCGAGAACATCAACGAGGCGTTCAACATCGGCCAGGAGGGCTTCGACGTCGCGATCATCCAGCGGTCGGCCGAGCAGATCGCGGTGCGCGCGCACAAGATTCCGTCGCTGTTCCCGAAGGGCAGCACCGACCCGAACTCGCGCGCGCTGCCGGCGATCTGGGAGAAGTGGGACAAGTTCGAGCAGCTCGCCAAGGATCTCGAAACCGAGGCGCAGTCGCTGTCGCAGGCGGCGGGCTCGGGTGACGACGAGAACCTCAAGGAGAAATCCAAGAAGGTGTTCGCCAACTGCAAGAGCTGTCACGACCAGTTCCGCAAGCCGGAAGAGAAGAAGTAAGGCCGGGTATCCGGCTCCCGTCGGACGGACGGGTGATCCGGTCATCCACTCCACGGCGCGCCGCCGCCCGCGCGCGGGCGGCGGCGCTGTGTGTCGCCGTCCTGTGCGCCGGCGCCGCCGCGGCGGCCGCCGAGCCGCCGCCGGTGGTCGCGTATCGCATCGACGCGCGCCTCGATCCGGCGACGCGCACGGTCACCGGCAGCGTGCACGCGACGTGGCGCAACCCGGCCAGCGAGCCGGTCGACGCGCTCTACCTGCACCTCTATCTCAACGCGTTCGCCAGCAACCGCACGACGCTCATGACCGGCATGGGCGCGCGGGCGCGGCGCTGGTGGGCCCGCCATCCCGATGGCTGGGGGCGCATCGACATCGCCGCGCTGCGCGTCGGTGACACCGACCGGCTCGCCGCGCTGACGACCGTGCGGCCCGACGACGGCAACCCCGACGACCACACGCTGGCGCGCCTCGCGCTGCCGGCGCCGGTGCCGCCGGGCGAACCGGTCGACGTCGCGATCGACTTCGTCGCCACGCTGCCGCGGCTCTTCCTGCGCAGCGGCCACGCCGCGCCGTTCTTCTTCGTCGCGCAATGGTTCCCGAAGCTCGCCGCCTGGCGCGACGGCGGCTGGCACGCGCACCAGTACCACGCGACCTCCGAGTTCGCCGCCGACTTCGGCAGCTACGATGTCACGCTGACCGTGCCCACCGACTACGTGCTCGGCTTCACCGGCACGACCGTCGGCGAGCGCGCCAACGGCGACGGCACGCGCACGGTGCAGGTGTCGGCCGAGCGCGTGCACGACTTCGCGTGGACCGCCGATCCGCGCTTCGTCGTCGCCGACACGCGGCTCGACGAGGTGCCGGTGCGCTTCCTCCTGCAGCCGGCGCACCGCGACCAGCTGCCGCGCTATCGCGACGCGCTGCACGCGGCGATGGCGCGCTGCGCGACGTGGTTCGGTCCGTATCCGTATCCGGCGCTGACCGTCGTCGATCCCGGTCCCGGCGGATTCGCCGCCGCCGGCATGGAGTACCCGATGCTGTTCACGGTCGGGACGACGTGGTGGATGCCCGACGGCCTGCGGCTGCCCGAGGTGCTCGCCGTGCACGAGTTCATCCACCAGTACTGGCAGGGCCTGATCGCCAGCGACGAGGTGAACGAGCCGTGGATCGACGAGGGCATCACCTCGTATCTCGAGGGGCTGGTGCTCGACGCGGCGTACGGACCCGGCGCCTACGCCGACCTCTTCGGCCTGCAGGTCGACGCGGTCACCGCGCACCGCTGGCGCTACCTCGCCGGCGGCTCGTGGGATCCGGTCACGACGCCGTCGTTCCGCATGCTCGACCCCGACAGTTACGCGGGCACGGCGTACGCGAAGACGGCGCTGGCGCTGCGCACGCTCGGCGGGTTGCTCGGCGGCCAGGAGCCCGTGCTCGCGGCGCTCGGCGCGCTGGCGCGCGAGTGGCGCTTCGCGCATCCCACCGGCGCCGACGTGCGCGCCGCGCTCGCGGCGCGCGATCGCGGCCGCGCGAGCGCGTTCCTCGATCAGGTGCTCGACGGCACCGGCACGCTCGACTATGCCGTCGCGCGCGTCACCGCCGCCCCGGTACCGTCGCCGGTGCCGGCCGCCGCGCTGCCGGCGCGAGCCGCCGCCGAGCCGCCGCGCTACCGCTCCGAGGTGCTCATCGAGCGCCGCGGCACGGTGCGCGTGCCCGTCGACATCCTCGTCGTGTACGACGACGGCAGCACGACGCGCGAGACCTGGGACGGGCAGGGGCGCTGGTATCGCATCGACGCCACCGGCATGCGGCAGGTGGCGTACGCGGTCGTCGATCCCGATCGCGCGCTGCCGCTCGACGTGAACCAGCTCAACAACTCGCGCATGCGCGAACCCGGCACGCGCGGCATCTGGCGGCTCGCCGGCCGCTGGGGTCTCTGGCTGCAGAGCGCGCTCCTGGCGCTCAGCGGTATCTGATCCGCGATGTGGGTGGCGGCACTTCGCGGCGCGCGCGCCGCCTTGCGGCGCTGGCCGCTGGTCGGCGCGCTGTGGCTGATCGGCGCCGCGTTCGGCGCCGCCTTCGCGCTCACCGCGGCCCTGTGGCTCGGCATCGCCCTCGAGGGCTCGCTCGCGACGCGCACGCTGCTCCAGCACCTCGACACGAACGTGCTCGTCGATCTCTGGTACCACCACCGCGAAGGGGTGGTGATGCTCGCCGCCGGCGCCGCGCTGCTCGCCGGCGTGCACGTCCTCCTGTGGTGGTGGCTCGACGGCGTCATCGTCGCCGCGCTCGCCGGCGCGCCGCGGCCGTGGCTCGCCGGCCTCGCGCTCGCGCCGGTGATGGCGCGGCTCTACGGCATCGCGGCGGCGATCATGCTCGCCTGGACCGCGGCGCTCGCCGGCGGCACGTGGGGGACGCTGCAGGCCACGCGCGAGTCGCCCGATCCGTATCTCTGGGCGCAGATCGCCGGCACCGCGGCCGTCGTCTGGGCACTCGGCATGGTCGTGCTGATCGCGATGCACGATCACGCGCGGCTGCGCGCCGGACTGACGGCGAGCGGCGCGGCGGCGAGCTGGACGTGGGCGACCGGCTTCGTGCTCGCCGGCGGCGAGGGCGCGGTGCGCCTCGCGTTCCTCCTGCAGGCCGCCGCGCTGCTGCTCTACATCGGCTACCGCACCGCCAGCCTCGCCGTGCCGCTCACCGAGCTGCTCGGCCTCACCGGCTCCCTGCTGCTCGGTGAGCTCTTCCTCCTCGCCCGCACCTGGGTGCGCGTCTGGTTCCTCGCCGCGCAACGCGAGCTGCACCCGTAGCGGCGCTCCGCGCATACAACACGCCCCCCTGGAGGGCGCCGGTCCCTCGGCGCCCGTTGGATCAGGCAACGCGCGCTTCATCTCAACACGTCCCCGTCTTCCAGAAACGCCCGCACCGCCGTGCGTCCACATAGGCCGCGGCGACATCGCGCTTCCGGAAGGCGGGATTCGAGATGGGACGCGCAGTGCCCGATCCAACAGGCGCCGAGGGACCGGCGCCCTCCAGAGGCGTGTTGTATGCGCGGATTCTCACTGCCGCCCTAACCCCGTACTCCCAACCCCGTCACCCCCTGTCCAAACGTGGAAGCGCTCATCTTCCGCCCACACTCCCGGCGCGATAGGGAAACCGGATGGCAAAGACGCTGCAGGTCGGGATCGTCGGTGGCTCGGGGTACTCCGGTGGCGAGCTGATGCGGCTGCTGCTCGGGCATCCGCAGGCGCGCCTGGCGTGGGTGACCTCGCGCGGCGAGCGCACGCTGGAGAGCATCCACCGCAACCTCGTCGGCAGCGGCCTGCGCTTCATCCGCGAGGAGGAGGCGGGCGACGTCGACG
>CBFGUK010000287.1:0-4921 GCA_965651925.1 uncultured bacterium | reverse complement strand
AGGTCGCGCACCGGGATCGTCTCGCCGGCGGCGCGGATCGTGCCGTGCCAGCGGCCGAAGCAGCAGACGCCGCCGCTGCGCATGACGCCGAGATTGGTGCGCACGCGGTGCGCGAAGAACGGCTCGAGCGTCACGTCGACCGCGCCGGAATGCGGGGCGTGTACCCGCCACGGGCGCATCCAGTCGCCGGGATCGTACTCCCAGCGCAGGTCCTCCATGATCTTGTGCAGGCGGCCGTCGAGCAGCAGCCCGTTCTCGTTGCTGCCGGTGCCGGTCGTCCAGCGCGCACCGACGTTGATGCCGATGCGCCGGCCGTCCTGCACGCCGGTGGCGACGCCCCAGTTCCAGAACGACACGTACGGCCACAGGCCGCGGCCGAAATCCTGCACCGCATGGCACTCGGCCGGATCCATCACGTAGCGGCGCGCGCCGACGCGCACCTCGCCGTCGCACGGCAGCGTGTTGTGCTTGGAGTTGAGCTGGAAGCGCGTCGCGCTCCACGGCACGACGACGTTGAGACTCTCCTGGCCGGCCGGACGCCGGACGACGAAGTCGGCGGTGATCGGCTCGCCGGACTTCGCCGCGCCGCGGAACGTGACGGTGAGGTCGCCGCCATCGGTGACGTTCGCGTACTCCATGCCGCGGCCGCGGAAGCGGACGGTCTGCTCGACATGCTCGGGCAGCGCCAGCGAGCCCGGCCACGCCGGCGCGAGGTTGGCGAAGGTCTCGCGCGTGTCGAAGTCGATCACCGTCACCTGGCAGAACGCGGCGTAATCGATGTCGGCGAGCGTCACCGAGAAGAGGAACCGCGGGCTGATCCAGTTCCAGAAGTTCCAGCGCTTCTTCCGCGGCCAGTGACCGCGCAGGTTGGCGCGCACCAGCGGCCGCCGCGACCAGCCGACCGCGGCGCGATTGAGCCGCCCCGCGGCGTCGCAGAGATCGACCGGCGCGGTGAGCTCGCGCTCCTCGTACACGTCGCCGACGGCCGATCCGGCGACGATCGGCATGCGCTCGGGCAGCGTCGTCGGCATTCGTGATGCCTTGGCAAAGCCGATGGCCGCGATGCAAGGCCGCGGGTCCGGAGTCCGCAGATTGCGCAGATTACGCAGAACGCATCTGCGGAATCTGCGTCATCTGCGGACTCCGGCCGCGAGGAAGGCGACGGCATCCCGGCAGGTGAGCCCGCGCCGGGCGGTGGGGGAGCGGCTTCGTGGCCATCTGTGTCGAGGCGGGTGACACGGATCAGTTCGGCAGCGACGGCGCAGCGAGTGCGGAGCGGTGTGCATCGGCGCGCTCCGCTCCAGCGTCGTTCGCCGCCGGAGCGGTATCCAGCGGTGCGCCGGCGACGCGGGCGATGCGGCGCAGGTAGCGGTGGCGGGTCACGACGTAGCACTGCACCGGCAGGTTCAGCGCGTCGATCACGGCGACCAGCTCGTCGAGCAACCGCTGGTTGTCGCGAGCGCTTTCCCAGCGATACCAGCGCGTGCGGCGCAGGACAGCGATGACGTAAAGCGGCCGCTCGGGCAGATGCGTCACCTCCTTGCGCACGAGATAGGCACAGGCGACGTCGGTACACGTCGCGAGCGCGGCGCGGAGCCGCTCGATCACGGCGTCGGGCAGATCATGGGCGCGATAGCGCGTACGACGGTCGATGCGCCCCCGCTCCCGGTTGGCGATCTCCAGCGTCTCTTCGGCCGCGAGCGCACGGGCGTAGAGCGCCTCCGCCTCCTCGCCGCGATCGTGCTTGCGCAGGAAGTCGTAGGCCATCTCCCAGCCGTGCAGCATCGCCAGGGGATCGTCGCGCATGCCGGCTTCGAGGTGGTCGAGACCGTCGCCGTCGTCGGCATCGAGCAGCAGCATCCCGAGCACGAAGCGCCCCCGCGCATACTCGGGGAAGCGTGCCGCGAGCTCGCGATACAGCGGCAGCGCCGCCTCGGCGCCGTCGAGCTCGCGCGTCAGCTCGCACAGCTCCCACGATTCCTCGGCGCTGCGCGCGTCGTCGGCCGTGTCGCGCAGCGTCGCCAGGCGCTCGCGCTGGCGGACGATCAGCGCGTGACGCTCCTGCCACTGCGGCGCCACCTCGCCGTGCCAGTCCTCGTCGAAGTGGTGCGCCAGCTCGCCGGCGTGCTCGCCGAGCAGAATGATCGCGGTCTCGGGCGGCGCGTCGGGCGCCACCGCGTCCTCGCCGAGCGCCGCCAGCCGCTCGCGCAGGCAGGGATGCGTGTCGGCGCTGGTCGTCTCCTCGGCGAGCGCCTGCTCCAGGGCGACGCGTGCGGTAGGCGCCGTGAACCCGGCCATCATCCGATCCGGCAGTGAGGAAAAGGGCGCCGACGGCGGGACGTCGCACTGCTCGACCTGCCTGAGGACCGACGGCCAGTACTCGCGCTCGAGAAACCCGCCGGCAATGCGCAGACTGATCAGCGCCTCGGCGAGCGGGCGGGTGCCGAACGCTTCGCCGGCGCTGCGATCGGCCTCGTACTCCTGCTCGCGCGCCAGCACGAACGAATACGCACTGAACAGCGGGGCGTACCACGCAAAGAAGCGGCCGAAGATCAGACGCAGCACGCTGCCTTCGGATTCCAGCGCCTCCATCAGCCGCGACCAGCCGGCGCGCAGACGGTAGATCCAGGCGCCGATGCGGCCGTGGCGGTGCGAGAGGTGGCCGAACTCATGCGCCAGCACCGCGTCGAACTGTGCCGGCGACAGCGCCTGCAGCAGCGGCAGGCCGAGCAGCAGGATGTTGCGGTGGCCGAAGACGCCGAAGCGCGGCACCTGCTGCACGGACGCATTGAGCTCGTTGGTGAGCAGCAGCCTGGACAGCGGCGGCACGGCCATCCGCGTCCGCACGCGCTCGACGGCGTCGAACAGCGCCGGGACGCGATCGCGGGTCAGCTCCAGACCCTCCGCCGGCTGCACCGCCACCCACATCGCGCGCACGATGACGACCACGAATCCGATCAGCAGCAACTCGAGCTGAATGGTCAGCCCATTGACCGGCCTGCGGAACAGCAGCGGCACCAGCACCCCGCAGGCGACGATGCCGAGCAGCACCGCGAGCACATACCCGTAGCCGAGGCAGGCAAGGCCGATCAGCCGGCGGCGATACGCCCGGGGCCGCTGGCGGGCAAACTCGCTGACGCGCTGAACGATCGCATCGAAGCGGGCGGGACTCATGCGCCGCGGGAGAGCAGAAGCCGTGCCAGCTATGCCCGCTTCCGCTTGCGTAATGTCAGATGAATCGTCTGACGGGGATGTGACACCCGATCATCCGGAGCGAACACAGATGGCCACGGATGACCACGGATGGCCACGGAGTCCGATCAAAGCTCTGTGGCCGTCTGTGTCGGGGGGCGGGGTGGGGAGAGGTTCTGTGGCCCTCTGTGTTGAATGGCCGTTTGACGACCGCCGATCAGGATTCCGTCGTCACCTGTGTTGGGGTGCGGCGCGGAGCGAAAGGGTTCGGTGGCAGCCGGTGTTGCGCCTTCGCCCGCAGCTGGCCGAGGACGAAGAAGCCGCCGCGGACGAAGGAGACGAACTTGCCGAACGAACGGATGTCGCTGAGGTGCTCGAGGAGCTTGCGCGGGCGCAGATAGAAGCGGCGCACGGCCTGCTGCTGGAGCGCGAAGATGCGTTCGGCGGGCAGCGTCGCGAGGTGGTGCACCGGCGGCGTGTAGACGCCGTAGAGCGAGTAGTCGCGGCTGTCGACGAGGCCCTTCTCGTCGAGCTGGTAGTACGCCTCGCTGCCGGGGAACGGCTTGAGGATGGCGAACTTCGCGTACTTCACGTCGAGCTCGATCGCGAAGTCGACGGTGTCGCGGATGCTCTCCTCGGTGTCGCCGGGGAGGCCGAAGAGGAAGAAACCCCACGTCTCGAGGCCGACCGCCTTCGCCGTCTGCACGGCGGTGCGCACCTGATCCTTGGTGATGCCCTTCTTGATGATCTGCAGGACGCGCTCGTTGCCGCTCTCGATGCCGAAGCCGACGTTGCGCAGGCCGACTTCCTTGAGTGCCGTGAGGATCTCGGCGTTGACCATGTCGGCGCGCAGGCCGTTGGAGACCTGCAGGTGCAGCCGGTACGGCTCGCGCTTGAGGAGATCGCAGAACGCGCGCACGAACTTCTTGTTCGCGGTGATGACGTCGTCGAGGAAGTGGATCTCGCGCACGCCGTACTCGGTGACCAGGCGGCGGATCTCGCCGATGACGTTCTCCGGCGAGCGGAAGCGCGTGCGGCGGCCGAAGATGTTCTTCGTCTCGCAGTACGTGCACTGCCCGGGACAGCCGCGCGACACCATGATCGGCGCCGCCGGCGGCTGCACCGCATCGGGCGGCGCGTAGTTGCGCAGGCTGCGGATCAGGTGCACGGCGGGATACGGGTAGGCGTCGAGGTCGGGCGCGAGCGCGCGCGCGCCGGTGGCGACCACCTCGCCGGCGGCGTCGCGGTAGAGGATGCCGCGGATGCCGGCGTACGCGCCGGTGCCGGCGAGGATCGCGTCGACGAGCTCGACGGCGGTGATCTCGGCCTCGCCGACGGCGATGAAGTCGAACGCCTCCTCGCGCGCGCAGGCGAGCGGATCGACGGTCGCGTGGATGCCGCCGAGGATGACCGGCAGCTGCGGACAGCGCGCCTTCGCCGCGCGCGCGATCTGCACGGCGTTGGGGTAGGTCGGCGTCACCGCGGTGAGCCCGAGGATGTCGAAGCGCCCGTCGGCGAGGCGCTGCAGGATGGCGTCGAGGTCCGCCTCGTCGGCGTCCTGGTCGATGATCTCGCACGCGTGCCCCGCCTGCTCGAGCATCGCCGCCACCCACATCACGCCGAGCGCCGGATACGCGGGCTTGATGCGCATGCCGTAGACGTTGAACTGCGACGGGATGACGAGCAGCACGCGGCCGCGCGTGCGCGGGCGGGCGAGCACCGCGGCGAC
>CBFGUK010000286.1:0-4927 GCA_965651925.1 uncultured bacterium | reverse complement strand
GCCGGCTGCAGAGTACGGCGCCAACCGCGCCGGCGTTCGAGAGCGAGGTCTCGCGTCGAGCACCAGGTTCCCACTTCTTGAGTCGTCCGAGATCATCGTCATGCTTCGGAGTCGAAGCCGGCCTAACTACAATTATCCAGACGAACGTTTTGGCGATCCCCGCGAAGGGGGGGCGTGGTCGCTGGCGGCGGCATGAGGGGACGATAGCGGCGATTCAGCTTCTGGTCCAACGACTTGTGAAGCGCTCCTGCAGCGGTGGAGGAGGTGACGGGGCCGCCGCGGGTGGCGGCATAACGGGCGAAGGGCAGAGGGATTCCGACCGTTGTGTGATCGCCGTCGAGACCGCCGACGAGCCTGGCCAGCAGTGGCGCGCGGCGATCGTCCTGCGAGCGAGGCGCGGACTGCGTCGGCGTCGGCCGCGTCCTGCGTGACGACGAGGTGCCGAGAGGGCGCGTTGGACTGAGCGATGTGCGACCGATGCAACGGGCGCCGACGGAGCGGCGCCCTTCGGGGCGTGACGATCAGACGGCCGGTTGAGTCCGGGGATTCCATCGGCCACCGCCCCGGCTGCCAGCTGACGGCTGACGGCTGACAGCTGATTGCTCCCGCCGACAGCTGACAGCACCCCTCCAACCCGCTAGGAGACCGCGCACGATGGTGGAGTCCGTGCCGCGGCTGTCGGTGGCTGCGCCGTGTTTCAACGAGGTCGAGGGGATCGCGGCGGTGCTCGCCGAGTGGGACGGCGTGCTCGACCGCCTGCCGGAGGCGAGCGAGATCGTGCTCTGCAACGACGGCAGCACCGACGGCACCGGGGCGCTGCTCGACGAGCTGCGCGCCCGCCATCCGCGGCTGCGCGTCGTCCATCACGAGCGCAACGGCGGCTACGGGCGTGCGCTCGCGGCGGCGATCGCGGCGACGCGCGGCGCCTACGTCGTCACCATGGACAGCGACGGCCAGTTCGATCTCGCCGACGCGTTCGTGCTGCTCGAGACGCTCGAGCGCGGCGGTTTCGACGGCGTCACCGGCTTCCGGCGCGGCAAGCAGGACACGCTGGCGCGCGTGCTCGCCGACCGCGGCATGAACCGGCTCGTGCGCGCGCTGTTCGGCACGCGGCTGCGCGACACGAACTGCGCGATCAAGGTCGTGCGCGGCGAGCTGCTGCGCGGGCTGCGCATCGAGGCGCGCGGCTATCCGACGCCGACCGAGATCTGCCTGCGCCTGCAGGCCCAGGGCGCGCGGCTCGGCGAGGCCGGCGTCACGCATCGCGAACGCCTCGCCGGCTTCAGCAAGCTGCACCCCTGGCGCACCGCCTGGAGCTTCCTGCGCTTCCTCCTCTACCTGCGCACGAAGTTGAAGCTCTACCGGGCGGGGATTATTCTCGCGCCATGACTCGCGGCGACGCCTCGGTCGTCGGCGTCATCCTGGCCGCGGGCAGGGGGGCGCGGCTGCTGCCGTTCAGCGAACGGTATCCGAAGCCGATCCTGCCGATCCTCGGCAAGCCGCTGCTGCAGCACCAGATCGAGTGCCTGCGCGACATCGGCGTGCGGCGCGTGATCATCGTCATCGGCCACCTCGGCTTCGAGGTCGTGCGCGCGCTCGGCGACGGTCACGCGCTCGGCGTCGACATCACCTACGTCGATCAGGGTCCGACGCTCGGCATCGCGCACGCGGTGAGCAAGCTCGAAGGCGTCGTCGACCAGCCGTTCATGCTCTTCCTCGGCGACATCTTCTTCCTGCACGACGGTTTGCGCGACATGGTCACCATGCTCGGCGTCGACGGCGTGCGCGGCGTGCTCGCCGTCAAGGAGGAAGCGTCGACCGAGGCGATCCGGCGCAACTTCGTCGTGCTCGAGGACGACCAGGGCTTCGTCAAGCGCGTCATCGAGAAGCCGCACTACCCGCCGACGCGCCTCAAGGGCTGCGGCCTCTATCTCTTCGATCCGGTGTTCTTCGACGCCGTACGGCGCACGCCGCGCACGGCGATGCGCGACGAGTACGAGATCACCGACGCGATCCAGATCTTCATCGACGACGGGCAGCGCGTGCGCGCCGCGCACGTCGTGCGCGACGACCTGAACCTCAGCTACCCGGCCGATCTGCTCGACATCAACCTGCGCCTGCTCGGCGACGGCCACCATCTCGGCACCGGCGTGCGCCTCGCGCCGGGCTGCACCGTCGAGCGCAGCGTGCTGATGGACGGCGTCACGATCACGCAGCCGATCGCCATCCGCGACAGCCTGGTCTTCCCCGGCGTCACGATCAGCGGCGGCAGCGACCTGTCGCGTGCCATCGTCCTGCCCGACCAGGTGATCGAATGTCCGTCACGCACGTCCTGATCACCGGCGGCGCCGGCTTCATCGGCCACCACCTCGCGCACGCGCTGTGCGCGCGCGGCACGGCGGTCACCGTGCTCGACGACCTGTCGATGGGCAAGCGCGCCAACGTCCCCGCCGCGGCGCGCTTCATCGAGGGCGACGTGCGCGATGCCGCCACGGTGCGCGCGGCGCTCGACGGCGTCGACGCCGTGCTCCACCAGGCGGCCATCGTCTCGATTCGCGCCAGCGTCGAGCACTTCGTGCGCGACGCCGAGGTGAACCTCCTCGGCACGCTGACGCTGCTGCAGCAGATGGCCGGCCGCCCGATCCGCCGCGCGCTGCTCGCCTCGTCGATGGCGGTCTACGCCGACAGCCCGACGCCGGCGCCGCTCGCCGAGTCGGCACCGGCGGTGCCGATCGCGCCGTACGGCATCGCCAAGCTTGCCGCCGAACGGTACTGGCTGCTGATGGGCGCGCAGCTCGGCATTCCGGCAACGGCGCTGCGCTACTTCAACACCTACGGGCCGAACCAGACGTTCACGCCGTACGTCGGCGTCATCACGATCTTCATCCAGCGCCTGCTCGCCGGCCAGCTGCCGGTGATCTTCGGCGACGGCGAGCAGCGCCGCGACTTCATCCACGTCGACGACATCGTGGCCGCCAACCTCGCCGTGCTCGACGCCCCCGAGGCCGCCGTCGCCGGGCGCGTGCTCAATGTCGGCACCGGACACGCGACGTCGGTCAACGAGATCGCCGCCGGGCTGATCGCGATTCTCGCGCCCGGGCGCCAGCCCGAGTACGCGCCGGCGCAGCCGGGCGAGATGCGCAACGCGATCGCCGACGCCTCCGCGCTGCAGCGCGCCACCGGCTGGCGCGCCCGCCGCGTGCCGGTGTCGTTCGACGACGTCGTCGCCTTCTGGCGCCGCACCTCGGAATGATGTCACCACGGAGGCGCGGAGACACGGAGTGTCACGCTCCTCCTGGACTCCGTGCCTCCGCGCCTCCGCGGTAAGAAATCCGGGTTACTGCCCGCTCGGCGGAGGTGGTGGATCCGGGCGCGTCAGCACCACCCAGCCGGGCAGCCCGGGCAGCGTCACCGGCTGGGTGTAGTCCTGGAAGAAGTGGTTGAACGTCCAGACGCGCGTGTGCGCGGCGAGCCAGCGCAGGCGCGGCGGCAGATGGGCTTCCAGGTGGGCGCGACTCGGCTCGTACCCGCCGAGCCAGCGATCGATCATGCCGTACTCGAAGTGGTACAGCCGCCCCTCGGCGAGCAGTGAGGCGAGCGGCGCCCACGGGAAGTACGCCTCGCCGGGATGGCGGCGGGCGAACTCGTAGGCCTGCTGCTGACGGTTCTCCCACAGCGGCGGCGTGGGCTGCCGCGGGGTGACGCGGCCCGACTGCCACGCGGCGGCGATCGCCAGCGCGCAGGCGGTCCAGGCGAGCAGCCGCGCGGCGCGCACGCGCGTGCCGAGATCGATGAGCAGCGCCGCGCCGAGCGCCAGCAGGTAGTACACACTCTGGAACGCGTTCGGCTCGCCGCCGAGCTTGTTCGCGCCGAGCGCGCCGGTGGGCAGCAGCAGCGGGACGGCGAGCAGCGGCGCGAGCCACGCCTGCCAGCCCGGCCGTTGGCCGGCGCGGCGCGTCCACCACGCGAGGCCGAGCAGCAGCGCGCCGGCGACGAGCAGGTCGGCGAGGCCCGCCAGCACCCGGCCGGTCGTCGCGACCAGGCCCGTCAGCCCCGGCCGGTACCAGGGGTGCGTGCTGACGAGCACGAACATGTTGAACAGCATCGGGCGCCCGAACCAGGCGAGGAAGATCGCGCCGAGCGCGACGCCGGCGGCGAGCAGATACGCGCAATAGCGCATCGCGGCGGCGCGGCCGTGCGCGAGCCACACCGCGAGCACGAGGGCGAGCGGCAGCGGCGCCGCGGTCTGCTTCGCCCACACCGCGAGCGCCGCCGCGACGGCCGAGCCGAGGAGGGCGCGCCGCGACGGCGGCGCCCCGGGACGCGGTACGAGCAGCGCGCACGCCAGCAGGCCGCAGGCGAGCGACGGCCCGTCGGCGTGCACCATCGTCAGCCAGTAGGCGGGGCCCGGGTAGCGGGTCATCAGCAGGCAGGCGGCGAGCCCGGCGGCGAGCGCGAGGCGGCCGTCGGCGCCGAGGCGGCGGCCGACGAGCCACGCGAAGGCGAGCAGGGCGCCCCAGACGAACGCCACCTGCAGCACGCCGGCGGCGAGGATCGCGGGCGTCGGCGTGCGGAACACCGTCACCGGCAGGAAGGCGAGCGCCGCGACGGGACCGTAGACGTGATTGAGGATCGGCCCGGTGTCGGCCGGCGCGTAGAGCGGCTCGCCATAGAGCAGGGCGAACGTCGGGGCGAGGCGCGAGCCGTTCCAGTCGAGCCACAGCGTGCCGACCACGGCGGTCACCGCGACGTGCGCCGCGACGAGCAGCGCCGCGGCGAGGAGCGCCGCGATCAGCCAGTCGCCCGCCCCCCACGCGGGAATGCGCCGCCGCTCGCGCCACGCGAGCCCGAGCGCGCTCAGCACGGCCAGCGCCGTGGCGACCTGCGGCGGCGTCATCGACGCGTCGCTCCTACCCCGCCGGCGCCC
>CBFGUK010000285.1:0-4947 GCA_965651925.1 uncultured bacterium | reverse complement strand
TTCCACGAATATGCAGAATACGATGCGCTCGGGCTCGCGGAGCTCGTGGCGCGTGGTGAGGTGACCCCGGCCGAGCTCGTCGAGGCGGCGATCGAGCGCATCGAGCGCCACAACCCGACGCTCAACGCCGTCGTCCTGCCCCTCTACGATGTCGGCCGTGCGCTCGCCGCCAGCCCCGGCGCCGGTCCGTTCCGCGGTGTGCCGTTCCTGCTCAAGGACATCCTCGGCAACCTCGCCGGCGTGCCGACGCAATCGGGCGCGCGCTTTCTCGCCGGCATGCCGGCGATGCAGGACGACACGCTCGTCGTGCGCTTCAAGGCCGCCGGCCTGCTGCCGCTCGGCAAGACCAACGTGCCCGAGTACGGGCTGCTGCCGACCACCGAATCGGTGCTTTACGGCCCGGCGCGCAATCCGTGGAACACCGCGCACTCGACCGGCGGCTCCTCCGGCGGTTCCGCGGCGGCGGTCGCGGCCGGCATCGTGCCGGTGGCGCACGCCAACGACGGCGGCGGCTCGATCCGCATTCCCGCCTCGTGCTGCGGGCTCGTCGGCCTCAAGCCGAGCCGCGCGCGCAATCCGCTCGGGCCGATGCTCGGCGACATCATGAGCGGCCTGATCTGCGAGCACGTCGTCAGCCGCACGGTGCGCGACACTGCCGCGCTGCTCGACTGCACCGCCGGCCCCGAGCCGGGCGATCCCTACATGGTCGCCCCGCCGGCGCGCCCGTTCGCCGAGGAGGCGCGCACGCCGCCCGGCCGCCTGCGCATCGCGTTCTCGACCACCAACGCCGCCGGCACGAAGCTGCATCCCGAATGCGTCGCCGCGATCGAGGCGACCGCGAAGCTGTGCGAATCCCTCGGCCACATCGTCGAGGAGGCGGCGCCGGCGGTCGACCAGGGGCAGCTGTCGCAGTCGTTCCTCACGGTCTGGAGCTCGGGGCTCGCGATGCAGGTCGACGCCATGGCGATGCTCACCGGCCGCGAGGTGCGCGAGGAGGATTTCGAGGGCGTCAGCTGGGGCCTCTATCAGCAGGGGCGCCAGTTCACCGCGCCGCAGTACCTGCTCGCCATCGCGATGCTGCAGATGGCCGGCCGGGCCGTCGGTCAGTTCCACGAGACGTACGACTGCTGGCTGACGACGACGCTCGGCGCGCCGCCGGTGCCGCTCGGCACCATCGACCTGCAGGAGAAGGATCCCGGGCGCGCGCTGGCGCCGATCATCGACTACGTGCCGTTCACGCCGCTGCAGAACGCCACCGGCCAGCCGGCGATCTCGCTGCCGCTGCACTGGACCGCCGACGGCCTGCCGGTCGGCGTGATGTTCAGCGCCAGGCTCGGCGACGAAGCCACGCTCCTCCGTCTCGCCGGCCAGCTCGAGGAGGCACGGCCCTGGCGCACGCGCCGGCCGCCGGTGTGGGGCTGAGCACCCCGCTACGCCGCGGCCTGGCGTCGTTCGAGATCAGCTGGGAGAGGCGCAGCGGACGCCGGCGAGATGCAGGAACACCGGATCCGGTCGACGATCGACCCGGTGTCCTCTGCATGCCCGGTGGCGGATCGGTCTGACGCGATGGGCGCCTGCGGCCCGCCGCGTGTGTCCCGCGCCGCCGGCCGGCAAGGCCGGCGGCGCGACCCGAAGTGGTGGGGAGCCGGCGGCTGGTGGGGGGGGGACACCACCGTTCCAGCCGCCGGCTCTGCTACGCGACGGTGCACCGGCACAGAGGGTAGGCCGGCAGACCGCACCGTGCGCAGACGTCGTGGTTTCGGTGCGCGCTCGACCTGCAGCGCCAGCGCGCCGAGCGCGGCGAGCAGCGCACCGCACAGCGACCAGGCGATCGCTGCCGCCAGGTCGGGATAACCGATCTCGCTGCCGGGCCCGTGCCCGAAGGCCGGGACGACGGGCGCCAGCAGCGCCGCGCTCGCGGAACCCAGTGCCGTCATGGTCCTGTGACGCTCCCTTCCGAACACCGCCACCCCCACCCGCGCCATGTGCGGCGGCCGTGCAGGCCCGTCGCCGTCCGTGCGCGCTGATCGGTTTCTGACCCGCACCGCGTTGCAACCCTGAGGCCAACACCGACCTGGCGCGCGCCATCACCCGCCGCGCCGCACCGTTCCGCCGCGCGCTGCTCAGGAACCGTTCGCCTGCCGCACATCTGGGCATCATGCCGCAGCGCGTCATCAGCACCGCCGATGCGTCTCAGTGGCGGCGCTGGTGCGGCGCGCCGCGCCGCGTGCTGACTTGTTCCTTGACGAGGCCGCCCGCTCTGCGCTAGCGCGCTGCGACAGCGGAGGTGGCAGATGCGCGCAGTGCGGTTCGATCTGCTGGCGGCCGGCCTGATGGCTGCGGCCCTGGTGAGCGGGTGTGGTCTGAGCGTCGACATCATGGGCGGCGGCCCGACGCGCACCGGTGCGACGCAGACCTTCGAAATCAAGCTGACCAACCAGTCGGCGTGTCCGCTGGCCAGCGATTCGGTGATTGACGACGATGCCGATTTCGCCTTCGTGCCGTTCCTGCCGGACGCGTTCGTCGAGGAGAACGAGGAGCTGCAGCTCCTCTGCGGTCTGCTGCCGATGCAGCCGAGCGTCGAGCTGGCGCAGGCGGGGGCGGTCGATCCCGTCGCGCTGCAGAACGGATTGCAGACGGTGCTGGCGCAGTCGGCGGCCGCGGTGGTGAGCTGCAGCGGGGCGGGTGCCACCTGCGAACCTTTCGACATGTTCGAAACGCCAGCCGGCGTGGTGGGCTGCGACCTGCCACCGTTCGCTCCCGGTGCCATGCTGACACTGACCTGTCAGGCGACGGTGCCGGGCGGGCTTGCCGGCGACGTGTACACGCTGGCCCTTGCGGGGCTGTCCGCCGATGGCGTGTGCAAGGCCGGAACGAATCAGGGACAGCCGTGCTTCGATGACGACGACTGCGGCGGCGGCGACGACTCCTGCGGCGAGGGCATCTGCGACGGCGGCACCAACGACGGCCTCGGCTGCGATGAACAGTTGGCGGAGACGGACTGCGGTGCGGGCGGCATGTGCATCGACTGCGACGAGGGAACGGGGATCGGCGCCGACTGCGCCGTCTCGTCGGTCGCGCCGGTTGCGCGGGCGCCGCTGATGGGGCCGCTGGGTCTCGCCGGCGCCGCGCTCGGTCTGGCGGCGCTGGCGCGCCGCCGGCTGCGCGCCCGCTCCTGAGTCGATCGGCAGCTGCGGCTGCGAAGGCCGCGGCTACCTCGCGTTGCGATCGGAGGGCGACGGCGGGATCGCCTGATTCCGCAGCCGTCCCACCGGCGTGCCGCCTTCCAGAGGCCGTCGCCTACAGGAACGGCACGCGGCGCTTGAAGCGACCGATCAGCGAGCCGGTCGCCGCGGGCAGCAGCCGCGTCGCCCAGTCGAGCGCCCAGGTCTCGCGGCCGATGAGCACACGCGGCCGGCCGCGTTCGACGGCATCGCAGATGCGGTGGGCGACCGTCTCCGCGGCGAGCGCGCGCTCGGCGACGAAGCGCGCCTCGCGCGCCTGCTTGTCGCGGTCCCAGGCGCGGCCGCGCGCCACGAGCCCGGTGTCGACCGGTCCGGGATAGGCGCTGGTCAGCCGTACCGACGTGCCGGCGAGCTCGGCGCGCAGCGCCTCGCCGAAGCCGCGCAACGCGAACTTCGAGGCGCAGTACGCCGACTTGGTCGGCAGGCCGATCAGCGCGAAGTCGGAGAGCACGTTGCCGATGCGCGCCGCCGGCCGCGCCAGCAGGTGCGGCAGGAAGAACTTGCAGGCGTGTACCGTGCCCCAGAAGTTGACGCCCATCAGCCACTCGAAATCGGCGAGCGGCATCGCGGCGAGCGGCGCGGCGACCGAGACGCCGGCGTTGTTGATCAGCACGTCGACGTGGCGATGCACGGCATGCACCGCGTCGGGCAGCGCCGCCATGGCCGACCGCGCGGCGACGTCGGTGACGTGCACGCTGGCGCGCGCGCCGGCGGCCTCGACGCGGCGCAGCGTCTCCGCGAGCCCGTCGGCGTCGATGTCGACCAGTGCCACGCCGCAGCCGCGGCGCGCGAGCTCGAAGGCGATCGCGCGGCCGATGCCGCTCGCCGCACCGGTGATGACCGCCGTGATCTCGGGACCGAAGCGCATCGCGTTCGCAAACCACAGGCCGCGGTCGTCCGCCATCGACGCCGGCGGCTGCCGCGGCGGCGGGTGTACGGCGTTCAGGCGGCCAGGGGCACCTTGCGCGCTGCGAGCGCGGCGGAGACCAGCCACCAGCCGTAGAAGATCAGGTCGATGGCGACGAACAGGCCGATCACCCACACGCCGGAGGTCGGCCACTCGCCCCAGATCAGGAGGCCGAGCAGCAGGCTCGCGATGCCGCTGACCACGAGCCAGCCTTTTCCCTCGATCGTCGCGGTCGCGGCGACGGCCACGCGGAAGACGCCCTGCACGAACAGCGAGGCCCCGAGCAGCAGCGTCAGCGCGAGCGCCCCGGCGGCCGGGCGCGCGATCAGCAGGCCGCCGACGACGAGATTGAGAATGCCGAACGCCAGCTGGACGAAGAATCCGGTCCAGCGGTGCACCCAGAACGCGTCGATCGCGATGACGAGGCCGGTGAGCAGCAGCATCCAGCCGATCAGCAGCACCGAGGCGAGCGTCAGGAGGCCCGACGCGATCAGCCCGAACACGCCGACGGCGACGAGAAAGAGCCCGAGGATGAGGAACCACACCCAGTGCCGGTGCAGCGACGCGAGCGCCGTGAGCGGGAGTGGACCGTGCAGGTTCGGCTGGACCATGGACCCTCCGTAAGCTGCGCCCCTCTACCGCGCCGGGTCGGGGAGTGCCAACGGCCGGTGGGAGCGATTGGCCAGGATTGGCCACAGAGGTGGGGAGGGCGCGAAGTCGAAGATGTTTTCACGGCGATCGGAGATGGATGACCCGCTTCGACTCGGTGTTCTCCCGCCCTCGGTGGCGGTTGAC
>CBFGUK010000284.1:0-4973 GCA_965651925.1 uncultured bacterium | reverse complement strand
CCACACGCGCGCGGTCGCCTGCGGCGGCCAGGTGTGGGCGTGCGGCTCCTCGCAGTACGCGACGGTCACGTTGTCGCGACAGCCGCCCCAGCGCTCGCACGCGTCGCCGCCCGCCGCCCACGTGTCGCAACCGTTGATCGCCTTCCACGCGTCGCGCGCGGCGCGCGCCTGGGCGGGCGGGATGAGCGCGTCGGCGCTGCCGTGCTGGATGAGGATCGGCACCGCGCGTGATGGCTGGCAGTCGACCGGCAGCGTGCCGCCGCCGACCGAGGCGACGGCGGCGATGCGCTCCGCCATCGCGCAGGCGAGGAGCTGGCTGAAGAACGCGCCGTTCGAGAAGCCGGTCGCATAGATGCGCGCGCGGTCGACGCAGTAGCGCGCCTCGAGATCGTCGAGCAGCGCGCGCACGAACGCGACGTCGCGGTTGCCGGCGAGCGTATCGATGCGCCAGCCCGGGGCCTCATTCGTGATGCCGCGGATCGGCAGACGCACCGGCAGGCCGTCGGGGTACGCGGTGATGAAGCCGTCGCGCGCCGCGAGCGCGCGGAATCCCGAGGCCTCCCACATGCCGGCGCCGCTGTGGCCGAAGCCGTGGAAGTCGAGCAGCAGCGGCGCCGGCGTGCGCGCGCGCACCGTGTCGGGCACGTCGAGGATCACCTGGCGCGGCACGCCGTCGACGCGCAGCGTGCGCTCGAGGCGCCGGCCGTGCTCGATCGTCTCGCGTGCGCACCCGGCGCTCGGCTGCGGCGCCGGCGTCACCAGCGCGACGAGCAGTGGCAGCAGGGCGAGCATGCCCCGCTCATACGCCCGCCGCCTGCCGGGCGCCACGCGCCGGCGCCGCTCACCCGGCGGCCGGGTTCCTTCGCCGCGCCCGCCCGCCTATGAACGCGGGACACAGGAGGTGGCGCGCATGGAAGGCCCGTATGTCGTCCAGAAGGTCGAGTGGTACCAGTTCCGCGACGCCGAGGGGCACGCGTTCTTCGTCATGGTGTCGAGCCTGCCGAACGGCTTCTACACCGCCGTGCCGGTCGATCTGCAGATGACGCGCATCGATCACGCGAAGATGGGCGTCGCGGCGACCCCGGACGAGGCGCTGCAGCAGCTCGAGACCGCGCTCGAGGGCAAGTCGCGGGCGGAGCTGTTTGGATGAGGCTGGCGGGGGAATGGGGTCAGGGGGTTACGGGGTTGGGGGTTCAGGGCCCCACACCCGCCACGTCTCGATGCGGCGAACGCCCCTGGCCGGCTTCCAACGATTTCGGATGTTCCGCACAGGTCGGTTGACGGCTGTCAGCTGTCAGGCTGCTGGCGGTCAGGAAAGAAGAAATCTTCCCCTGACAGCCAACCGTTCAACAGCGTAACAGCCTCGTGCTGGTTGCTGCCGTCCGGACGACATCGCTGAGCAACGCCATGAGCGATACGCGATAGGCGAAAGGCGGTTGGCGAGCGCGCCCTGCGCGCCACTGGCTGACCCACGCGCATGGCGCCCGATCTCATCCTGCTCGTCCTCGCGGCGGCGCTGCTGCACGCGCTGTGGAACTCGCTCGTCAAGGCCGGGCCGGACCGTCTGGTCAGCATCGTCGTGATCGTCCTCACCGGCGGCGCGGTGTCGCTGCCGGCGCTGTTCCTGCTGCCCGCACCGGGCCTGGCGAGCGTGCCCTTCCTCGCCGGTTCGGTGACGACACACACGATCTACTACTACTTCCTCATCAACGCGTACCGCACGGGCGACCTGAGCCGCGTCTATCCGCTGGCGCGCGGGCTCGCGCCGCCGCTGGTCGCCATCGGCGCGGCGCTGGCGAGCAGCGAATGGCTCAGCGCGCGCGAGGTCGCGGGCCTGGTGCTCGTCTCGATCGGCATCGCGAGCCTGGTGCGCGGCACGACCGCGGCCGGCGACCGGCGTGCGGTGCGCTTCGCCGTCGCCACCGGCGGCATGATCGCCGTCTACTCGATCATCGACGGTCTCGGCGGCCGCGCCGCGACGACGCCGCTCAGCTACATCGCGGCGATGAACGTCGGCGAAGCGATCGGCCTGGTCGCGACCGCGCGGCTGCGCCGCGGGCCGGCGCTGTGGCCGGCCGTGCGCACCGCGCTGCCGCACGGCCTCGCCGCCGGCGTGATGGCGACGCTCGGCTACGGCATCGTCATCTACGCGATGAGCCGCGGCGCCATGGCGCACGTCTCGGCGCTGCGCGAGAGCAGCGTGGTGATCGCGGCATTGATCGGCACGCTCGTCCTCGGCGAGCCCGGCACCGGGCGTCGCGTCGGCGCCGCCCTGGTCGTCGTCGCCGGCGTGCTGGTGATGAACTGGTAGCTCGGCGGAAGCGGAAAGCGGACGGGGAAAAGCGGAAAGGGGGGAGTAGGACGTTGTCCTTCGCGTGAGGCGGCGCGCGTCCGCGGCCGGGCGGGAGCACGGCCCTCGACCGGTTGTGATCACCGCCGTCGCGTTCCTCTCCACCGGGGAGGGGGCCTTGTGATCGGAGGATTGCAAGTTCTTCCACACGCGCGGCGACGTGCGCCGAACGCCGAGCGGCGGGTCATGGCCTTCGGCTTGCTGCTGCGCCCAGCGGTGAGGGCAGTCGCGCGTGCGCCGTTGTGGACGATCGCCGGCCTGGTGGTCGGCGGGACGGTGGCGCCGCATGTCCGCACGCCGGCGTGGTGGGTGCGTGTCTTCGACTACCCCCGGCCGCAGCTCGCGGTGCTCGCGCTGCTCGTCGCCGCGGCGCTGCCGGTCGTCGAACCGTGGCGGCGCGCGGCGCACAGCGGCGCGCTGGCGATGCTCGCGGCGGCCGCCTGGCAACTGTTTCAGATCCGTCCGTACACGCGCGCGGCGGCGCGGCAGACGCGCGGCAGCACGCCGGGCGCCGACGATGCGGCGGCGCTCAGCCTGCTGATCGCCAACGTGCAGATCGACAACCGCGACGCCGGCCGCGTGCTCGCCGCGATCCGCACGCACGCGCCCGACGTCATCGTGCTGCTCGAGCCGGACGCGCGCTGGGTGCGGGCGCTGGCGCCGCTCGCGGCGGACTATCCGCACCAGGTGCTGCGGCCGCTCGACAACGCCTACGGCATGGCCGTGTATTCGCGCCTGCCGCTCGTCGAGCCGCGCGTGCACGAGCTCGTCGAGCGCGACATCCCGTCGATCATCACCGGCGTGCGCCTGCGCAACGGACCGGTCGTGCGCCTCTACGCCATCCATCCGCGCCCGCCGCGGCCGGGCAGCGACACCGAGGAGCGGGACGCCGAGCTGGTCGTCGTCGGCCGGCGCGCGGTGCGCGAGCGCGGCCCGGTGATCGTCGCCGGCGACCTCAACGACGTTGCCTGGTCGCACACGACACGGCTCTTCCAGCGCATCAGCGAGCTGCTCGATCCGCGTGTCGGCCGCGGCTTCTACAACACCTTCCCCGCCCACCTGCCGCTGCTGCGCTTTCCCATCGACCAGGTCTTCCACACCCCGGACTTCACGCTCGACGCGCTCGCCGTGCTGCCCGACATCGGCTCGGATCACTTCCCGGTGTACGTCCGGCTGCGCTTCGACCCGCACGCATCGGCGCGCCAGCCGGTGCCGCGCGCCGATGCGGAGGACCACGAGGAGGCGGAGGAGGCGCTCGATGCGGCGCGCGCCTGAGATCGATCCGCGCCGCCGCCGGGGGACGCGCTGATGGCCGACCCGCTGCGACAGCTCGTGCCGTGGGTGCGCTTCGGCGGCCTGGTGCTCGCCGTCGCCGTCCTCGGCGTGGCGCAGGAATTCTTCGTGCCGATCGCCCTCGCGGTGCTGCTGTCGTTCGTGCTCACCCCCGTGGCGGCGCCGCTGCAGCGCCTGATCGGCCGCGTCCTGGCGGTGATCGTCGTCGTTGCGATGACCTTCGCGGTGCTCGGGCTCGCCGGCTGGGCGGCGACGATGCAGCTGAGCGCGCTGGCGACCGACCTGCCGCGCTATCAGCAGAACCTGCGCGAGAAGATCCGCGACGTGCGCTGGCTCGGGCGCGGCGGCTCGGTGGAATCGCTGCAGGGCGCGATCGCGGAGCTGCAGGAGGAGATCGACGGCGACCGGCAGCGCGGATCGCCGGCGCAGCCGATGGTGGTGCGCGAGGACGGCTCCGCGTTCACCACGGTCGCCACCACCGCGGGGCCGTGGCTCGGCGCGCTCGGCACCGCCGGCCTCGTCATCGTGCTGGTCATCTTCATGCTCCTCGAGCGCCAGGAGCTGCGCGGGCGGCTGCTCGGCGTGTTCGGCAGCGGCAGTCTCGCGGTCACCACCCGGGCGCTCGACGAGGCCGCGGCGCGCGTCAGCCGCTACCTGCTGGTGCAGGGCCTGATCAATCTGGCCTTCGGCGTCGGCGTCGCGATCGGCCTGACGCTGATCGGCCTGCCGTACGTGCTGCTGTGGGCGACGCTCGCCGCGCTGCTGCGCTTCATCCCCTACGTCGGCCCGTGGATCGGCGCGCTGTCGCCGTTTCTCGTCAGCCTCGCGGTGTTCGACGACTGGATGCGGCCGCTCGGCGTGGTGCTGCTGTTCCTCTGCCTCGAGCTGTTCACCAACCTCGTGCTCGAGGTCGTGTTCTACGCCGGCGCGGCGGGCGTGTCGCAGACCGGCCTGCTGATCGCCGTCGCCTTCTGGACGTGGCTCTGGGGGCCGATCGGCCTGCTGCTCTCGACGCCGCTCACCGTCTGCCTCGTGGTGATCGGCAAGTACGTCCCCGGCTTCGACTTCCTCACCACGCTGATGACCGATGCGCCGGTGCTCGCCGACGACGCGCGCTTCTACCAGCGCGTCCTCGCCAGCGATCCGAGCGAGGCGGCCGAAATCGTCGAGGATCACCTGCGCGACGAGCCGCCGGACACCGTGTACGACACGCTGCTCATCCCGGCCCTGACCTACGCCGAGCAGGACCGCCTCGCCGACCGCCTCGCGCCGCACGAGGAACAGGCGGTGATCGCGACGACGCAGGACGTGATGGGCGAGATTCCGCTCG
>CBFGUK010000283.1:0-4986 GCA_965651925.1 uncultured bacterium | reverse complement strand
CTGCGCAACAACGCCACCGGCTTCTGCATGCAGGGCACCTACAGCCACCCGATCAAGAACACGGAGAAGCAGTGCAAGGCGAAGCAGTAGGGCGGTTCGTTTCCTTCACACACAGATGGCCACAGATCCCCTCCGCTCCCCGCCCCGATGAACACCGAGCCCCGCCACCCCGCCATACCCGGTGGCGGGGCGGGGTCCGTGTTCATCGGGGAGGGGTGGCGGCGTCTGTGTTCATCTGTGTCCTCTGAACGCCTCACGCCGCGTTCCAGTGCCGCCGCAGCTCGACCACGAAGCGTGCCGGCTGCTCGAACGGGAAGAACAGCTTCGCGCCCGGCAGCTCGACGAGCCGGGCGCCCGGGATCGTGTCGCACAGCCAGTGCGCCCACCGCGTCTCGAAGAAGACATCGTCGGTGCCCCAGACGATCAGCGTCGGCGCGTCGAGCCGGCGCAGCAGCGGTTCGATCTCGACGGTCTGCCGGACATCCATGGAACGGAAGAAGCGTTCGAGGTCGGCAACCCGATCCTCCGGAGCGAGAAAGGGCTCGATGAAGCCGCGCAGGGTGTCGTCGGACAGGCGCTCCGGGTGCGCGAACCCGGCCCCGAGCGCCGCCCGCGCGGTGGCGGGATCGGCGCGCATCGACTCCAGCATCACGCGCAGACCGCCGCCGACAATCGCCTGCACGGTGGGTTCGAACGCCGGCGGCGGCCAGCCGTCGTGTACGTCGCAGTTGGTGAGCGTCAGCGTCCGGATGCGCTGCGGATGCCGCGCCGCGAGGATCTGCGCGATCGCGCCGCCGCTGTCGTTGCCCACCAGATCGACCTGCTCGATTTGCAGCGCGTCGAGCAGCTCGACCAGCGCCTGCGCCTGGCCGGCGAAGGACACGTCCGCTGTTTGATGCTCGCGGGTGAAGCCGTGACAGAGCAGATCGGGCGCGATGCAGCGGCGGACGTCAGTCAGGCCGTCGATCACTCCGCCCCAGAGACTGGCGTTCAGAAACACGCCGTGCACGAACAGCGCCGCCGGCCCCTCGCCCTGATCGACGAAGGCGATGCGCCCCGACGGCGTATCGAGCAGACGACGCGATGATGCGGCATCGATGGACGTGGACATGCGACCTCCTCGCAAGCCCGGCACGAGCACCGGACGTTTTCGCCGCGAGGGAGCAGCCGCCGTGCCACGTGCATCCACGATGCGCCGGGACCGCGGCGGACCGTACGTCAGATCGCCGCCGTTGTCCTCACGCTACGCGCGCGTTGCTCACCTGCAACGCGCGCCGACATCCGCGGCGAGCAGCCTGCCAAGCGGCCTTTTCACACAGATGGCCACAGATCCCCTCCACTCACCGCCCCGATGAACACGGAGCCCAGCCGCCCCCCACTCCACGGGGTGGCGGGGCGGGGTCCGTGTTCATCGGAGTCGGGCGGAGGGGTCTGTGTTCATCTGTGTCCCGCACTGGACTCCGCGTCTCCGCGGTGAAATCACGCGCGCATCAACTCGAGCAGGTTGTCGCGCATGATGCGCCGCACGTCGGCGTCCGGCACGCCGGGCAGCTCGTCGGCGAACTCGGCGGGCCGCAGCAGGCCTTCGGGGTGCGGGTAGTCGGAGCCGGCGAGCACGTGGCCGGCGCCGATGCGGTCGACGAGGCCGACGACGTCGTCCTCGTAGAACGGCGCCACCCAGACGTGGCGGCGGAACGTGTCGCTCGGCGTGTCCGGCGGCACGCCGAAGCGCCACATGTCCTTGCTGTACAGGCGCGCGAGGTGATCGAGCTTGTGCAGCAGCGGCGCCACCCAGCTCGAGCCGTACTCGATGCTGAGGATGCGCAGCGCCGGAAAGCGGCCGAAGAGGTTGTCGGCGATCAGCGCGGTGAGCGTATCGACCACCGGCCGCTCGGTGAACGACAGCGCCCACTCCATCAGCGAGTGGCGGTGCGACGGCGGATGCGGCCGCAGGCCCCACGGCGGGTTGTACATTTCGCTGAACGGCGTGCGGCCGATGTGGTAGATGACGCCGACGCGCGCCTCGGCGCAGCGCGCCCAGAATGGATCGAAGTACGGGTCGGCGGGCGAGCGGCCGGCGAACGGGCCGGCGGTGAGGATGGCGAAGCGCGCGCCGCGCGCCAGCACGCGCTCGAGCTCGGCGATGCCGGCGTCGCGGTCGAACAGCGACAGCAGCGGCGCGCCGTACAGGCGGCCGTCGCCGCCGTAGCCCCAGTCCTCCTCGAGCCAGCGGTTGAACGCGCGCAGGCTCGGATAGAGCACCTCCGGCGTCTCGCGCAGCTGCGGCTCGACGCCGACGCCGGCGGTGGGCAGCACGAGGCACGCGTCGACACCCTGCTCGTCCATCTTCGCCAGGCGCGCCTCGCGGCGGACGAATTCCGGCACGGCGAGCGCGTTGATCGGCGAGAGACTCGGGCTGCCGCCCTCCTCCGTCTCGCCGCGCAGGAACGCCTTCATCACGCCCGGCGCGCCGACGCTGTCGCCGGCGCCGACGCTGAAGAAGTGGCAGCGCTCGCGTCCGACGTACATGCGCCCGGGGTGCGCCGTGCCGTCAGGGCCGCGGTCGATCCACACCGTCCGCTCGCGGAAGCGCGCCTCGATGTGGCGCGTGAAGCAGTCGTCGGGCTCGTAGTAGTGCGTGTCGGCGTCGCAGAGCGGATAGGCGAGCGTGCGCATAGCCCCCTTTTACTCCACAGATGGCGACAGATGGCCACGGCCCGTGCGGCCAGCCTGCTCAGCGGCCCTTTCACACAGATGAACACGGATCCCCTCCACACCCCCGCCGATGAACACCGATCCCGCCACCCCACCACACGGGGAACGGGGCGGGGTCCGTGTTCATCGGGCGCGGGGGGCGGGGTCTGTGTTCATCTGTGTTCCCCGCTCGGTGGCCATCGCCGGGCATCTGTGGCCATCTGTGGCCGGTGCTCGACGCGGTCTTCTTCGACAACGACGGGGTGCTGGTCGACACCGAGCACCTCTACTACGCCGCGACGCGCGAGATGCTGGCGACGGTCGGCGTGGCGCTCGACGAGGCGGAGTTCATCGAGCTGTCGCTCTGCCAGGGGCGCAGCGTCTTCGATCTCGTCCGCGACCGCCTCGATGGCGCGGCGATCGAGGCGCTGCGCGTGGCGCGCAACGCGCGCTATGCGGCGCTGCTGCGCGGCGGCGTCGCACCGCTCGACGGCATCGCCGAGACGCTCGCCGCGCTGCACGGCCGCGTGCGGCTGGCGGTGGTGACGAGCTCGAACCACGATCACTTCGAGCTCATCCACCAGCAGACCGGGCTGCTGCGCTGGTTCGACTTCGCGATCACCAACCGCGATTACGCGCGCAGCAAGCCGCATCCCGACCCGTACGAGGCGGCGCTCGCCCGCGCCGGCTGCGCGCCGGCGTCGGCGGTGGCGATCGAGGATTCCGAACGCGGCCTCGCCGCCGCCCGCGCCGCGGGGCTGCGCTGCATCGTCATGCCGCGCGGGCTGACCTGCGGCGGCAGCTTTCGCGGCGCGCATGCGGTGGTCGACTCGCAGGCGGCGCTGCGCGCGGTGCTGGCGGAGCTCGGAGCCTGAGAGTTTTACCGCGGATTGCGCGGATTGGCGGATTGCGCGGATTCGGGCCGGTTCCGGTGCGCGCGTCGCCAGGTGTGGAAACGGATACCGGTGTGCGCGCCGCCAGCGGCGTGGCATGGAGCCGGGGATGAGTGGCGTGCAGCGGATCACGACGGAGCGGCTGACCATGCGGCCGTACCGCGACGAGGATCTCGAGCCGCTGTGGCGGCTCTGGACCGATCCCGACGTGCGCCGTTTCCTCTGGGACGACCGCGTCATCGAACGCGCCGAGGCCGAGGAGGCGATGCGCGACAGCATGGCGCTGACGGCCGCGCACGGATTCGGGCACTGGGCGGTGACGCTGCGCGACGATCGAGCGCTGATCGGCTTCTGCGGCCTGCGCTTTCTCGACGCGCCGCCGGACGTCGAGCTGCTCTACGGCCTCGCGCCGGCGTACTGGGGCCGCGGGCTGGCGACCGAGGCGGCGCGCGCCTGGCTGCAGCGCGGCTTCGACACACACGGCTGCGCGCGCATCTGGGCGCTGACCGATTTCGGCAACGTCCGCTCCGAGCAGGTCATGCAGCGCCTCGGCATGCAGTTCGACACCCGCCTCGAGCACCACGGCCTCGACACCATCCGCTACGTGCTGTCGCGCGACGCGTTCCGCGTCGGCACCGCCGCGTGAGTGACCGCGCGATGGCGACGCCGCGCATCGTGTTCGAGCCCGACCCGTCGGCTGACACGCGGCACTGGGTGGAGCTCGGCGTCGACCTGCACAACGTCGCCGCCACGCAACGCGCCGACGCGTACCCGCTCGCGTTCACGCTGCGCGACGCCGACGGCGCGCTGCTCGGCGGCGTGCTCGGCGAGGTGTGGGCCGGGTGGCTGCACATCACCAATCTGTGGGTCGCCGAGCCGCTGCGCCACCGCGGCTGGGCGCACAAGCTCGTGCGCGCCGCCGAGCGCTTCGCCGTCGCGCGCGGCGCCCACGACGCGTACCTCGAAACGTTCAGCTTCCAGGCGCGTCCGCTCTACGAGCAGCTCGGCTACGCCGTCTTCGCCACCCTCGAGGATTGCCCGCCGGGCCACGCGAAGTACTTTCTGCGCAAGCGGCTGTCGGCTGACCGTGGGCCTTCAACTCGACGATCGCGCACCGCGCGCCGCTGACCTGCCGCCGCCACCATGTGTGCGGGCGGTGCTGACGTGCAGCGCTCTGGAGGGCGCCGCTCCGTCGGCGTCTGTTAGATACGAAACCTTCGCTGGCCTGCACGTTTGGCCGCGCGCTGCGCGCGCGGCCCCGTTGCTCGCGCTGGAGGTGTCGGACGCCCCTCACCCTGACCCTCACCCCTGGCGGGGAGAGGGGACCCGGATGGTTGCGCGCTACATCGTCTACGGTTGGCAGCGACTCGTCACGTGCGTGTGCTGGCTTGCGTTGAGG
>CBFGUK010000282.1:0-4989 GCA_965651925.1 uncultured bacterium | reverse complement strand
AGCCGCCGCAGCGGAAGCGGGCGAAGCCGCTGGCCATGACGCCGCAGCCGAGGAAAGCCCGCAGCTCGCGCTCGACAAAGCGCGGGACCCCCGCACCGCCGCCGCGCTGGCGCACCTCGGCGAGGAAGGTCTCCAGGTGCGCGTGCACGATCTGCTGCAGCACGCCGCGCTCGGGGTGGCGGCGCACGCAGGTCCGCCCGCCGCAACCGGTGGACGGCCGGCGGGGCGACGCAGGACGTGCGGAGTCGCTCGCCATGGGCTGCCGGACCGGCGCGATCGCCGGCCCCACACCCGTGTTCCGTTATCCGACGGCCAACGGCGGCGGTCGGGGCAGCAACGAAGCGGTCGGGGCAGCAACGAACGCGTCGCGGAGGCGCCGACGTCTCGGCAACCCGCGGCGCGGCGCGTCCACCGCCGGTGGTGCCGTGTTCACCGCGCCCCGCCGGCCCCCCGCAGCCGAGAGGCGGGCCTGCGCTTCATCCGCCGCCATCCGCGCTATGCCTGCCTGGTCGCGCGCCTCGTCGGCCACGTCGCGCAACTCGAGCGTCCCGATGCCGAGCTGCTGCCGGACCTCGCACGCGCCCCGACGTTCGCCATCGACGTCACGTGGAGGCGCGGAGACGCGGAGGGATGAAGGCTCCGCGGCTCCGCGCCTCCGCGTGAGCCCTACAGCCCGAGCAGCCGCTGCACGAGGCGGCGTTGCCAGCGGGTCGGGAGCTTGCCGCGCAGGACGAGGCCGGCCCAGGCCTGCGGGCTGACGGGGTAGCGGAACTTCGGCCGGCGCGCGTCGAGCGCGGCGGCGATGGTGACCGCCACCTCGCGCGGGTCGCGGGCGCTGGCGACGACGCGCGCATCGATCGCCGCCTCGAGGCGGCGCAGCCACGCGGTGTACGGGCTGCCCTCGGGCAGGATGCGCGGCGAGCTCGACCAGATGTCGGTGCGGTACGGACCGGGCTCGATGAGCACGACCTCGAGGCCGAACGGCTCGAGCTCGAAGGCGAGCGACTCCGCCCAGCCCTCGATCGCCCACTTCGAGGCGACGTAGATCGAGTTCGCCGGCTCGCCGGCGTAGGCGGAGTTGCTCGACACGACGACGATGCGCCCGGCGCGCTGGGCGCGGAAGGTCAGCAGCAGCGCGCGCGTCAGCGCGAGCACGCCCCAGAAGTTCGTCTCCATGACCCGCCGCAGCTCGGTGTCGGGCAGATCCTCGAACGCGCCGGCAGCGGCGACACCGGCGTTGTGCACGACCGCATCGAGCCGACCATTGCCGTGCGCGAGAACGCGCGGCAGCGCGGCGGCGATCGAGTCCGCGTCGGTGACGTCGAGCGGCTCGACGATCAGCCGTTCGCCGACGCCCGCCTCGGCGGCGGCTGCGCGCAGTCGTTCGCCGCGCGCCGGATCGCGCATCGTCGCGATCGTCGTCCAGCCGCGCCGCGCCAGCTCGATCGCGGTGGCGAGCCCGATGCCGGTCGAGGTGCCGGTGATGAGGACGGAGCGAGGGCGGGCGGGGGCACGTGCGGGCATGGGTGTTGGTGCCACGGATGGCCGTGGGCGCGCCAGGGGAGAGGCTGTTAGGCTGTTACGCTGTTAGGCTGTTAGGGTCCGGATCGCCGTGCTCGGGAGCAGAGTGATGGAAATGCATCAGCCGTTTGCGAGAGGGCCAGCGCGCTCCGACCCCTGACAGCGTAACAGCCTAACAGCGAACAGCCTGAAGACGGCCCGGCTCACGTGGCCGACGCCTCGTTCGCCGCCCACCGCTCCGCCTCGACGCGGAACTGATACGTTTCGCCGTGGCTGAGATACGAGACGCGGTCGTCCAGGCCGGCGGCGGTGATGGCGCGCTTGAAGTCGTCGAGCGGCGACTTGAAGACCGTGTAGTCGTTGTAGTGGATGGGGATCGTGCGCCGCGGGCGGACGATGCGCACTGCGGCGACGCCCTGCGGCGCATCCATCGTCAGCAGCACGCCGAGGACGCGCGTGCCGCCGAGGTGCAGCAGCATCAGGTCGATGGCGGGATAGCGGCGCGGGATGCTGGCGAGCTGCTCGGTGAGGATCGTGTCGCCGGTGATGTAGAGCCGCAGCGCCGTGCCGCCGCTGGGCGGCTGGAACTCGAGCACGCTGCCCATCACCGGCGGCAGGAGATAGTGCAGGCCGGTCGGCCCGTGCTGGGCGGGCGTGGCGGTGATCGTCAGCGTCGCGTCCGCCTTGCGGACGACGACGCGGTCCCACGTGTCGAGCCCGATCGGCGAGATGAACCCCTTGCGCGACAGCGCGCTGCCGGCGTGGGGGGTGGTGATGATCGGCAGGTGCTTGTTGAGGCGCTGCTCGGCGATGCGATCGAAGTGATCGCCGTGCAGATGCGAGAGCACGCAGAGATCGAGCGGCGGCAGCTGCTCGATGTCGATCGCCGGGTTCGTCAGCCGCTCGGCGGTCAGGCCGTAGCCGAGGTGGACGTGGTCGCCGGCGTGCAGGAAGTTCGGATCGGTCAGGATCGTGAAGCCCGCATAGCGCAGGATCACGGTCGCGGTGCCGACGAAGAAGATCGAGCCGCCGGCGAAATCCGCCGTCTGGCCGAGCGGCGCCGTCAGCTGCAGCTCCTGCACGCGCGGCATGGAGCGGTCCGGTCCCCGGGGCTACTGCTTCGGCGGCTGTTCGCCGATGACGGTGACGAACGTGCAGTCGGTCTCCGCATCGAGGCTGACGCGCACGTTCGCGCCGATCGTGAACACGCGCGTCTCGCCGGCGAGCGCCGTGCATTCCTCGCCGTCGGTCGACACCGCCGTCAGGCGTCCGGAGAGTGGCACGATCAGCGTCGGCCCGGTGGTCACGTGCTCGTCGAAGTGCGTGCCGGCGCGCGCGGTGGTCAGCACGATCGTCAGCCCGCTGCCGTGCACGAGCGTCTGCGACGCGCGTCCGCTGGTGTCGAAGCTCTCCTCGGCGACCAGCCGGTCGGCGAGCTCCTGTAACGGCAGTTCGTGCAGGGACGGCTGATCGGGATCGAGCGGGCGGACCGAAGCGGCTTCCATGATCACTCCTCCGTGTCGGACTCATCGGCAACGTTCGTGCCGTCATCACGCGAGTACGCGGCGCGGGCGTGCCGCCCGGCCGCCCGGCAGGGATTGCACGGATGTCCACGTCGGCTTCCCGACTCGCACCCTGCCGGAAGGCGCGGGTGCGCACACGCCGGGCTGGCCCTGCAAGTTTTGCAGTCGGCGCACGCGAGGTGCGATGGACGTTGCCCGATCGGCGGCTGGCACAGGCGCTGCAGTCCCGCAACGCGTGAGCGACGCGCTTCCGGGACGCTGGCACCTCCTGATCGGCAGTTTCATTCTGCTGCTGGCGACCCCGGGGCTGGCGTCGGCACGCGAGGACGGCGCGCCGATCCGCGTGGTGTGGAGCGAGGGCGACGTGGCCGGGTCGACGCGCATCTTCTCGCCGGACGGCGAGCCGATCGGTACGGTGGATTTCACGCAGCGCCGGCGTGGCGATCGGCTCGACCTGCGGCGGGTGGCGCATTTCCGCGATGGCTCGAGCGACGAGGATCACATCGTCGCGCACGTCGATGGCGTGTTGCGCGCGCTGCACGGCCACAGTGTCATTCGCGACACGCGCGGCCGGACGACGGTGGATCTGACGATCGACATCGAGCAGGGCCGCATCAACGGATTCAGCGGCCTCGGCGGCGGCCGCGAACAGTACGACCGCGCCGTCGATCTGCCGCCGAACACGTACTGGGGGCCGCTGATCTATCTCGTCCTGAAGAACTTCGACGCCAATGCCGAGGACGGGCGTCTGGTGTTCCGCACCGTCGCCGCGACGCCCGCCCCGCGCGTCGTCGACCTCGAGCTGATCCGCGGCCCGCCGGTGCCGGTGCGCCGGCCGGGCGGCATCGTGGAATCCATCCGCTACACACTGCGTCCGACGGTGAACTGGCTGGTCGATCCGATCGTGCAGCGCATCGCGCCGCAGACGACCTTCTTCATCCGCGACGGCAACCCGCCGGCCCTGGCCGTGTACGAGGGGCCGCGCAACTTCGGTGGGCAGGAGATCCGGCTCGAATGACCGACCGCGTTCCGGTCGACCTGCCGGTCGCGGTCGAGCTCGCCCGCGGTGCGCCCCGTGTCTGCGAGCAGCGCCGCGCGGGTCCGCTGACCCTGCACCGCACGGTGCGCGCGCGACTGGCGCTGGCGCGGACGCTCGAAGCCGACCCGCCGGAGATCCACGGCTTCCGGCTCGAGACCGCCGCCTGGCTGTACACGTTCACCGGCGCGATGGCGCGCTGGTACTTCCGCACGGAGAGCCGCGGCCTCGAGCAGCTGCCGTCGGGGCGCGTGCTGCTGATCGCCAACCACGGCTCGCACGTGCTGTCGTGGGACGGCGCCAACATCATCACCGCCTGCCTGCTCGATGCCGATCCGCCGCGGCTCGTGCACGGCATGGGCGAGCATCGGCTGATGACGCTGCCGGTGCTCGGCCGCGTCGCGAGCCGCATCGGCGCGGTCGATGGCCAGCGCGCGACCTGCATCGCGATGCTGCGCGGCGGCGCGGCGGTGCTGGCGTTCCCCGAGGGCGCTCGCGCGCTGCAGCGCCGCTTCGCGGCGCGCTACCAGGTCGGCCCGTTCGGACACGGTTTCGCGCACGCCGCGATCGCCGCCCGGGCGCCGGTGGTGCCGGTTGCCGTCATCGGCTGCGAGGAGGAAGCGCCGCTGCTCGCCAACCCGCGGTGGATTCGCCGTCTCGTCGGTACGCCCGTCGCGCCGATCACGCCGACGCTGCTCGTGCCGCTGCCGGTGCGCTACCGGCTGCACTTCGGCGCGCCGCTCGAGCCGCCGCTCGCCGCCGGCGACGCACCCGCCGCCGCGTTCGCCGACACCGTACGCGCCGCACTGATCGCACAGATCGACACCGGCCTCGCCGAACGCCGGCACGTGTTCTGGTGATCGGTGGCCAGTGACCGGTGACCGGTACGGGACGCGCTGGAGGGCGCCG
>CBFGUK010000281.1:0-5150 GCA_965651925.1 uncultured bacterium | reverse complement strand
ATTGTGCTTGCGCAACCTCCTCGACAATGGGTTTCCGCTGGTGCCATCCGAACGCGGTCTCTTTTTCCGGAACTCCGCGTCTCCGCGTCTCCGCGTTGAAGATCATCGTCAGATCAAGGCGCCTCTGTGCCTGATCGATTTGGCCCCGGTCGCGCCGGCTTTCGCTGTCCGGCGCACTGTGGTGGAATTGCCCGATGCCGACCGAGCCGCAGACGCCGGGGCTGCTGTACGTGCTGGGGATGGCGATTGCCGGTTGTCTCGCCTTCGCGGTGTTCACCGACGAGTGGCTGTGGACCGGCGTCGCGCTGCTCGCCGCGGCGGGGCTGGCCGTATGGGCGTGGGCGGTCGCCAAGCGGGTGTACGGCGACGACGACTCCGGCCCCGCCCTGCCGCTCTGACGGACCGCGCCATGCCGGACGTCCCTGCGTTGCCGCCGCCGCTCGCAGCCCTGGCCGATCCCGCCTGGCATGCCGGACGGCCGCCGGCGGTCGAGGTCGTGCAGACCCACATCTCCTGGGTCTTCCTCGCCGGCGACGAGGTCTACAAGGTCAAGAAGCCCGTCCGCTTCCCGTTCCTCGACTTCTCGACGCTGGCGCTGCGCCGCCGCTACTGCGACGAGGAGGTGCGCCTCAACCGGCGCCTCGCCGGTGACATCTACCGCGGCGTGCTGGCGCTCGTGCCGCGCGACGGCGGCTGGGCCTTCGCCCCCGCCGACGCGCCGGCGGCGGTGGAATACGTCGTGCACATGCGCCGCCTGCCGGCCGAGCGCGTCCTCGCCCGACTCGTCGACGACGGCCACGCCGACGCGGCGCTGATCGCGCGCATCGCCGCACGCGTCGCGGCGTTCCACGCCGACGCCGAGACGAGCCCGGCCATCGCGCGCGGCGGCGACCCGGCGGTGCTGGCGCAGCAGCTCGCGGCGGACTTCGCCGAGCTCGAGCCGCTGCACGGCGACACCATCCGCGCCGCGGATGCCGCCGCGATCCGCGCCTGGTGCGAGACCCGGCTGCAGGCGCACGCCCCGCTGCTGCGCGCGCGCGCTGCCGCGGGCCGGGTGCGCGACGGTCACGGCGACCTGCACGCGCAGCATGTCTATGCGCTCGCCGACGGCTCGCTGCCGATCGTCGACTGCATCGAGTTCAATCCCGCCTTCCGTCATCGCGACGTCGCCGGCGACATCGCCTTCCTCGCCATGGATCTCGACTGCCGCGGCCGCACCGACCTCGCCGCGCACCTCGTCGCGACCTATGCCGCCGCCGCTTCCGATCCCGAGATGCCGCGCCTCGTGCCGTTCTTCGCCTGTCACCGCGCCCTGATCCGCGGCAAGGTCGACAGCCTGAAGAGCCGTGAGCCGGAAGTGCCGCCGGCCGAGCGCGCCGCGGCGCGCGACTCCGCGATGCGCCACTTCGCGCTGGCGCTGCGCTACACGTGGTCCGGCGCGCGCGCGCTCGTCGTCGTCTGCGGCCTGAGCGGCAGCGGCAAGTCGACGCTCGCCGCGGCGCTCGCGGCGCGCACCGGCTTCGCGCACGTCAATTCCGACCGCATGCGCAAGCAGCTCGCCGGGCTCGCGCCGACCGCCCGCGGCGGCCCCGAGCTCTACACGCCGGCGCGCAGCGCCGAGACGTACGGCGCGATGTACGCCGTCGCCGCCGCCGAGCTCGCCGGCGGGCGCGGCGTGCTCGTCGACGGCACGTTCCAGCGCCGCATCGATCGCGACGCCGCCCGCCGCGTCGCCGCCGACGCCGGCGTGCCGATCCTGTTCGTCGAGTGCCGCGCCAATCCCGAGGAAATCCGCCGCCGCCTCGCCGCCCGCGCGGCGCGCAACGACGACCCCTCGGACGCCGATTTCGCCATCTACCGCATGCAGCGCGACCGCTACGAGCCGTTCGCCGATGACGAGCCGCACGTGGCGGTGCATACGAGTGCGCCCGACGTCGTCGAGGTGGTGGAGGGGCGGCTGCGGGAGGAGGCAGGCTGTTAGGCTGTTACGCTGTTAGGGGTCGGATGTTCCGACTCGAACACCTCGCGATTCAACTACCCCCTCAGACCCCTAACAGCCTAACAGCCTAACAGCGTAACAGCCTTCACTCCCACTTCACCCCGAACCGCTCCCGGCACTTCCGCACTTCCTCGCCGTACAGGGCCTCGAGGAACTCCCGGTGCTCGGCGGGGATGCGCATGGCGGCGGTGGGGTTCACGGGGTTTTTCGCCTCGGGATCGATGTAGCGGCGGTCGGCGCGGACGCCGAGGAAGCGCATGACGTCCAGCAGCATCGCCTCGGGGCGGGTGGCGATCTCGTCGAAGACGCCGATGAAGAGATGCCCCGGGCGCAGCCGGGCGGCCCAGGCGTCGGCGAGCTCGCCGTAGCGCGCGCAGCGCTGCTGGTACGGATCGGCGAAGAACGTGCGCCACTCCTCGGCGGCGACCTCCTCGAAGCGCCGCCTGCGGTTGCGCACCAGGTCCTTCTTCGCATGCGACCAGGCGCGTTCGAGCGGATGGCGGATCATGAGGATCGCCTTGACGTCGGGGCGCAGCGCGACGAGGTCGTCGATCACCGCCGGCTCGATGGCCGCGTAGCTCGCCGTCGCCTCGCCGCGCACCACCGGCCGGTACCACTCGCGGTAGCGCCGCAGGCAGATCGCCGTCTTGGCGGCGCGCAGCCACAGCGGCTCGCGGAAGAAGCGCAGGTACCAGTCGAGCCGGTCGCTGACGAAGCGCTTCGGATCGCGCGTCGCCAGGCTGGAGAAGAAGTAGAGCTCCTTCGGCTCGGAGAGGAAGATCTGCGGGTGGAAGCGCAGATGGGCGTGCAGCCACGTCGTCCCGGTGCGCTGCGGCCCGATGATGAGGAAGTCGGGGAAGCGCGCGAGATCCTCGGTCCCGGATACCCGCACGTAGCGCAGCCGGCTGCGCACCTCGTCGCTGATCACGCGACCGGTACTTAGGGCAGCGCCGGGAGAAACGCGAGGCAGCCGCCTGAGACTGGCCACCGAGGTGGGGAGGACCCCGAGTGGACTCGCCCTTGCCTTCAGACGGCTCCGGCCAGGCCCATCCACTCGGTGTCCTCGACCCCTCGGTGGCTGCGGTTCGTCGGCTTCCCCGGCTTGACCAGGGTAACCCGGTGCGCGCATTCCCGGCTTCGGGAACGGAAACATGGCGCTTCCCAGATGTGCGCAGGCAGGGGCCGGAATCGCCTCGCATGCCGGAATCGGCTGATGGGCACGCAAGTTGGAGAGCACGGGGAATATGCGACAAGCGCAGCCTTGGGTGGAAGATGTCATGACCGCCGAGGTCGTGACGTTGAACGCCGACGACGACCTCGATCTGGCGAATCACATCATGACGCTCGGGCGCATCCGCCACATGCCCGTGCTGCGTGATGAGAAGCTGGTCGGCATCCTCTCGCAGCGCGACCTGTTCCGCGCCGCGATCTCCTCGGTCCTGGCGTTCGTGCCGGAAGCCGAACGCGAGTGGCTGGCGAAGATCCACGTCAAGGAGGTCATGACGCGCGACGTCGTCACCGCCCGGCCGGACTGGCCGATGCGCCGCGCCGTCGAGACCATGCTCAGCGGACGCTTCGGATGCCTGCCGGTGGTCGACGACGAACAGCACCTCGTCGGCCTGGTGAGCGAAACCGACTGCCTGCGTCTGCTCGCGGCCATGCTGCCGGAGGCGCCATGACGGCGACGCGCGGCGGCGCGCCTGCCGCGGCCGGCAGCGACGGCACGCGCGGGACGGTCCTCGTCGCCGAGGACGAAGAAGGGGTCCGCGACAGCCTCGCGCAGGTGCTCGGCGAGGAGGGCTACACGGTCGTCGCGGTCGCCGACGGCAGCGCCGCCCTGGCGGCCATCGACGCGCAGGAGTTCGACATCATCCTCTCCGACCTGCGCATGCCGGGCGCCGACGGCCTCACCGTGCTGCGCCACGCGCGCGAGGTCGCCCCGCAGACCGTCGTGCTGCTGATGACCGCGCACGCGACGGTGGAGAGCGCCGTCGAGGCGCTGCGCGTCGGCGCGCAGGACTACCTGCTCAAGCCGGTGCTGTTCGAGGACCTGCTGCACAAGGTCGAGAACCTCATCGAGTTCCGCCAGGTCGCCTGGGAACGACAGTTCCTGCGCAACCAGGTCGAGCGCCAGTGGGACTTCGAGAACCTCGTCGGCCAGTCGTCGGCGATGCGCGAGGTCATGATGCTGATCAAGCGCGTCGCCCCGGTGCCGAGCACGGTGCTGATCACCGGCGAGAGCGGCGTCGGCAAGGAAGTGGTCGCGCGCGCCATCCACCACTTCAGCGACCGCCGCGACGCGATCTTCCTGCCGGTCAACTGCGGCGCGATCCCCGAGGCGCTGCTCGAGAGCCAGCTCTTCGGCCATCTGCGCGGCTCGTTCACCGGCGCGGTGAGCACGCAGGAGGGCCTCTTCCAGCACGCGCGCCGCGGCACGATCTTCCTCGACGAGATCGGCGACCTGCCGATCGGCCTGCAGGTCAAGCTGCTGCGCGCGATCGAGACCAAGGAGGTGCTGTCGGTCGGCGCGACGACGCCGGTGAAGGTCGACGTGCGCATCATCGCCGCGACCAACCGCGACCTGCGCCGCGAGGTCGAGGCCGGCCGCTTCCGCGACGACCTCTACTACCGGCTGAACGTCTTCGGCATCGAGATCCCGCCGCTGCGCGAGCGGCGCGAGGACATTCCGCCGCTCGTCGACCACTTCATCCGCCTGCACAACCGCGAGCTGAAGAAGCAGTTCAAGGGCGCCGACGCGGCGACGATCAAGCTCTTCATGTCGCTGCCGTGGAAGGGCAACGTGCGCGAGATCGACAACGTCATCGAACACGCGATGATCGTCGGCGACGGCGACTGGATCACGCCGGCCGACCTGCCGCGCGGCCTGCGCGTCGACCACGAGCTGCCGGTGCAGAGCGGCGACAACCTGCGCGAGGCACTGCGCGCCTACGAGCGCGCCCACATCCAGGCCGTCCTCGCCCGCGTCGGCCACGACAAGCGCCAGGCCGCCGACCGCCTCGGCGTCTCGCTCTCGTCGCTCTACCGCAAGATGGAAGAGCTCGAGATCCCGCTCTCGCGGGAAGACGGTGACCGGTGACCGGGCTTTGCACAAAAACCGGCTTCCCGCATCGTCCCGCGTATGGCGTATGGC
>CBFGUK010000280.1:0-5194 GCA_965651925.1 uncultured bacterium | reverse complement strand
GCGTCCGCGGACGCGGGTTGCGCGTTCAGTCCGGCTGCTCGGAGGTGACGGCGCCGGTGGCCGGGTCGATCTCGAGGTCGACCGCCTGGCCGGACTTCGAGGTCGCCTCGGCCTCGTAGCGGCCATCGTCGAACTCGATGTCGTGGACGTTGGTGTATCCCGCCGCCTCGAGCTTCTCCTTCACCTGGTTCGGTGAGAGCTGCGTGTCGGCGGCGAGCGCCGGGGCGGCGGCGAGCGCCAGGGCGGTCAGGGCCGCGAGCGTCGTGTGCTTCAGAAGGGACATCGGACTCTCCTTTCGGTTCCGGCGATGCGCCCATCGCATCGCGCTACACCCGAACGATGGCACCCCCATCTGAACGGCACGTGACCGGCGTGTTCATCTGCCGTTCACCTGCCGGCGCGAACACCATAGGGTGGGCCGGACGATGCGCGCGCGTCAAGGTATTCTGGCCGGCATGGTGCTGGCGTCGATCGTCGCCGCGGGCCTCGCCCGGGGCAGCGGCGCGCACGACGACGACGACCAGGCCCAGGCGCGCCGCGCGCGTGCCGCCGGCGAGATCGTGTCGCTCGAGACGATCCTGGCCGCGGTCGATGCCGGCTTCCGCGGCCAGGTGATCGAGGTCGATCTCGAGCGCGACGACGGCCGCTGGCAGTACGAGATCGAGCTGCTGACCGCCGACGGGCACGTCATCGAGCTGACCTACGATGCCGCAACGGCGAAGCTGCTCGAGGCCGAGGGGCGCGGCGTCGAACGGGCACGGCGCACGCCATGAAGATCCTCGTCGTCGAGGACGAGCCGGCGCTCGCCGCCGCGCTCGGCGAGGCGCTGCGCAGCGCGGGCTTCCTCGTCGAGCAGGCCGCCGACGGCGAGACGGCGCTGCAGCTCGGCACCATCGATCCGTTCGATGCCGCGGTGCTCGATCTCGGGCTGCCGCGGCTCGACGGCGTCACCGTCCTGCAGCGCTGGCGCGCCGCGCAGGTGACGATGCCGGTGCTCGTCCTCACCGCCCGCGGGCGCTGGCCCGAGAAGCTCGCCGCGTTTTCGGCCGGCGCCGACGACTACGTCACCAAGCCGTTCGAGATGGAGGAGGTCATCGTGCGCCTGCGGGCGCTGCTGCGCCGCGCCGCCGGCGCGGCGACCGCCGAGCTCAGTGCCGGACCGCTGCGGCTCGATCCCGCCCGCGCCCAGGTCACCGTCGACGGCACGCCGGTGCGCCTGACCAGCCGCGAGCTGCGCATCCTCGAGTACCTGCTGCATCGCCGCGGGCGCATCGTCAGCCGCCTCGACATCATCGATCACGTCTACGAGCGCGACATGGATCGCGACTCGAACGTCATCGACGTGCTGATCGGGCGCATCCGTCGCAAGATCGGCGCCGAGCGCATCGAGACCGTGCGCGGCCTCGGCTACCGGCTGACGGTGCCCGAGGAATGAGTCGCGGCTCGCTGCGCGCGCGGCTGCTCGGCGGCACGGCGCTCGGGCTCGTCGTCGCGCTCGGCGTCGGCGGACTGGCGCTGTCGGCCGCGTTCCGCCGCTCGGTGGAAGCGGCGTTCGATGCGCGCCTCGCCTCGCTGCAGCTCGCCGTGATCGCGGCGCTCGACGTGCCGCCCGACGGGCCGGCGCGGCTCGCGCGCGACGTGCCAAACCCGGATTTCGGTCGCGTCTATTCCGGCTGGTACTGGCAGGTCGTCGATGGCGACACGCGCCTCGTCTCGCGCTCGCTGTGGGATGCGGCGCTGCCCGACGCCGCGAACGATGCCGTGCGCACGGTCGACGGGCCGCGCCACCAGCGCCTGCGCGTCGTCAGCCGCACGCTGCGCTGGCCGGCGCGCGCCGCGCCGGTGACGGTCGCCGTCGCCGGCCCCGAGCGCGCCATCGAGGACGAGGTCGCCGGGTTCAACCACCTGCTGCTCGCGGCGCTCGCCGTGCTCAGCGCCACCCTGATCGCGACGCTTGCGGTGCAGGTCGGCTACGGCCTGCGTCCGCTGCGGCGTCTCGCGTTCGAGCTCGATGCGATCCGTGCCGGACGTCAGGCGCGGCTCGGCGGCGAGGTGCCGCGCGAGCTCGCGCCGCTGGTCGAGACGATGAACGCGGTGCTCGACCAGGATGCCCGCCGGCTCGAGCGCGCCCGCGCGCTGGCCGGCAATCTCGCGCACGGGCTCAAGACGCCGCTCGCCGTCCTCGGCGCCGAAGCGGCGCGGCCGGTGCCCGATCGTGACCGGCTCGCCGCCGAGGTGCGGCGCCTCGCGGCGGTGGTCGATCATCATCTCGCGCGCGCCGCGGCGGCCGGCACGCAGGCGGCGATCGCGGCGCGCACGCCGGTGCCGCCGATCGTGCGCGAGCTCGCGGCGCTGCTCGAGCGCATGCACGCCGGACGCGGAGTCACCATCGCGCTCGATGCCGCGCCCGAGGCGGCCACCTTCGCCGGCGAGCGGCAGGACCTCGAGGAGATGCTCGGCAACCTGATGGACAACGCCTGCAAGTGGGCGGCCGCGCGCGTGGTGGTGCGGGTCGAGCGCGCCGGCGCCGCGCTGGCGATCGTCGTCGAGGACGACGGGCCGGGCCTGCCCGCGACGGCGGCCGAGGCGGCGGTGCAGCGCGGCGTGCGGCTCGATCCCGATGCGCCGGGCAGCGGCCTCGGCCTGGCGATCACCGCCGACCTCGCGCAGCTCTACGGCGGCACGCTGTCACTCGAGCGCGCCACGCTCGGCGGCCTGCGCGCGACGCTGCGCCTCCCCGCCGCAGCGTGAGGCCTGGCCACAGAGGGCGCGAGGACACCGAGTCGAGTGTCCATCGGAATCGAGAAGAGGAAGACATGCGACTCCGTGTCCTCCCGCCCTCGGTGGCCAAAGCTGACAGCTGATGGCTGACAGCTGACAGCTCGTTACCAAAGCTTGCTGACCATCTCCGCCGTGCTCATGCCGCCCTGGACGGTGCTGTCGGGGCTGCAGCGGGAGCCGTTGCAGATCCACACGCCGTCGGGGATCGCCTTGCGCGTATCGGCGTGGGCGCCGTTGCGGATCTGGTCGTGCGTGTCGTGCGCGGCGTCGAGGTTGAAGAAGCCCCACGGCTTCTGCTTGCTCGCGTGTCCGCAGACGTTGCCCATGTCGTAGGACGTCGTCGCGCTGCCGCCGCACGCGAACGCCGAGGCGAACTGCACGAGGCCGTCGTCCTCGCCCGCGAGGCAGAGGCTCGAGCCGGGGATGGCGGCGTAGCCGCTGGTCAGCCAGATGGCGCGCGCCGGCGTGCCGGTGAACGTCCGCACCTGGACCTCGTCGCTGCTGCGCAGCCAGTACGCGGCGGAGTCGCAGTCGTCGATGAAGCCGGCGGCGAAGTTGCAGAGCGGGTTGCCCTGATCGCAGACCGCATCGGCGCCCTGCGAGCCGCGGTGGGCACCGGCGAGCGTGATCGCCAGGCTGATGCGCTGGGCGGCGACGTCGAACGGCCCGGTCTGGTTGTAGTTCGGATCGCTCGGGTGGGCGTTGCCGAGGATGTAGTTGAGCACCGTGCCGCCCATGCTGTGGCCGATGACCCAGAACGTGCCGCCCTCCGCCCAGGTGCGCGCGCAGGTGTTGCCGCCGCCATCGGGGCCGCCGTTGGACGCGTTGACGATTTCGGTCGCCACGTCGCCGGCCGCCTCGGCGTGCCAGTACGGCTGCGAGCCGTTGTAGCCGATGACGTAGAACGACGCGGTGAACTCCTTCGTCGCGGTGCGGATGAAGTCGTTCGCCCCGCTCTGCCAGTACGAGCGCGCGAGACTCCAGTTGCTGGCCGTGTCCGCCGAGCCGCGCTTGCCGTGCAGGAAGATGAAGCACGGCGGCGTGGCGAGCCCGGGGAACGGCGTCACGTCGACGTGCAGTGCCGGCAGCGGCGTGCCGGTCGGGGTCGCGGTGGCGGTGCGCGTCGGCGTGATCGTGAACGTCGGGGTGATCGTCCACGTCGCCGTCGCCGTCCAGGTCGGCGTCAGCGTCGGCGCTGCGGTCGTCGCGGTGGCGCTCGGCGTCAGCGTGCGCGTCGGCGTCGGAGTGAGCGTGATCGTCGCGGTCGGCGTCCGGGTCGCGGTCCACGTCGCGGTTCCGGTGGCGCTCGCGGTAGCGGTCGCCGTGTGCGTCGCGGTGGCGGTCGGCGTCGGCGTGTCGCTCGGCGTCGGCGTCGGGCTCGGCGGCAGCAGATCGAGCGGCCGGTAGATGATCGTGAACAGCCGGTCGGCGTGCTGCGCGGCGAGCGCGTGCAGGCAGGCGGGCGCGGCGTCGGGCGTCGTGGCGCAGCTCGCCAGGCCGGCGAGCGCCGGCGCCGTGCAGCGCGCCAGCAGGCGTTCGGCGCGCCGTGCCGCCGTGGCGCGACCGCCGGTGTAATCCCACGTGCGACAGTCCTGGCCGAGCGGCGTGAAATCGTCCTGCAGCTGGCAGCGCTGCTGGTCGCGCAGGATGCCGGAGAGCCCGGTGCGCAGCGCGCGGCCGACCGCCGTCTGGCAGGTGACCGCGTCGCGGTCGGCCGGTGGCGCGGGCGGCGCGCCGACCGCGGCCGCGGCGGCCTCGGCGAGCCCGTGGCGCGTCAGGCAGGCGACGCAGACGCCGACGTCGTTGAACCCGTCGAGCGGCGCGGTGCACGGCGCCGGGCAGGTGGTGTAGCCGAGCGCCGCGGGCGGGGATGCCGTGGCGCAGCGCCTGGCGCTCAGCGTCAGGACGCGATTGGCGGCGCGGTCGACGGCGCGACGGTTCGGCAGCTGCAGGGAATCGGTGCACTCGGTTGCCACCGGCAGCCGTCCCGTCGCACGCAGCTTGCGGCACTTCTCCTGGCCGACGAGGATCGTTTTGGCGAGCTTCTCGGCGGCCTTGCCGAGCGTCTGCCGGCAGCGCGCGTCGGTGGCGCTCAGCTGTGCCTGCGCGGCGGCACACGGCACGAGCACGGTGAGCAGCGCCAGCGTGACGGCCGCGCGGCGCGCCTGCAGCTTCCCCCCGGTCACGGTCTCGTACCGTACGCCAGACCAGACGCGAGGATCAACGGTTTTTCCCTTGCGCGGTGCAGCGACGAAGGTGCCGTCCGTCCGCACCGCGCCGCAGGGTGCCGCTCCGTCGCCGACGGACCGGCGCGGTGTAAAGATTCCGGCGGCACCCCCGAGGACGCGCGTCTCTTCCCTGGTCCCCTCTCCCCGCCAGGGGAGAGGGTCAGGGTGAGGGGCGTCCGACAACT
>CBFGUK010000279.1:0-5211 GCA_965651925.1 uncultured bacterium | reverse complement strand
GCGCGTCAGGGCGCGCGGCGGCGCGGTTCGGCGACGTAGGGCTGCAGCAGGGCCTGCACGTTGAAGCGGGCGCCGATGCGCGCGCAGAGCATGAACGTGCCGCCGAGCTTGCGGTGCAGGAAGATCGTCTCCGGCGGCGGCGGGCGCAGGAAGCCCTTGCGGAACGTCAGCTCCATGCCCGCGGCGCGCGCGCGGGCCGGCAGGTCGGAGGCGCTGAAGTCGTACACGCCGCGGTGCGCGAACGGCTCGCAGCCGATGAGGAAGAGGTCGAGCAGCGCCTCGACGCGGTCCGGCCGCTCGTGCGGATCGAAGAAGCCGACCTCGAGCATCGCCGCGCGCAGCGCGGCGCGATCGCCGCGCATGCCGGCGCGGAAGATGCGCCGGTAGCGCTCGGTCAGCTCGCCCGGCAGCTCGCGTGCGGCGCCGTAATCGAGCAGGCCGATGTCGCCGTCGGCGAGCAGCAGGTAGTTCGCGAAGTTCGGGTCGGTCTGCATGAAGCGCAGCTCGAACAGCTCGCGCAGCATGATGCGGTAGAGCAGCGTGCCGGCGCGGTCGCGCTCGCGCTGCGTGTGCCCCGGCCCGGCGAGCGCGTCGAGCGGCCGGCCGTCGAGGAAGTCCATCGCCAGGATGTGGCGGGTGGTGAGGTCGTCGTGCACGCGCGGCACGACGACGCCGGGCTCGGCGCCGAGCTGGCGCGCGTAGGCGCGCAGGTGGCGGGCCTCGGTCTCGTAGTCGCATTCCTGGCGCAGCTGGCGCTTGGCCTCGGCGAGCAGCGGGCCGAGGTCGAGCTCGCCGGGCAGCAGCCGCGAGAGGCGCAGGATCGAGGCGAGATTGTCGACGTCGCTGTCGATGCTGCGCGCGACGCCGGGATACTGGATCTTCAGCGCCACCTCGCGGCCGTCGGCGGTGATCGCGTGATGCACCTGGCCGATCGATGCGGCCGCCACCGGTGCGAGGCCGAAGCTGCGAAAGCGCCGCTCCCAGCCCTTGCCGTAGTTGCGCGCCAGCACGCGGCGCACCTGCGCTTCGGGCATGCTGTCGCCCTCGGCGCGCAGGATCGAGAGCGCGTCGGCGACCTCGGTCGGCAGGAAGTCCTGGCCCTCGAGCGACAGCAGCTGCCCGAGCTTCATCGCCGCGCCGCGCATGTGCGCCAGCCGCTCGGCGAGCTTGCGCGCGTTCGTCGCCGTCATGAACACGCTGTGCGCGGTCGCGCCCGCGCCGGTCAGCCGCCGCGCCGCCTCGGTGATGCCGCCGAGCGCGACGCCGCCGGCGAGCCAGCCGAGCCGCGCCATGCGTTCGATGCGTCCGGCGGGGACGCGCGACTGACGGGTCGGCTTCTTCGCGGCAGGCACGCGCGGAGCATACGTGACCACGGCGCGCGCACAAGGGAACATCTCGCGCACGCGGGGCGCGGCGACGCGGTGCTTGACCCGACCCGGGGAATCGGCGAGCGAGGAGGGAGGATTCAAGCCGCCGTGGATACCGGAACATGACGTGGCGCCCGATGGCGTTGCCCGATGCGGCGTTCCGCCTGCGCGAGCGCGCCTTCCTCGTGCGCCAGCGCCGCCGGCTCGCGGCGCTCGCGCCGTGGCACCGGCCGCCCGGCGACGTCGCGGCGCTCCTCGCCGCGCTGCGCCGCAAGACGCTCGTGCTGGTGGTCACCGCCGGCCGCACCGGCACGACGTTTCTCACCGAGCTGCTCGCGCTCTGTCCCGACACCACCAGCACGCACGAGCCCGAGCCGTCGTTCGTGCCGGTGCTGCGCCTCGTCCAGCACACGCCGGCGCGCGCACGCGACTTCCTGCTCGAGTACAAGCTGCCGGCGATCGCCGCCGTGCCGACCGCCCGCTACGCCGAGACGAGCCACCTGCTCGCCAAGGGCTTCCTCGAGCCGCTGCTCGCGCTCGGCCTCGCGCCGCACGTCGTCGCGCTGCGCCGCGCGCCGCGGCGCGTGGCGACGAGCCTGCTCGCGCGCCGCACCGTGCCCGGCCGCGGCAAGCTCGGGCTCAAGTACCTCCTGCATCCGCTCGATCCCGGCGTCCTGCCGCTGCCCGACTGGCAGCGCCGCACCGACTACCAGCTCTGCTTCTGGTACGCGCTCGAGATGGAACGCCGGCAGCAGGCGTACGAGGCGCCGGTACGCGCCGCCGGCGGCGCGTGGGTGGACGTCACCGCCGGCGAGCTGCACGATCCGGCGCGCTTTCTCGCCATGGCCGAGCAGCTGCACCTGCTCGACGCGGACACCGATCGCGCGGCGCTGCGCGGCGCGCATGCGCGCGTCGCGGCGGTGACGCACAACGCGAACGCGGCGGCGGTGGCGATCGCCGACGCGGCGGCGCAGGAGGACGCGGTGTGGGAGGCGACCGGCGCGCACGCGTTGCGCGCCGCCGTGACGGCGCGCTACGCGACGCCGGGGGAGGGGCGCGGGTGACCGACAGCGATCCGGCCGTCGCGGCCGCAGCGGAGGCCGACGACGCGCGCGCCGTCGTCCGCGTGGCCGCCGACGGCCGCGAGTTGATCCTCGTCGGCACCGCGCCCGGCTCGCGCGAATCGACCGACCTCGTCGAGCGCATCATCGCCGCCGAGCGGCCCGACTGCGTGTGCGTCGAGCTCGATGCGCGCCGCTACGACGCGCTCGCGCACCGCACGCGGCTCGAGGCGCTCGATCTGAAGACCGTGATCCGCAACCGCCAGCTCGCGCCGCTGCTGCTCAACCTGCTGCTCGCCTCGTACCAGAAGCAGCTCGGTGGCGCGCTGGGCGTCGTGCCGGGCAGCGAGCTGCTCGCCGCGGCGCAGACGGCGGAACGCCTCGGCATCCCGGTGCGCCTGTGCGACCGCGACGTGCGCGTCACGCTGCGCCGCGCCTGGGCGGCGCTGTCGCTGTGGCGCAAGGCCGAGCTGATCGCGACGCTCGGCACGGCCGCGTTCGAGGCGCCGACGCTCGACGAGGAGGAGCTGCGCCGGCTGCGCCAGCAGGACGTGCTGTCGCGGCTGATGCGCGAGCTCGGCGAGGCGTTCCCGGGCATCAAGACGGTGCTGATCGACGAGCGCGACGCCTACCTCGCGACGCGCCTGCGCGCCGCGCCCGGCACGCGGGTGCTCGCCGTCGTCGGCGCCGGACACGTCGCCGGCATGGCCGAGGCGCTGCGCGGCGGCACCGACGCCGACCTCGCCGCGCTCGAGGCGATCCCGCCGCCGTCGCGCGCCGGCCGCCTCGCGGCCTGGGCGATCCCGGTCACCATCATCGCCGGCCTGGTCGCGATCGGCCTGCGCCACGGCCTCGGCGCGGTCGGCGACAACGCGCTCTTCTGGGTGCTCGCCACCGGGCTCCCCGGCCTCGCCGGCGCGGCGCTCGCGCTCGCCCATCCGCTGACGCTGCTGGCGACGTTCCTCTCCGCTCCGATCACCACGCTCTCGCCGCTGCTCGGCGTCGGCTACGTCGCCGCGTTCGTCCAGGCGTGGGTGCGCCCGCCGCTGGTGCGCGAGATCCAGAGCGTCAGCGACGACGCGCGCGTGCCGCGCCGCTGGTGGGAGAACCGCCTGCTGCGCATCTGCCTCGTGTTCCTGCTGTCGACGATCGGCACCAGCGTCGGCACGATCGTCGGCACCACCGAGATCCTCGCCAACCTGTGGCGGTGAGCGCGCGCCTGCTTCTGCTGCTGCTGGCGGTGCTGGCGGGCGCGGCGGCGGCCGCGGACGGCGCCGCCGCACGCGGCCTCGACGCATGGGCGATCGAGGACCCCGGCCAGGGCGTCGTCGAGCTGCCGGCGGACCCCGCGGCGCGCGAGCTGAGCGGGCTCGCCTGGCTCGATGGCGACCGCTGGCTGGCGGTGTCGGACGAGGGCGGCCGGCTCGTGCCGCTGCGTCTCGCCATCGCACCGGACAGCGGGCGCATCGGCGAGGTCGCGATCGGCACCGCTCTGGCGCTCGCCGGCAGCGTCGATCTCGAAGGCGTGGCGGTGCTCGACGGCGGCGCGACGGTGGTCGTCGCCGACGAGCGCCCGCCGGCCGTGCGCGCCTACCGGCTCGCCGACGGTGCGCGGCTGCGCACCGCGCCGCTGCCGGCGGTGTTCACCGCGGCGCGCGGCAACCTCGGCTTCGAGTCGCTCACCGCCGACCGCGACGGCCACGTGTGGACGGCGAACGAGGAGGCGCTGCCCGGCGACGGGCCGACCTCGAGCGCCGCGGCCGGCACGCTCGTGCGGCTCCTGCGCCTCGACGGCCTGCTGCGGCCGGTCGGCCAGTGGGCCTACCGCACCGACCCGATCTTCGGCCGCGCCATGCTCGACGATCGCGGCACCGGGCTCAGCGACCTCGTCGCGCTGCCCGATGGCGGTCTGCTCGCCCTCGAGCGGTCGTACGGCAGCAACGGCCTGCGCGCGCGGCTCTACGCCGTCGATCTCGCCGGCGCCGAGGACGTGAGCGCGCTCGCGGCGCTGCCCGCCGGCACCGCCGGCGTGCCCAAGCGCCTGTTGTGGGAGTACGACTCGCGGCGCGACAACCTCGAGGGCGCGGCGCTCGGGCCGCCGCTCGCCGACGGCAGCCGCAGCCTCGTGCTGATCGGCGACGACGGCTACGACCTGCGCCGCGCGCTCTATGCGCTGCGTCTGCGTCGGCGCTAAGAGGGCGGGCAGGAGCGGTGCCGCCGGCGCCGCGCAACCGAGAGGAGACCCGCCATGCCGCCGCGCATTCCGCCGCTGCCCGAGTCCGCCTGGGACGCCGAGGTCCGCGACCTGCTCGCCGCCACGCAGATGGGCGGGCGCGTCCTGAACATCTTCAGCACGCTCGCGCATCACCCGAAGCTGCTCAAACGCTGGATGGTGTTCGGCACGCACGTGCTCGGCAAGTCGACCATCGGGCCGCGCGAGCGCGAGCTGCTCATCCTGCGCACCGGCTGGAACTGCCGCGCCGAGTACGAGTGGGGCCAGCACGTGCTCATCGGCCACCTGATCGGCCTGACCGATGAGGAGATCACGCGCATCACGCAGGGCCCCGACGCCGCCGGCTGGGATCCGTTCGACGCCACGCTGCTGCGCGCCGCCGACGAGCTGCACCGCGAGCAGCGCATCGGCGACGCGACCTGGCGCGCGCTCGCCGAGCGCTACGACACGCCGCAGCTCCTCGACGTCATCTTCACCGTCGGCCAGTACACGATTGTGTCGATGGCGTTGAAGAGCTGCGGCGTCGAGCTCGACGACGCGATCGCGGGGT
>CBFGUK010000278.1:0-5243 GCA_965651925.1 uncultured bacterium | reverse complement strand
GCGACGCCGAGAAACCCGGGTTGGATTGTGCTTGCGCAACCTCCTCAACAATGGGTTTCCGCTGGTGCGAGCTGGCGCCGCCGCGCGCCGTGCCGGGTGGGGCTGCACTTTCCGTCCGGACTCCGTGCGCCGGTCGTGTATGATCGGCGGCCAGGGAGGACCGCCATGCAGACGAAGGACACCGGCCCCGCACCATTCGTCGTCGACATCGAGGAGGCGACGCTCGCCAACGAGAACTTCCGGACCGCGGTCTGGACCGGCGAGTACTTCCAGATGACGCTGATGACCATCCCGGTCGGCGGCGAAGTCGGCCTCGAGATCCATCCCGACACCGATCAGTTCCTGCGCCTCGAGCAGGGCAAGGCCAGGGTCCTGATGGGCAGCGCGAAGGACAGGCTCGATCAGGAATGGCAGGCCGAGGACGACTGGGCGATCATCGTGCCCGCCGGCACCTGGCACAACATCGTCAACGTCGGCCAGGAACCGCTCAAGCTCTACTCCATCTACGCCCCGCCGCATCACCCGCACGGCACCGTGCACCGCACCTACGAGGAGGCGATGGCGGCCGAAGAGGAGGAGGACTGAGCGTCCCGTCCCGGTCGCCGGCGCGCCGGCCCTGATGCCGCGCGCGTTCCCGCCCGGGGGTCGCGTCAGAGGCAGGATCTCCGAAAGACCGCGGGCGTCCCGCCCGCCCGCTGCGTTGGTGAATCGCCAACGGATTCCATGCGGCGGGCGGCACGCCCGCGCACGGGGATGCCTGCGCGCGCCCCCCGCCGTGCTCACGTCGCAGACGACGGGTGTGATGCGCATCCAGTCGGTCGCGTCCGCGATCGTCCTGCTGGATGCTGCGCCACCGCTCGCTCCCTGCGTCGCGGCGCGTTCACGAACCGTCAGAACCGCAGCGCCGAAAAATGTGTTCGCGGGCAGGGATTGAGCCCCGTCGACCACGATTCCCGCCGCCCCTTGCCGACGTAATACCAACCCTCGAGACGTCGCGGCAGCACCGTGTAGTCCCAATCGAGCACGCTGACCCACCCCCAGCAGGTGAACAGTCCGCACAGTTCTTCGCGGTGACTGCCCTTGAACCGCGTGCCGACGTCGAAATCTGCCGCCATGGCGTACGTGAAGAATGTCGTCGACGTTGTCCGCCCCGAATAGGCCCACCCCACGTTCACCGGGCAGAAGCGGAAGGCGCCGACCGTGCACGCGCGGTTGAGGAACCACTGCTTGCCCCACTGGTCGTGATAGTAGTCTGCGCTGCAGCCGCACTCGGTGACGCACTGCCCGGCTTCGACGGGGTCTACGGGATCTTCGGACCGTTCACCGGCCCGCGCCTCGTCACTCGGCGGCACGTCATCGTCGTCCACCGCCGCGGTCTGTCTGCGCTGCCGCGATTCCCAGCGCGCCTCGGCCGCGACCAATGCCCCCGGGGGCGTCGCAGCGGGCTGCAGAGACCGGAACAGCTCCATCGGCGTTGCGTTCTCCGTCTTCACCCAGGCGAACATCTCGGCGCGCGGCTCGGCGCCATCCTCCCGCGGCACACTCATCTGCTCACGGATCGCGACGATGCCGGGCGTGAACTCCCAGAACTCCACCGAGTGTTCGGCGGCGAGGTCGACGGTCGCCAGCCGGGTGCCGCGAATCGCCTGATCAGCCGGCAACGCGTCCGGTCGTCGCGGCCCACAGGCGACGAGGGTCAGTGCGAGTAGCGACGCGCACGCGATTCCCAGTCCGCATCGCGCCAGCGAACGCCCCACGGGGCCGCAATTCGACCCGCGTGTATCAGTCCCGCCGCGCCACAGCTGTTGGTGGCAAGCGATCCCAATCCGCGTCATCCGATCTCCTTTCGCGCTAGCGTCCTGCGTAACAGCCGCGATAGCTGCCGCTCAATTGGGATGTCCCCTACATCGTCGCCGACGGCGGCCCACCGGGGGCGTCGGGCCGAGTGAGCCCGGTCGCGCGACCGGCCGACTGCCGACGCGCCGGGCGCCACCCGGGGCCGCTCGCGGTCTCCGTTCCGCCGATCGGCGGGATATGCGGGCGTGCCTGCCGCGGCTTCGCGGTCACCGGGACGAGACAGAGGAACCATCGTCCCTGACGCGAGCGCGCCGCAGCCGAGCCCGCGGGCTTGTGGTCGCGTCCAGCGCGACGCCGACGCGCATCCAGACGTAGGCCGGGCGACAACGAAGCGCGGCGGATCGCCGTCGGCTGCGTCACCGCCGCGCTGGACCGGCCAACTGTTCCGCGATCACGTCCCCCGATCGGTCTACGGGTTTACCCGCAAGCCGATCTGCGCTCGCGCACGACAGGGGCGCCGCGTGTCAGGTGGCACAGTCACGCCCGGCGGCGTGCGGTCGTGCAATTGACGCACTGCGCTGCAAGTTGTTCCGCGCGGAACGCCTCGCTGTGCAACCGGGCTGCGCACGCGCGCCGGAACATTGCGCCAAGGCGTGCGGCGGCCAGTGACGCACGCCGGTGGTGCAGTGGTTGCGTGCGGTGAGGCGTCCACACCAGCTCCACCTCTCGACGCCGGGAATCCACGACCCGCACCGAACACGGCCAGGACGCGCAAGCCTTCCGACAGAGAATCAGTCGACGTCGCTGGCCGCACCACCGTTCGGGGGAGGATGCATCGTACGCCGTGATCACGCGTCGCGTCATCGGGCTTGCCCCGCCGCACGCGTGTCCCGACGCAGCACAACTCACGTCCGGAGCGGTCGCCCGCTTCGCGTTCGGGGAGGGGCGGCGTCGCGCCAGAAAGGAGGCAGAGCGTTCGCGTGTTCCACGACAGCTGTTCCGACCGGATTCCATCAACCTCAGCAAGGAGACCCACACATGGACGACGATGTTCGACGCATCACAGCCGCCGATCGCGTCACCAGGCTGCACCCCCTGACCCGCTGGCTGCTGGCCGGCGCGAGCCTCTGCTGGGCACTCGTCGCGCCGCTGGCGGCCGCGGCGCAGGACCACACGACGGGGGTGAACATCACCAAGACGTGCGACACGATCGTGAACCAGGGCACGCCGGTGAACTGTGCCATCACGCTGGAGAACCAGGACACCTCCCACCCGGCAGAGATCGAAGCCCTGACCAACCAGGTGCCGTTTCCCGGCGGGCCGGTGAGCGGCGTGAGTGCGGCAAACTGCCGGCTCGGCGGCTCGCGCTCCGGCGTGACCTGTGTCGGCGGCACGGCGATCGGATCGTTCCCGGTCACGCTGGCGACCAGTGACGGCAGCGGCGGGACGGGTGACGACTTCGTCTGCTGTACGCTCCAGGAGTCGACGGCGGGGTCGGTCGCGGCGTGCGGCACGACGACGGCGCTCGCCGACGAGGCGCGCGCGCGCGGCTTCGATGCCGCCGAGCCGGGCACCTGTTCCGGTGGCGCGAACGATGGCGGTAGCTGCTTCGATGACGACGACTGCAACGGCGGTACGTGCGTCGGTGGCGGCGACCAGTTTGCCGCCGTGTGCAACAACCCGACCGGCGAACCCGGTGCCGGCACGTGCTCGAGCGGCAATCCGACGATCACGATGTGCACGATCGATCGCGACTGCGCCCTGACGTTCGATCAGGCGACGACGAACTCCGCGTTCGTCCGCCAGCCGACGTGCACGCCGACGCCGACCAACACACCGACCGACACACCGACACCGTCGCCGACCGATACCCCGACACTACCGCCGACCAACACGCCGACACTGCCGCCGACCAACACCCCGACCCTGCCACCGACCAACACGGCGACCGTACCGCCGACCAGCACGCCGACGCGCACCGCGATCCCGGCCGGTACCACGGCGATCTGTCGGACCGGCGGGTTCTACGGCACGCACGCCGGCACCGACAAGCGCGGCAGTCAGAACATCACCCAGGCGATCCTCGACGCCGCGGCCAACGCGGGCACGCCGGTGACCGTGTGCGGCGAATGCATCCGCAGCACCAGCCTCGAGGATGAGGCGTCGGCGCTGGAGGCGATCTGCGTCGCGCCGAGCACCAACCGCGCGGCCCCCCTGCAGCTTGCGCGTCAGCTCACGGTGATGGCCTTGAACTGCGTCGTCAGCGGCTTCGGCGCCGATTGCTCGGGCGATGCCGCGCTCGGCGCGCTGTTCAGCAGCTGCAACGCGGCGTGTCTCGGCGGCAACGTCGGCGACTGTATCGACGCGATCGACTGCTTCAACAACGGCGGCGCGTTCGACCCGGAGAGCGACACCTGTGAGGAGGTCGAGGACAGCTGTCACGACGAGCCGCTCTGCAACGAGGATCTCGGCCTCTGCTTCGAGTCGCCGGGCCCGGCGGGCAGCTCGAAGGCCTGCAACGCCGCCACGAAGAATGACTGCACGATCTTCGGCGGCTGTGATGCCGATACCTGCCAGTAAGCCGCACCGCGACTGACCCGCACCGGGGGCGCGCCTGACGCGCTCCCGGTGCACCACCGCGGAACGCGCGCGGAGGCTCGGCGGGGCGCGGACGATTTGATCACTTCCCCGCCGCTCCTCCGCGCGCGCCAGTCCTTGATCACGTCTCGCGGCGCGCCGGGCCGATCGCACCCTCGTGAGGCCGGCGCGCCTCCGGTATCCTCCGCTCAAGGACTCTGCGGAGGTTGCCGATGTTGACGCTCTACCATGCTCCCCTGTCGCGCTCGTCGCGCATCGTCTGGCTCCTCGAGGAGCTCGGCGCCGACTACGCGATCCGGCTCACCGACATCCCGCGCATGGACGGCTCCGGCGCGGTCGATCCGGCCAATCCCCACCCCGATGGCAAGGTCCCGGCGCTCGTCGACGGCGACGTGCTGATCACCGAGTCGATCGCCATCGTGCAGTACCTCGCCGACGCGTTCCCCGCCGCCGGCCTGAGTCCCGCAATCGGCGACCCGCTGCGCGGGCCGTATCTCACCTGGCTCGCCTACTACGCCGGGGTGATCGAGCCGGTGATTCACTTCGCCTCCGCCGGCGTCGCCGACAACCCGGCGCTGCAGCGCACGTTCCGCGACCGCGCCGCCGTCGACCGCCGCATCCTCGCCGCGCTCGGCGCCCACCCCTACATCCTCGGCGACCGCTTCTCCGCCGCCGACATCCTCATCGCCAGCCTCGGCCAGTGGATGCGCGACATGCTGCCCGCCGATCCGGTCGTCGACGCCTACCTCGCGCGCTGCAACGCCCGCCCCGCCCTGGCCCGCGCGCAGGCCAGGGACCGCGGCTAGGCCGGCCACGGTCCCCTCTCCCCGCCAGGGGAGAGGGTCAGG
>CBFGUK010000277.1:0-5259 GCA_965651925.1 uncultured bacterium | reverse complement strand
GTTACGGGGTTAGGGGGCGCGACCAGGATAGCCACCGAGAGTGGGAGGACGCCGAGTCGAGTGAATTGACCCGACTCGGTGGCTCTGCGCCTCCGTGGCTGCCCCGTAACCCCCAACCCCCTAACCCGATAACCCGTTATCCCCGCCCTCAGGCGCTCTCGGCGGCGGCGGCGGCGAGCTCGTCCGGGCGCTCGATCACCTGCACCTGGCTGACGCGGTTGCGCGACAGGTCGGTGACGACGATCTCGTAGCCGGGGACGCGGATCGACTCGCCGCGGCGCGGCGTGCGGCCGAGGGTGTTGAACACCAGGCCGGCGAGGGTGTCGCTCGGCTCGGCGGGCACCTTCCAGCCCGTCTGGCGGTTGAAGTCGCGGACGCTGACACGCCCGAGGGCCTGATAGCGGCCCGGCGCGGCGGGGCGGATGGTGAGCAGCTCGTCGCGGTCGAACTCGTCGCGGATCTCGCCGACCAGCTCCTCGAGGATGTCCTCCTGGGTGACGATGCCGAGCGTGACGCCGAACTCGTCCTTGACGATGGCGAAGTGGACGAAGGCGTTCTGCATGTCGGTGAGCAGCTCGAGGATGCGCTTGCGTTCGGGCACCTGCAGCACCGGCCGCAGGAAACGGCGCACGTCGCCGGTGTCGTCGCGCGTCAGCTCGACGAGGTCCTTCAGATGGGCGACGCCGAGGACGCGGTCGATGGTGCCGTCGAAGATCGGCACGCGCGTGTAGCCTTCCTCGAGGACACCCTTGAGGAGGTCGGCGGGCGGCGTGTCGACCGAGAACGCGACCACCTCGGTGCGCGGCACCATGATGTCGGCGACCGTCATGTCGACCGCGCGCGCCGCGGCGGCGATGATGCCGATCGGCCGGTCGCTGGTCGGCGTCTGCGCCTCGGCGCCCCGCGCCAGCCGCATGAGCTCCTCGACCGAGCTCATCTGCGGCGCCGTGTCGGCGCCGCCCGCCAGCCGTTCGATCAGCGGATCGATGATGCGGTCGTAGAGGATGTGCAGCGGCCGCAGGAGCTGGTGGAGCAGGTAGAGCGGCAGGGCGACGAGGTAGGCGACGCGTTTCGGGTGACTCGCCGCGAACGCCTTGGGCATCACCTCGCCGAACAGGAAGACGACGACGGTCATCACCGCCGTGGCGATGACGATGCCCCACGAATCGCCGAGGTAGCGCACCGCCAGGGCGGAGGCGACCGCGGCGCCGAGCGTGTTGGCGACGTTGTTGCCGAGCAGGACCGTGACCAGCAGCCGCTGCAGTGAGCGCAGCAGCTCGCGCGCGGCGAGCACGCTCGGGCCTTTCGGCGCCTTGAGGTCCTCGTCGAGGTCGCCGCCGCGGATGCGCAGCAGCGCCGTTTCACTGCCGGAGAAGAATGCCGATGCGACCAGGCAGAGGAGGACGATGAACAGGAAGGTGACCGACTCCATCAGGACGTCACCACACCACGGGCCGACGAAGGCTCGGGATCCACAATGCGGGCGAGGCTAGCGCGCCCCCGGTCCCGGGGCAACGGGCCGGGTGTCTGTGGCGCCGTTTGTCCCTGGACCCCGGGTCGGCTGTGCCTCGGTGGCTGATCGTTCCGGCCTGGCGGGAAGCCATACGCCACGCGCAGTCAGACCACCTTGACCCCCTGCTCAGCGCTCGCGTATGTCGCGGCGATGTCCGGCGAGCGTACGCGCGTCGTCATCACCGGCCTCGGGGTCGTCAGCCCGCTCGGCTGTGGCGTGGCAGCGAACTGGGAGGCGCTGCTCGCCGGGCAGTCGGGCATCGGGCCGATCTCGCGCTTCGATGCGAGCGCGTTGCCGGTGCGCATCGCCGGCGAAGTGCGCGCGTTCGAGCCGGGCGACTGGCTCGAGAAGAAGGACATCAAGAAGGTCGACCGCTTCGCGCAGTTCGCGATCGCCGCGGCGCAGATGGCGGTCGACGACGCCGGGCTGCGCATCGCCCCGGAGCGCGCGCATCGCGTCGGCGTCGTCGTCGGCGTCGGCATGGGCGGCCTCGCGACGCTCGAGGAGTACCACGAGGCGTTTCTCGGCGGCGGCATCCGCCGCCTGTCGCCGTTCGTCATTCCGCGCGTCATCGCGAACATGGCGCCGGGGCTGATCGCCATCCGCTTCGGCTGCACGGGGGTGAACTACACGCCGACCAGTGCCTGCGCCTCGGGCGGGCAGGCGGTCGGCGAGGCGTTCCGGCTGATCCGCAGCGGCGAGCAGGACGTCGTCATCAGCGGCGGCGCGGAGGCGGCGATCACGCCGCTGGCGGTCGGCGGCTTTGCGGTGATGCGCGCGATGTCGACGCGCAACGAGGAGCCGACGCGTGCCAGCCGGCCGTTCGACCGCGATCGCGACGGCTTCGTGATCGGCGAGGGCGCGGGCCTGCTGGTGCTCGAGTCGCTCGCTCACGCGCGCGAGCGCGGCGCGCGCATCCTCGCCGAGGTCGTCGGCTACGGCGCCAACTGCGATGCGTTCCACATCACCTCGCCGGCGCCCGACGGCCGCGGCGCGGCGGCGTGCATGCGGCTCGCCCTCGAGAGCGCCGGCATCGATCCGACCGCGGTCGACTACATCAACGCGCACGGCACCTCGACGCCGTACAACGACACGAACGAGACGCAGGCGATCAAGGCGCTGTTCGGCGCCCATGCGCACCGCCTGGCGGTGAGCTCGACGAAGTCGATGACCGGCCACCTGTTCGGCGGGGCGGGCGGCATCGAGGCGGTCTACACGACGCTCGCCCTCGCGCACGGCTGGCTGCCGCCGACCATCAACTACGACACGCCCGATCCCGAGTGCGACCTCGACTACGTGCCCAACGCCGCCCGTCGCGCCGCGCCGCGCGTCGCGCTGTCGAACTCGTTCGGCTTCGGCGGCGCCAACGCGTGCGTGGCGTTCAGACGGTGGGATGACGAGGAAGCGTGACCGGTGACCGGTGACCAGTGACCGGTGAGTTGGTGACTGGTGCGGTGTGCGCGGCGAGCGGCGATGTGAATGCAGTGCTGACGTGTTGACGTGTTGACGTGCTGACGTAGGGTGACCGGCACATGCGAGGGCGACATCTGGAGCACCTGCGAGCACCGCGTTCGCGGCACGGTAGCGCCACGTCAGCACGTCAGCACGTCAGCACGTCAGCACGTTCCCTCGTCAGCTCGTCAGCACTTCCCTCACCGGTCACCGGTCACCGGTCACCGGTCACGCTTTTCGTCCGGCCTGCATGACGCTCGACGACCTCTTCACCCGTCGCCTGCTGTTCGTCGTCGGCAAGGGCGGCGTGGGCAAGACGACGGTCGCCTGTGCGCTGGCGCTCGAGGCGGCGCGGCGCGGGCGTTCGGTGCTGCTCTGCGAGGTCGACGGCGTGGCGCGGGCGCCGCAGCTCCTGCACACGACGCCCGGGCCGCTCGGCGAGGCGGTGCGCAGCGCGGCGGGCCCGTGGCTGATGGCGATCGAGGGGCGCGCGGCGCTGGCCGAGTATCTCGGCCTGATCATCCCGATGCAGCGCCTGCTGCAGACGGTCTTCCGGAGTCAGATCTACCAGTACTTCGTCGCCGCGGCGCCGGGGCTGAAGGAGCTGATGACGATCGGCAAGATCTGGTACGAGGCCGAGCGCCCGGGCGAGGCGGGCGCGCCGCGCCGCTGGGATCACGTCATCGTCGACGCGCCGGCCACCGGCCACGGCCTGCAGTACCTGCGCATGCCGGCCGCGGCGCGCGACACGTTCGAGATCGGGCTCGTGCACCGCGAGGCGCAGCGTCTGGTCGACCTGCTGATCGACCCCGAGCGCACGGCGGTCAATCTCGTCGCCACCGCCGAGGAGATGCCGGTCAACGAGACGATCACGATGTATCGCGCGCTGCGCGACGACCTCGGCATGCCGCCGGGGCTGCTGTTCATCAACCGGCTGCACGCCGGCGGCCTCGTCGCCGCCGACGTCGGCCGCCTCGAGCGCGCCGCGGCGCAGGCGCGCGCGACGCGCGCCCGGCCGCTGCTCGCCGCCGTCGCCGCGCGGGCGCGCGAGGAGATCGCCTGGGCGGAGCTCAACGCGCGGCATCGCGAGCGCCTGCTCGCCGCGGTCGACCTGCCGGTCATCGACCTGCCGTTCCTGTTCAGCGAGGAGTTCGGCTTCGACGAGCTACGCGTGCTCGCCGGGCACCTCGTGCCGGCGGCGCGCCCGCGCCGGACGGGGCGGCGATGAAGACGCTCGCCGACATCGTCGCCAGCCACCGCGTGCTGATCTGTGCCGGCAGCGGCGGGGTGGGCAAGACGACGACCGCCGCGGCGCTCGCCGTGCACGGCGCCGAGCAGGGCCGGCGGACGATGGTGATGACCATCGATCCGGCGCGCCGGCTCGCCGACGCGCTCGGCCTGCGCCAGCTCGGCAACTCCGCACGCCGCGTCGATATCGGCGGCGGCTCGCTCGAGGCGATGATGCTCGACCAGAAGGGCGCCTGGGACGCGCTCGTCGAGCGCTACGCGCCGTCGGACGAGGTGCGCGAACGCATCCTCGCGAACCGCTTCTACCAGCACCTGTCCGGCAGCTTTGCCGGCTCGCAGGAGTACATGGCGATCGAGCAGCTCGCCGAGCTGCACGCCAGCGATCGCTACGACCTGATCGTCGTCGACACGCCGCCGACCCGGCACGCGCTCGACTTCCTCGACGCGCCGCAGCGCATCGCCGCGTTCCTCGACCGCCAGGTCATCCGCTGGTTCATCAAGCCGTACGTCACCGCCGGCTGGTCGACGCTGCGCGTCGTGAACCGCGCCGCCGGCAGCCTGCTGCGCCGGCTCGAGGAGGCGACGGGCGTGACGGCGCTGGTCGAGATCTCGGAGTTCTTCACCGCCATGAGCGGGCTGTTCGACGGCTTCGAGGCGCGCGTGCAGGCGGTCGACGCGCTGCTGCATTCGAAGCAGACCGCGTTCATCGTCGTCACCTCGCCCGAGGAACAGGTGCTCGGCGAGGCGGAGGACTTCTGCCGGCAGATCGAGACGCTCGGCATCGCGCTGCGGGCGGTGATCTTCAACCGCGTGCGGCGCGCGGCGCTCGCCGAGGACGCGGGGGTCGACGAGCGGTGGCTGCGCGAGCAGGTGCAGGCGGCGGTGCGCAACGCGGAGCGCGCCGGCCGCCTGGTCGAGAACTTCCTGCGCTACGAGACGCAGGCGCGCGGCGACCAGGGGCGCATGGACGCGTTCCGCCGCCAGCTGCCGGCGCGCACGGTGGTCGCGACGGTGCCGAACTTCGACACCGACCTGCACGACCTCGA
>CBFGUK010000276.1:0-5261 GCA_965651925.1 uncultured bacterium | reverse complement strand
CCGCCGCGCCGCGGACGGACGTGGCCTGTCGCATGAGGCGGCGCGCGTCCGCGGCCGCGCGGGAGCGCGGCCCTCCAGCGCGTCTTGCAGGCAGCGCGCTACCTCGGACGCACGCCGTACCATCCGGCGACGCGTTGGACGGCGCGGCTTCTGCCGCGCCGCGGATGGACGTTGCCTTCCACAGGAGGCGCCGCCGCCCCTGCGGCGCTTGACGCGCCACGGTCCGCGTCGTACCGGCGGCGGCGTGTCGCGGGACCGCGCCGCCATCGTGCTCGCCTGCTGTGTCGTGCTGCTGCCGCGCGTGCTGCACTGGGGCGCGGTGCCGGCCGTGATCGACGGCGACGAGGCGGGGTTCTTCGCCGTCGGCATCGCCGAGTTCGCCAACCCCTCGCCGCCCTGGACGTTCGGTCCGAACTCGCTGCCGACCGCGCACTTCTGGCTGTTCGGCCTCTCCGACACGCTGTTCGGGCGCGATGTGTGGTCGGGCCGCCTGATGACGGCGCTGTTCGGCGCCGTGCAGGCCGTGGCGCTGGTCGCCGCCAGCGGGCGGCTCGCCGGCGCGCTCGGTGCGCTGACCACCGCCGCGGTGCTGTGCCTGCCGCTCGAGCTGCACTTCGAGCGGCTCGCGATGTGCAACGTGTGGACGACCGCGACCTGGTCGGTCGCCTTCGCCGTCGTGGTGCTCGCCGGCTGGCGCTGGTGGGCGGCCGCACTCGCCGGCGCCCTGCTCGCCGCCGGCTGGTACGGTTACCAGTCGTCGCGGCTGGTGCCGTTGATCGCTGCCGCGCCGCTGCTCGTCCTGCTCTGGCGCGCGACGTGGCGGCAGCGCGGCATCATCGCCGTCGGCATCGCGAGCTTCCTCGTCACGCTCGCGCCGCTCCTCTACGGCTTCTGGCGCGCGCCGACGACGTTCGCCGGCCGCGCGGTGAGCACATCGTGGACGTCCAACGGCTTCGACCCCACGCTGGCGGACACCCACCTGCGCGCCACCCTCGCCGCGCTCGCCGGCACCGGGTTCGACAGCAGCCCGTTCCTGCCCTACCACGTGCCGCTCTTTCCCCTGCTCGTCACGCTGCTCGCCGTCGCCGGGCTCTTCCTCGCCCGCCCGCTGCCGCTGGCGCTCACGCTCGCCGCCTGGTTCGGGGCAGTCCTCGCCGGCAACTTCATCCGCAGCATCCCGATCTACTCGTGCGTGCTGATCTGCGCCGTGCCCGCGGTGGCGGTCGCCGCCGGCCTCACCGCGCGCCGTCTCGGCATCGCCGCGCCGCTGCTCGCCGCGGCGGCGGTGTTCCCCGTCATGCACGCCTACTTCGCCGCCGCCCGGACCGTGCCGCAGGGCGCGCGCTTCGCGATGGCCCACTACCGCGCCGTGCGCACCATCCCCCTCGATGCGCCGCTGCTCGTCGGCGGCGGCCTCGGTTGCGCACACGGTTTCAACCAGCTGCACCGCCCGTGCTTCGATCTCGCCGATCCGCAGGCGCCCCGCCCCGCCGGCGCGCACGCGCTGCTCTTCCCGAAGATGGCCGCGCTCGCCGACACGATCCCGGGCGTGCGCGAGCCCCAGTCGTGGGACGGCGTCGAGGTGCTGGTGATCCGCCCGGAGCGGAGCGGGCAGCAGTCAGTTGTCAGCTCGCAGCCGGCGCCCGCGCGCTGAGCGCCGCACGCCGGCTGACCAGCTGACGGCTCCCTCGTTGACACCCCCGGTCCCGCGGGCCTACCCGGGACGGCAATGAGCGCGACTCCGGCATCCGCGGCGTCGGCCGCCGAGCGCGCCGCGCGCCGCGTCGTGACGCGCCTGCGCGCCGCCGGGCACGTCGCGTACTTCGCCGGCGGCTGCGTGCGCGATCTGCTGCGCGGCGAGCCGCCGACCGACTTCGACGTCGCCACCGACGCGAGCGCCGCCGCGGTGCAGGCGCTCTTCCCGCGCACCGTGCCGGTCGGCGCGCAGTTCGGCGTCGTGCTCGTCATCGCCGACGGGCAGCCGATCGAGGTCGCGACCTTCCGCGTCGACGAGGCGTATCACGACGGCCGCCGCCCGAGTGGCGTCCGCCCCGCCGCCCCCGAGCAGGATGCGCAGCGGCGCGACTTCACGATCAACGGCATGTTCCTCGATCCGGAGACCGGCGAGGTGCTCGATTACGTCGGCGGCCGCGCCGACCTCGCGGCGCGCGTCATCCGCGCGATCGGCGACCCCGCCGCCCGCATCGCCGAGGACCGCCTGCGCATGCTGCGCGCGGTGCGCTTCGCCGCCCGGCTCGGCTACACGATCGACCCCGCCACCTTCGCGGCGATCCGCACGCACGCCGCGGCGATCACCGGCATCGCCTGGGAGCGCATCGGCGAGGAGATCGTCCGCATCCTCACCGAGGGCGACGCGCGGCGCGGGTTCGAGCTGCTCGATGCGAGCGGCCTGCTCGAACACGTGCTGCCCGAGGTCGCGGCAATGCACGGTGTCGAGCAGTCGCCCGACTACCATCCCGAGGGCGACGTGTTCACGCACACGATGCTGCTGCTCGCGCAGCTGCGCCAGCCGAGCGAAACGCTGGCGCTCGCGGCGCTGCTGCACGACGTCGCCAAGCGCGACTGCGCCGAGCGGCGCCCCGACGGCCGCATCACGTTCTACGGCCACGCCGAGCTCGGCGCCGAACGCGCGATCGCCATCTGCCAGCGGCTGCGCCGCAGCCGCGAGACGGCGGAGACCGTCGGCTGGCTCGTGCGCCACCATCTGCGCCTCGTGCACGTCCAGGAGATGCGCCGCAGCACGCTGCGCCGCCTGCTCGCCGAGCCGCACATCGAGGAGCTGCTGGCGCTGGCCGAGATGGATGCGCGCGCCTCGCACGGCAACCTCGCGCCGATCGAGTTCTGCCGCCGTGCGCAGATCGAGCTCGCCGCCGCCGAGCCGCTGCGCCCGCCGCCGCTGGTGCGCGGCGGCGACCTCCTCGCGCTCGGCTACCCGCGCGGCCCGCTCTACGGCGAGATCCTGCGCGCCGTCGAGGACCGCCAGCTCGAGGGCGAGCTCACCTCGCGCGAGGACGCGCTCGCGTGGATCACCCGCGCATACCCCCTGCCCGGCTGACGCGCGCCGCCGCCTGCGCCGCGCCCCGATACGTCGGTTCCGCTGCGAAACGCGTTGGAGGGCCGCGCTTCTGCGCGGCCGCGGACGCGCGTCGCCGCATGCATCAGGCAACGTCCTCCCGCGGCGCGGCGGAAGCCGCGCCCGGCCGTTACGCGTACTCGCGGCAGTAGCGCCGCACCAGGGCGTGCGCGCGGCGCCGGGAGCGTTCATCGAGATCGCGATCCCATTGCCAGCGCCGCAGGATCTCGATGGCCTCGCCGCAGCGCGCGAGCTCCTCTCCGGCCGCCAGCACCGCCTCCAGCTCGTCGATCGCGCCAGTTGCGTCCACGTGGGCCGTCATCCACCACACCTCCTCCGCGCGCGCATCATAGGCAAACCTCGCCGCGCGATGAAGGCACAAAATGCCGGCGCCGCGATTCTCCGCTGCCGGCGGCGCCCCTGCTTGGCGCCTGACAGCCGGACAGGTTACTAGTGGGCGTTCATGGCTCCGAGCGACCTGGCGCGCGACACCGCGGTGACGAGGCTCGCCGCCGCTCCCGGCTGGTACACGGCGCACCTGCCGGACGCCTGGGACTTCCGCACGCCCTCGGGCGGTGCGCTGATGACCGTCGCCATGCGCGCCATGGAGCAGGAGCTCGCCGATCCCGCGCTGCGCCCGCTGTCGGCGAACACGCACTTCTGTTCGCCGGTGCCGGCGGGACCGCTCGAGATCCGCGTCGAGGTGCTGCGCCACGGCGGCGCCGCGGCGCAGGTCCGCGCGCAGCTCTCGTCGACCAGCATGCCGGGACCCGGCCTCGAGGTGAGCGCGACGTTCGTCCGCGAACGCGCCGGCGTCGACGTGCTCGATACCGCGCCGCCCGCTGTGCCGCCGCCCGATGGCTGTCCGTCGTTCGACGTCGCGCCGATCGTCACCGGTGAGCGGCCGCGCTTCTTCGCCAACTTCGAATCGCGCCTCGCGTTCGGCCATTTCTGGTGGGAGCGGAACTGGGCGCCGGGGCCGGCGCGCCTCGCGCGCTGGTTCCGCTACCGCGTGCCGCAGCGCCTCGCCGACGGGCGCTTCGATCCGCTCGCCCTGCCGCCGATTGCCGACACCATGCCGCCGGCGCTGATCCAGAAGCTCGGTCCCGACCACGAACCGTTCTTCGCCCCGAGTCTCGATCTCACCGTGCACTTCCTCGAGGACACCACCGCCGAGTGGATCCTCACCAGCGTGCACGCGCGGCGCGCGCGCGCCGGCTTCGCCAGCGCCGATGCCGAGATCTGGGACGACCGCGGTACACTGATCGCCTGCGCGACGCAGACGATGCTGCTGCGCCGCGTGCCCGACGCGCCGCTCGCGCAGGCCTGAGCTCCGCATGCCGGTCGATCCCGCCGTTCATCTCTCCGTCGTCATTCCCGCGTACAACGAGGCGCTGCGCCTGCCGCGCACGCTGGAGGACGTGCTCGCGTATCTCGCCCGCCAGCCGTACGGCGCCGAGGTGATCGTCGTCGACGACGGCTGCACCGACGACACCGCGCGCCTGGTGCGCGAGTGGCCGGCGCCGCCGGTGCCGCTGCGCCTGATCGCGCACCCCGACGGCCGCAATCACGGCAAGGGCGCCACCGTGCGGCTCGGCCTGGCCGAGGCGCGCGGCGCGTACCGGCTGTTCATGGATGCCGACAACTCGACGACGATCGATCACGTCGAACGCTTCTGGCCGTTCTTCGAGGCCGGCGACGACGTCGTCATCGGCTCGCGCGACGTCGCCGGCGCGCACATCGTCGTGCGCCAGTCATGGTACAAGGAGCTCGGCGGCAAGCTCGGCAACCTGATCATCCGCCTGCTCGCCGTGCCGGGCATCGCCGACACGCAGGCGGGGTTCAAGGCGTTCACCGCGCGCTGCATCGAGGACATCCTGCCGCGGCTGACGATCGATCGCTGGGGCTTCGACGTCGAGCTGCTCGTCGCCGCGCGCCGCCGCGGCTTCCGCGTCCGCGAGGTGCCGATCGTCTGGGTCAACCACACCGCCAGCACCGTGCCCGCCACCGCCTACCTCCAGGTGCTCGCCGAAGTGTGGCGCGTCCGCGCCCAGCGCGCCCGCGGCCACTACGGCTGACGGGACGTCGAGGACAGAGCAGCCACCGAGACGGCGAGGACCACAAAGCCGAATCGACGCCGCGCATCGATCCCGATGCGCATCCGTCG
>CBFGUK010000275.1:0-5308 GCA_965651925.1 uncultured bacterium | reverse complement strand
CGCGTATTGACAAGCCGCGTCGGCATTGAGAGCGCGCTACCATGCGCCGCATTTCGCTCCTGCTCGCGCTGCTCATCGGGTGCGCGGTGTCGGCGCTGCGCATCGGCGGGTGCGCGCCGCTCACGGTGCTCGAGCTGCGTGCGCTCGACTGGCGGCTGCTGCAGCGCGGGCCGGGACCCGCGTCGGACGAGGTGGTGGTCGTCGCGGTCGACGAGGCGAGTCTCGACGAGCTCGGCCGCTGGCCGTGGTCGCGCGGCCGGGTGGCGGAGCTGTTCGACCGCATCGCCGCCGGCGGCGCGCGCGTGATCGGCGTCGACATCGTGCAATCGGAGCGGACGGAGGCGTGCGGCGTCGACGGCCTCAACGGCGCCTTGAGCCCGGCCTGCCGCGTCGAGCTGACGCGCGCCCTGAGCGGGCTGCCGGGTGAGGACGTGCGCCTGGCCGGCAGCGTGCGCGCCGCCGGGCGCATCGTGCTCGGCTACTTCTTCGATTTCGGCCTCGACGAGCCGAGCCCCTGGGGCGGCGAGAGCACCTATGCGCTGGTGCAGCGTGCCCCCGACGCGGCGGAGGGCATGCTGCCGCTGGCGCGCCACGTGACGCAGAACCTCCCCGATCTCGCCGGCGCCGCCGCCGGACTCGGGTACTTCAACTTCCTCCCCGATCCCGACGGGCTCTACCGCCGCGTGCCGCTCGCCATCCGCTTCGACGAACGCATCGTGCTGCCGCTGTCGCTCGCCATGCTGCAGCACGCGTGGCCGGATCGCCCGCCGGCGATCCGCCTCGGCCCCACCGGAGTCGAGGCGGTCCGGCTCGGCAGTGAGACGCTGCCCGTCGATGCGCGCGGGCAGCTGCTGATCAACTTCCGCGGTCCCGGCCGCACGCTGCGCCACGTGTCTGCCGCCGACGTGCTCGGCGGGCGGGTCCATGCCGGGATCTTCCGCGATGCGCTGGTGGTCGTCGGCGTCACGGCAGTCGGCGTCGGCGACGTCGTCGCGGCCCCGTTCGATGCCGTGTTCCCCGGCGTCGAGGTGCACGCGTCGGTGCTCGACAACATCGTGCGGCGCGACTTCCTGCACCAGCCGACGTGGGTCGGTCCGGACGTCGCGGCCGTTCTCGGTGGCGCGCTGCTGCTCGGCCTGTTGCTGCGCTCCGCCTCGGGCATCACCGGCGCGCTGCTCGCGCTCACCGTGCTCGGCGGCTACCTGCTGCTGACGCAGTGGCTCTTCGTGCGCGACGGCCTCGTGCTCGCCGTCGTCCATCCGGCGCTCGCCGTCGGCCTGACGTACACCGCCGTGAGCGTCGCGCACTACATGACCGTCGACCGCGAGAAGCGGCGCACGCGCCGCATGCTCGACCTCTATCTCAGCCCGGCGCTGTCGCGCTTCCTCAGCGATCATCCCGAGATGCTGCGGCTCGGTGGCGAGAAGCGCGAGCGGACGGTGCTGTTCAGCGACGTGAAGGGCTTCACCACCATCGCCGAGCGGCTGGCGCCGGAGGAGCTCGTCGAGCTGCTCAACATCTATCTCGGCGAGATGACCGAGGTGGTGTTCGCGCACGACGGCATGCTCGACAAGTACGTCGGCGATGCGGTGATGGCCGTCTGGGGCGCACCGGTGCCGCAGGCCGATCACGCGGCGCGCGCCTGCCGCGCGGCGCTGGAGATGCTCGACCGGCTCGCGCGCCTGAACACGACGCTCGCCGAGCGCGGCTGGCCGGCGCTGCACATCCGCATCGGCCTCAGCAGCGGCCCGATGGTGTTCGGCAACATGGGCTCCAAGGGGCACCTCAGCCTGACGGTGATGGGCGACAACGTGAACCTCGGCTCGCGGCTGGAGGGCGTGAACAAGGTCTACGGCACGACGATCATCGCCAGCGAGGCGACGATCGCCGCCGCCGGCGAAACGGTCGTCTGCCGCGAGCTCGACCTCGTGCGCGTCAAAGGCAAGGACGAGGCGGCACGGATCTACGAGGTCCTCGGCCCGGCGGCGAGCGCCGCCGACTGGGCGCCCCTGCTCGCCGACTTCCACGCCGGACTTGCCGCCTACCGCGGGCGCGACTTCGCCACCGCGATCGCCGCCTTCGAGCGCGTGCTCGACGCGCGGCCGAACGACCACCCCGCCGCGCTCTACATCCGCCGCGCCCGCGCCTGGCTTGCGTCGCCGCCCCCGGCCGACTGGGACGCGGTCGTGACGCTGGAGGAGAAGTAATCCACGGATGACCACCGATGGCCACGGATGGCCGCAGAGCGCAGGCTCCGTGTTCATCTGTGGTCATCGGTGGCCATCTGTGTTCTTCCGGAGCAATGCAAATCACAGTTGAACCGCTCGCGCGCGAGCACCTCGATGAGGCCGAGCGGGTGTTCCGCGACGCGTTCGGGACCTTTCTCGGCCTGCCCGATCCGCAGGCGTTCACCGGCGACTGCGCCTACACGCGCACGCGCTGGGAGACCGATCCCGGCGCGGCGTGGGCGGCGTTCGTCGACGGCCGCTTCGCCGGCTCGAACTTCGCGACGCGCTGGGGCAGCTTCGCGTTCTTCGGTCCGCTGAGTGTCCGACCCGACCTCTGGGACCGCGGCGTCGCGCACCACCTGCTCGCGGCGACGATGACGCGCTTCGAGGATTGGCAGGTGGCGCATGCCGGCCTGTACACCTTCGCGCAGAGCCCGAAGCACATCGGCCTCTATCGCCGCTACGGCTTCCATCCGCGCTTTCTGACCATGCTCATGGCGAAGCCGGTACAGGACGGCGGCGCGCCCGCACCGGCGGCGCGGCTCTCGGCGCTGACCGGCGCGGAGCGCGATGCGGCACTGGCCGAGTGCCGCGTCGTGACCGACGCCCTGCTGCCCGGCCTCGATCTCACGCGCGAGATCGCCGCCGTGCAGGCGCAGGCACTCGGCGACACGCTGCTGCTGCGCGACGACCACGGCGCGCTCACCGGCTTCGCCGTCTGCCACGCCGGTCCGGGCACCGAGGCGGGCAGCGGCACGTGCTACGTCAAGTTCGCGGCGGCGGCGCCCGGGGCGGCGGCCGCGCGGCGCTTCGCGGCGCTGGTCGAGCTCTGCGAACGCTTTGCCGCGCTGCGCGGCGCGAGCGAGCTCGTCGCCGGCGTCAACACGGCGCGCGAGGGTGCCTGGCGCACCCTCCTCGATCACGGGTTCCGCACCCAGGTGCAGGGCGTCGCGATGCAGCGCCCCAACACGCCGGGTCTCAACCAGCCCGACGCGTGGGTGATCGACGACTGGCGCTAGTCAGCAAGCAGCAGTCACGGAAGCGCTCACGCCCGTCCGTATCGCGAGTCGCGCTCCGTGTTCATCTGTGGGTCATCCGTGTTCAGCTGTGTTCTTCGGGTTTTCAGACGACCCCGAAGGCAAGCATCGCGTCGGCGACGCGGCGGAAGCCGACGACGTTCGCGCCGGTGACGTAATCGCCGGGGCTGCCGAACTCCTCGGCGGCCGCGTGACAGGCGTCGTGAATGCCGCGCATGATTTCCTCCAGCCGGCGTTCACTGTGCTCGAAACTCCACGCGTCGCGGCTGGCGTTCTGCTGCATCTCCAGCGCCGAGGTCGCGACCCCGCCGGCATTGGCCGCCTTGCCCGGGCCGTAGGCGATGCCGGCCTGCTGGAACACGCGCACGCCGCCCGGCGTGGTCGGCATGTTCGCCCCCTCGGCGACCGCGAGGCAGCCGTTGGCGACGAGCGTGCGCGCGGCGTCCTCGTCGAGCTCGTTCTCGGTCGCGCAGGGCAGCGCGACCTCGCACGGGATGTCCCAGATGCACCCGCCGGCCACGTAGCGGGCCTCGCGACGCTCGTCGGCGTAGGCACTGATGCGACCGCGCTCGATTTCCTTGATCTGCTTGATCATCGCGAGATCGAGGCCGGCGGGATCGTGGATCACCCCGTTGGAATCCGAGCAGGCGACGACGCGTGCGCCGAGCGCCTGGAGCTTCTCGATCGCGTAGATCGCGACGTTGCCGGACCCCGAGACGATGCACGTGCGGCCTTCGAGCGCCACGCCGCGCGACTTCAGCATCTCTTCGAGGAAGAAGACGAGGCCATAACCGGTCGCTTCGCGGCGCACGAGCGCGCCGCCCCAGGACGGGCTCTTGCCGGTGAGCACGCCCGACTCGTAGCGATTGGTGATCCGCTTGAACTGCCCGAACAGGTAGCCGATCTCGCGCGCGCCGACGCCGATGTCGCCCGCCGGCACGTCGGTGTGCTCGCCGAGGTGGCGGTAGAGCTCGGTCATGAAGCTCTGGCAGAACCGCATGACTTCGGCGTCGGAGCGGCCCTTGGGATCGAAATCCGACCCGCCCTTGGCGCCGCCGATCGGCATGCCGGTGAGCGCGTTCTTGAAGATCTGCTCGAAGCCGAGAAACTTGATGATCCCGAGGTACACCGACGGGTGGAAGCGCAGGCCGCCCTTGTAGGGGCCGAGCGCGCTGTTGAAGCCGACCCGGAAGCCGCGGTTGATGTGCACCTCGCCGCGGTCGTCGGTCCAGAGGACGCGGAAGATCACCTGGCGCTCGGGCTCGCAGATGCGTTCGATGATCTTGTGCTCGGCGTATTGCGGGTAGCGGCGCAGGACGATGCCGAGGGTTTCGACGACTTCCTTCACCGCCTGGTGGAACTCGGTTTCGCCGGGATTGCGGCGGACCACGTCGCGGTAGATCTGCTCGATGCGGGCGCGGGTATCAGCCATCACACTCCTTCTTGCTGCGCCGCGGCGGGCTCGACGTTCCGCCCGGTCGCCGACCGCCCACCGTAGCCTGTCCGGGCGCTGGCGTGCGAGAGCCCCCCACCGCCACCTGTCGGCGCGGCGGCGGCGGGCGCGATTGCACGCTCGTCTCCGGCGCTGGCCAGCGCCGCCGCCGCGGCGTAGCTGAGCGGCATGACCATCCTCGTCGAACCGATCGGATTCGTGCGCAGCACGCGGGCCACGCCGGAGGACGACTTCTGGGGCGGCGAGACGGCGCGCATCGAGCTCGTGCCGGAGCTCGATCCCGAGTGCCTGCTCGGCCTCGAAGACTTCTCGCATGCCGAGGTGATCTTCCACTTCCACGGCGTGGCGCCGGACAAGGTGACGCGCGATGCGCGCCGGCCGCGCAACAATCCCGCCTGGCCGCGCGTCGGCATCTTTGCGCAGCGCGGCAAGAACCGCCCGAACCGCCTCGGCAGCACGATGGTGCGCGTGGTCGGCCGCGACGGCGGCACGCTGCACGTCGCCGGGCTCGATGCGATCGACGGCACCCCGGTGCTCGACATCAAGCCCGTGCTGCGCGAGTTCCTGCCCCGCGACCCCGTCCGCCAGCC